>NZ_JAURVJ010000221.1 GCF_030655615.1 Nocardioides sp.
GCCCTGGGTGACCCGCAGGGCGAGACCCTCCACGTGTGGCAGACCGTGCCGGTCGTCCAGCAGCCGGTTGCGCCCCCGCCCTTCCAACCGGTCCAGCAGCCGGTCCAGCAGCCGGCCCAGCCCCCGGCGTACTCGCAGAGCGGGCCGCAGACCGGTCAGCTGCCGCCTCCCTACGTCCCGACCCCGCCGCCCCGCGCCGGCGACGCCCCGGTCGTGGCGCAGTCGGTCGTGCCGCCGGGTCAGCTCGCCCACGGCCGGACGATGCTGCCCGCGCACGCAGCACCCGGACGCGCGGTGACGATCGGCCGCGACCTGTCCAACGACATCGTGCTCGACGACCCGCTGGTCTCGCGGTTCCACTGCCGCCTCGATCTCGGGGCACCCGCCGTGCTCCGTGACCTCAACAGCTTCAACGGCGTCTTCGTCAACGGCCGGCGCGTGGCCGGCGCGGTCCCGCTCGAGCCCGGCCACGAGGTCATCGTCGGCAACCAGACGTTCCGCTGGGACGGCGCCCAGCTGCTGTCGTCGGCCACCCAGCACGAGTTCACCCTGTACGCCGACGGCCTGTCGGTCGTCGTCGCCGGCGGCAAGCGACTGCTCGAGAACGTGTCTTGCACCCTCGACCCCTCGTCGCTGACGGCGGTCATCGGCCCGTCCGGGGCCGGCAAGTCGACGCTGCTCGGTGCCCTCACCGGGCTGCGCCCGGCGACGCACGGGCGGGTGATCTGGCAGGGCCACGACCTCTATGCCCACTACGACCAGCTGCGCTTCCAGATCGGGCTCGTGCCCCAGCAGGACATCCAGCACCCGCAGCTCAAGGTCCGCCAGGCCCTCGCCTACGCCGCCGAGCTCCGGCTCCCGCCCGACACCCGCGCCCAGGAGCGCGACCAGCGGGTGCGCACCGTCGCCGGCCAGCTGCAGCTCCTCGAGCGCCTCGAGAACCGGATCGGCAGCCAGCTCTCCGGCGGCCAGAAGAAGCGGGTCTCGATCGCCACCGAGCTCCTGACGGCGCCGCCGCTGCTCTTCCTCGACGAGCCGACCTCGGGCCTCGACCCCGGCCTCGACCTCGAGGTGATGAAGCAGCTGCGCACCCTCGCCGACGAGGGCCGGGTCGTCGTCGTGGTCACCCACTCGGTGCTCGCGCTCGACGTCTGCGACAACGTGATGGTGCTCGCGCCCGGTGGCCGGATTGCCTACTTCGGCCCGCCCGCCGGCGTCCTGGCCCACTTCGGCGTGCCCAACTATCCGATGGTCTTCGACCTGCTCGACGAGCCCGACCTCTGGTCGCGGATCGCCGCGCCCCGTGCCAGCACCGAGACCGGGCGGTTGCAGTCGACCGCGGCCTCGGTGCCGACGGCGCCGCGGCAGTCGTTCGGCAAGCAGCTCTCGACCCTCGTCCGTCGCAACATGGCGGTCGTCGTCGCCGACCGGCTGCTGCTGTCGATGCTGCTCGCCCTGCCGCTCGTTCTCGGCCTGCTCAGCCGCATCGTCCCGGGCACCGACGGACTGTCACTCGACGACTCGCGGGTCTGCCCGCCGGGCGGGTCGCCGAGGTCGTGCCCGGTCGAGCTCGTCTATGCGCCGGGGGAGTCGCTCCAGCGTCTCATCGTCCTCATCGTCGCCGCCTGCCTGATGGGCACCGCCCTGGCCATCCGCGAGCTGGTGGGGGAGCGGCCGATCTTCCGCCGCGAGTACGCCGTCGGCCTCTCGCCAGGGGTCTACTTCGCGAGCAAGATCATCGTGCTGGGGTTCGCCGCGTTCGTGCAGGGGCTCGTCGTCACCTTCATCGCGACGGTCGGCCTGCCCGGGCCCGACGGACGGCTGGGCGCCCTCCGGGTGGCGATCGTGATCGGGCTGCTCGCCACCTCGATGGTCGTCGCCGGGCTGACGCTGTCGGCGATCGTGACCAGCACCGAGCAGACCATGCCGGCGCTGGTCGGCATGATCATGATCCAGCTGGTGCTGTCGGCCGCGCTCTTCCAGATCCACGGCCGCCCGCTGCTCGAGCAGGTCGCCTGGCTGGCGCCGTCGCGCTGGGCCTACGCCGCCACCGGCAGCGCGATGGGCCTCGGCCGTCCCGACGACGAGCGCTTCTCGGGCGACTCCCTCATCGACGCGGGCGCCGGGCACTACCTGCTCGCGGTCCTCATGCTGTTCCTGCTGACCGCGCTCACCACGGCGGCCGGCTACCTGCTGGTCAAGCGCAGCGCGACGTCCGACCGCTGAGCGACCCACGGCCCAGGTCGGGGGTCAGCCCGCGTTGAACTCCGAGTCCTTGCGCGACAGGATCTCGCGCCGCTCCTCGACCGACAGCGCCTCGACCTGCGCGACCACGTCCGACGGGTGGCCCGTCACCTCCGGCGCCGCGGCCAGCGGCACGACCGTGTGGACGACCTGGCCGTCGTAGAGGTGCAGCATCGTGAACGCCTGGTGGCCGTCGACGCCCGACACGAATCGCTCGATCGGCGCCGGGTCGGCGGTGTAGCACGAGGCCGACGCGACCGAGACCGGGACGCCGGCGAAGGTGGACCAGGACGTGTAGTGGAAGTGACCACCCAGGACCACCCGGACGTCGCTTCCCGCGACTACCGCGGCGAGGGCGTCCTGGTCGGCCAGCTCGATGAGCTCGGCGGCGCGGAGCATCGGCAGCGGGATGGGTGGGTGGTGCATCGCCAGCACGGTGCCGTGCGGCGCCGGCGTCGAGAGCACGTCGGCCAGCCAGGCGAGCTGCGCGGGCTCGAGCTCGCCGTGGTGGTAGCCGGGCACGCTCGTGTCGAGCGCGACCACCCGCAGTCCGTCGACCTCGATCACGCGGTCCTGCGGCTCGTCGCTCGCGGTGCCGAAGAGCGCCTGCGAGTAGGGCGCGCGCTCGTCGTGGTTGCCCATCGTCCAGACGACCTGGGCGCCCATCGCCTCCGCGGCGGGCTCGACCAGCTCACGCAGGCGCGCGTAGGCCGCCGGCTCGGCCTTGTCGGCCAGGTCGCCGGTGAAGACGAGCACCTGGGGCGGCGGGTCGACGTGGCGCAGCCGCTCGAGCGCGAGCACCAGGCCGGCGTCGGGGTCGATGGCGTCGTACTGCAGCGCGCCGCCGGCGAGCAGGTGCGGGTCGCTGAGGTGGGCGACCACGTGGCGAGGTGGCGGGTGGTGACCCAGCTGCACGACGTCCGGCACAGGACCAGGCTAGTGGCGGGATCAGGCCGGCTGCAGGTAGAACACCGGGATCACCCGGGTGGTGCGCTCCTCGTACTTGGCAAAGTTGGGCCAGGTGCGGAGCATCGCCTGCCACAGCGCGGCCCGCTCCTCGCCCTCGACCTCGCGCCAGGTCACCTCGGCCTCCCGGGCGTCGAAGCGCACCCGGGCCCGCTCCGTGGCGCGCAGGTTGCCGACCCACAGGGGGACGTTCGGGCCGCCGAAGTAGGAGCCGGCGATGAGCCAGCCGCCCTCGTGGGGGACGCAGAGGAGCGGCGTCGTGCGGGGGATGCCGCTCTTGCGGCCGGGCACGGTGAGCGCCAGGTTGGGCAGCCCCGCGATGTCGAGCACCGTGACGCGGCCCTTGGTCACCCGCTGGAGCCGGGTGTCGACCCACACGACCTGCGGCAGCAGCTTGGGCATCCACGAGAGGGCGCCGATGCGCACGGCGAGCGGAGTCAGCAGTCCCATGGCCGCAGGCTAGTGCTCCGCCGACGACGACGGCGCCGGTCCCACGAGGGAGACCGGCGCCGTACGTCGTGGGGTGGGGCGGGGTCAGGCCGCGACCTGCTGGCCGGTGAGCAGCTTGTAGGTGTAGGCCGTGCCGATGAACGCGACGGGGATCGACACGATCGCGCCGACGCCGCAGGCGATGAAGCCGACGAGCGTGACGGCGAAGGCCACGATCGCCCAGAGCAGCGCGGTGCCGACGTTGTCCTTGACCAGGTTGAAGCTCGCGGTGATGGCCTCGATCGGCGACATGTCCTTGTCGATCACGAAGTAGAGCGCGAAGGACAGCATGAAGGACGCGATGATGCCGGGCAGGAAGCAGAGCAGCGTCCCGACGAAGACGATCGCGCCGGAGATCAGGCTGGTGATGACGACCGGGCCGAGCTTGTCGGTCTTGAAGAGCTCGTTGAACTCGAACGGGCGACCCTCGGTGATGCCGAGCGCGCCGCGGATGATGCCGGCGCCGATGATCTGGTAGACGACGAAGAAGAGGAAGCTCGAGATCGCGCTCGCGAAGACCGAGACGAAGAAGCCGCTGCCGTCGGTGCACTCGATGTCGAAGCCGGTGCCGGTGCACTCGGGTCCCGTGACGATGATGCCGCGGATGACGACCGCGATGACCTGGAAGACCACGATCGCGACCAGGGCGATGAGACCGGCGATGATGATCTGGCCCGCGTTGGCCTGGAACTTCGCCCAGCCGTAGCTGACGGCGTTGCCCACGCTGTAGGGCGGCGTACCCGGCTGACCGCCGTAGCCCCCCGGGGGCGGCGGCGGCGGGGATCCATAGCCGCCGGGCGGCGGCGGGGGAGGCGGGTAGTCGGACATCGAGGGCTCCTCGGGTTCGGGAACGGCAGGTTGGTGGGACCGCGGCGTCGCGGTCGGCGCTGCAACCTAACGCGCCGGGGGGTAGCGGCGACAGGTCATTGCGGGCTATTGCGCATCCGTGCCGCGGCCCCTGCTCCCGATCGCTCCAGGGGGTGTGGGCCCGTCCTCGAGGAGGGGTTCAGGATGGACCCATGGTCCGTCCGCTGCGCAGTGCCCCACACGACGACATCGACGAGGCCGACCTCGAGGTCGGCAGCGAGGCCCACGCGGCGGCCGGCCCGACCGCGGTCGCGGTCGCGATGAAGCGGGCCGTCGAGCAGATGGGACCGGTCACCACCGCCCGGACCCTGCTCCGGCTCAACCAGGTCGAGGGCTTCGACTGCCAGGGCTGCGCCTGGCCCGACCCCGACCCGTCGCACCGCCACACGGCCGAGTTCTGCGAGAACGGCGCCAAGGCGGTCACCGAGGAGGCGACCAAGCGGCGCGTCGAGCCGTCGTTCTTCGCCGAGCACTCGCTCGCGTCGCTGGAGGACCGCACCGACTACTGGCTCGGCCAGCAGGGCCGGATCGTGGAGCCCATGGTCAAGCGGGCCGGTGCCACCCACTACGAGCCGATCGCCTGGGACGACGCCTTCGCGATGATGGGCGCCCACCTGCGCGGCCTCGCGAGCCCGGACGAGGCGGTGTTCTACACCTCGGGCAAGACCTCCAACGAGGCGGCGTTCGCCTACCAGCTGTTCGCCCGCGCCTTCGGCACCAACAACCTGCCCGACTGCTCGAACATGTGCCACGAGTCCACCTCGGTCGCCCTCGCCGAGACGATCGGCATCGGCAAGGGGTCGGTCTCGCTGCACGACGTCGAGACGGCCGAGCTCATCGTGGTCGCCGGCCAGAACCCCGGCACCAACCACCCGCGGATGCTCTCGGCGCTCGAGAAGGCCAAGAGGAACGGCGGCCGGATCGTCTCGGTCAACCCGCTGCGCGAGGCCGGGCTGGTGCGGTTCAAGAACCCCCAGAACCCCAAGGGCTGGCTGGCCAACGGCACCGAGCTCGCCGACCTGCACCTCCCGGTGCGGATCAACGGCGACCTCGCGCTGTGGCAGGGGCTGGCGGCCTACCTCCTCGAGCACGACGCGATCGACCACGACTTCGTCGCCACCCGCACCCACGGCTACGACGCGTGGGCCGAGCACATCGCCCGGCTCGACTGGGCGGAGGTCGAGCGGGCGAGCGGGCTGAGCCGGGCGCAGATCGAGGAGCTGGGCGCCATGCTCGTCGCGTCGAAGGCCACCGTCTTCTGCTGGGCGATGGGCATCACCCAGCACCGCAACTCCGTCGCCACGATCAAGGAGATGGTCAACGTCGCCCTGGCACAGGGCAACATCGGCAAGCCCGGTGCGGGGCTGTGCCCCGTGCGTGGCCACTCCAACGTGCAGGGCGACCGCACGATGGGGATCTGGGAGCGCCCCAAGCCGGCGTTCCTCGACGCGCTCCAGGCCGAGTTCGGCTTCGACCCGCCGCGCGAGCACGGGCTCGACACGGTCGACGCGGTCAAGGCGATGCGCGACGGCCGGGCGCGCTTCTTCTTCGCGATGGGCGGCAACTTCGCCTCCGCGGTCTCCGACACCGAGGTCACCGAGGACGCGCTGCGCCGTACCGACCTGACGGTCCACGTCTCGACCAAGCTCAACCGCTCCCACGTCGTCACCGGCCGCGAGGCGCTCATCCTGCCCGTGCTGGGCCGTTCCGAGCGCGACCTCACCGGCGGGCACGAGCAGCGGATCACCGTCGAGGACTCGATGTCCGCGGTGCACGCGTCCAAGGGACCGCTGGCCCCGGCGGGGCCGCTGCTGCGCTCGGAGGTCGACATCGTCTGCTCGCTCGCCGAGGCGACGTTCGGCGCGGCCGACGGCGAGGGCGGTGCCGGTGGGGCCGGTGGGCCCGACATCCCGTGGTCGGAGTTCCGCGACGACTACACGGCCATCCGGCGCCGGATCGCCAACGTGGTGCCGGGGTGTGCGGCCTACGACGAGAAGGTCGACCAGCCCGGCGGGTTCGTGCTCCCGCACCCGCCGCGCGACTCCCGCGACTTCCCGACGACCGGCGACGGGGCGGGCAAGGCGATCTTCTCCGTGTGCCCGCTCGAGGTGCTCGAGGTGCCCGAGGGTCGGCTCCTGCTGCAGACCCTGCGCAGCCACGACCAGTTCAACACCACGATCTACGGGCTCGACGACCGCTACCGCGGCATCAAGAACGGTCGCCGGGTCGTCTTCGTGCACCCCGACGACATCCGTCACCTGGGCTGGTCCGACGGCGACCTGGTCGACCTGGTGAGCGAGTGGGAGGACGGCTCGGAGCGCACCGCTCCCGACTTCCGGGTCGTCGCCTACGACCAGCCGGTCGGCTGCGCGGCGGCCTACTACCCCGAGACCAACCCGCTGATCCCGCTCGACTCCAAGGCCGAGGGCAGCAACACCCCGACCTCCAAGTCGGTGGTCGTGCGGCTCGAGAAGCCGCGTGGCGGGCGGCCCGGGGTGACCCGGCCGGCCGACGCCGACGTCGAGCACGGTCACAAGCGTGCAACGGACCCGATCCAGCAGAGCTGACCCGGCTCGCAGGTGCCACCATGGGTCCCGTGAGCGCTCTCGACCGGGACCCACGTGAGGTGACCTGTGCCGCCGGGCCCGCGGCGGGCGTCGAGGTGCTCACCCCGCGCGAGGTCCCGCTGGGTGGCCCGCGGGCGATGACCGTACGCCGGACCCTCCCGTCGCGGGAGCGCAGCCTGATCGGCGCGTGGTGCTTCGTCGACCACTACGGACCCGACACGACCACGATGAAGGTCGCCCCCCACCCCCACACCGGTCTGCAGACGGTGAGCTGGCTCTTCACCGGCGAGATCGAGCACCGTGACAGCGCCGGCCACCACGCGATGGTGCGGCCCGGCGAGGTCAACCTGATGACCGCAGGCCGGGGCATCAGCCACTCCGAGGTCTCGACGGCTGCGTCCACGACCCTCCACGGTGCGCAGCTCTGGGTGGCCCTGCCCGACCACGCCCGTGACGACGCCCCGGCGTTCGCCCACCACGCACCGCATCCCGTGCGCCGCAGCGGGTACGAGGCTCGCGTGTTCCTCGGGTCGTTGCTGGGTGAGACGTCGCCGGTGGCCACCGCCACCCCGCTCCTGGGCGCCGAGCTGTGCCTCGACGCCGGTGCCCGGGTCTCGCTCGACGTCGACCCGGGCTTCGAGCACGGGGTCCTGGTCGACACCGGGTCGGTGGCCGTCGCCGGCCACGACGCCGCTGCCCACGACCTCGTCTACGTGCCGCCCGGAGCCGGCCACCTCGACCTCACGGCCGGCGACGAGCCGGTCCGCCTGCTGCTCCTGGGCGGACCGCCGTTCGGCGAGTCGATCGTCATGTGGTGGAACTTCGTCGGCCGCACCCACGAGGAGGTCGTCGCCTTCCGCGCCGAGTGGCAGGCGCAGGTCACCGGCGGAGCCGACGGGACGACGTACGTCGACGGCCGCTTCGGCATCCCGGTCGGCGACGCCCTCGCGCCGATCCCGTCGCCCGAGATGCCGCACGTGCGGCTGCGAGAGCGTCGATGAGGAGCACCCGGCTCGACGACCGGGAGGACGACCCGGCCTGGACGCTCAAGCTCACCAAGGCCCGGCTCGACTCGCTGTCGGACTACCACCCCGACGGGGTCTTCTCGCTCGACCTCGAGGGCCGGTTCACCGCCGTCAACGCCGAGGCGCTGCTGCAGAGCGGCGGCTACACCGCGGAGGAGCTGCTCGACCGGTCGTTCGTCGACCTGCTCCTCGACGAGGACGTGGCGACGGTCCAGGGCTACTTCGCCGGCCTGCTCGACCGCCAGGCCAGCGCCTTCGAGGTCCGGTTCCAGCGTGCTGACGGCAGCATCGGCGAGCTGGAGATCATCGGTCTGCCGATCGTCGTCGACGACGAGGTCGTCGAGGTCTACGGCATCGCCGAGGACATCACCGAGCGCAAGCAGTTCCAGCACATGCTCGACGACGCCCGCCGCGCCGCCGAGAGCGCGAGCGAGGCCAAGTCCGCGTTCCTCGCCACGGTGAGCCACGAGATCCGCACGCCGCTCACGAGCGTGCTCGCCGCCGCGGAGATGCTCGGCGAGTCCGAGCTCACCCCCCACCAGGAGCAGCTGGTCACGCTGATGGAGCGCTCGGGCGAGCGGCTGCTCCGGCTGGTCGACGAGATCCTCGACTTCTCCCGCATCGAGGCCGGCACCGCCGAGATCGTCACCCGGCCGTTCGTGCTCGCCGACCTCGTCGACGAGACCACCGTCATGGTCCGCGGCGCCTTCGACGACAAGGGTCTGGCCTTCTCCTGCACCGTGGACCCCGAGCTGCCGGACCGGCTCCTCGGCGACGCCGAGCGGATTGCGCAGGTCCTCACCAACCTCGTCGACAACGCCGGCAAGTTCACCCACGAGGGCCGGGTCGAGGTCTCGGTCAGCGCTGAGCCGCTCGACGGTGCGGTCCGCTGTGGCGACGGGACCGCCGACGACGGGGTCCTCGGCGTCCGCTTCGCCGTCACCGACACCGGCATCGGCCTCGCCCCCGACCAGCAGGCCATCATCTTCGAGATGTTCCGCCAGGCCGACTCGTCGGTCACCCGCGAGTACGGCGGCACCGGCATCGGCCTGGCCATCTCGCGCAAGCTTGTCGCGCTCATGGGCGGCGAGCTCGGTGTCGTCAGCGAGCAGGGCGCCGGCAGCACCTTCTCGTTCGTGCTGCCGCTCAGGACGCCGTGAGTGCGAGCGCCACCGTCGTCCGCACCTCGGTGACCTCGCCGCCGACGACGTAGGACACCTGCGTCGACACGTTGCCGGTCGCGCGGTCGGGCAGCAGCCGGCCCAGCGTGCCGTCGAGCCGCGCGGACACCGTGCCCAGGCCCGAGCGCACCTCGACGTCGCCGACGGGCCCGGGCCGGTAGGTCTGCTCGATCGTCACGCTGATGCCGTAGGTGTCGTCCTCGAGCGACTCCAGCGTGTACGTCGCGACCTGGTCGACCAGCGCCCCGCCGACCTCGGCCACCGAGGTCGACGACCAGCGCGCCCCGACCCCGACCTCGGTCGTCGGCAGCACCGGAACCAGCGCGCGAAGCTGGGCGTCGAACTGGGCGGCCGCGTCGACGCCGCTCGTCGCCTCGACGACGGTGCCGTCGGGGCGCACGACGAGCTGGGAGGTCGTCCCGGCGATCGGGCCGATGGCGTCCTCGACGCGCGCCACGGCGGCCGGCATCGCCCCCGTCGGGTCGACGGTCGGCGCGGCGTAGGTCTGCGTGGTCGTGACCTCGTCGCCGTCGCCCGCCGTCACCCCCAGCGCGAACGGGACCGTGACCGGCGGCACCACCGTCGGCTCGTCGTCCGCGACGACCTCCTGCGAGATGACGAGCGTGGCGTCGGTCGTCGTGCCGTCGGCGAGCCCGAGCGAGAGGACCCGCCGGGCGTCCGCGCCCGGGTCGAGCACCTCGACCAGCGCCCGGTCGCCGACGGCGGTCGGCGTGACCTCGGCGCTCGGCGTACTGGCTCCGCCGTCGTCGTCCGAGCAGCCGGCGAGCGCGCCCGCGGACAGCAGGGTCAGGAGTGCCAGCAGGACGGCGGCGGAGCGTCGCAGAGGCACCGGCGCAGCATAGAGGGGACCCGGCTGCGCCCCCGTCGGGCACGATGGCCCCCATGGGACCTCTGACCGGCGACGACGGCGTCACGCGCTGCCCGTGGGCGGGGCCGACCCCGAGCGTGATGCGCGACTACCACGACGAGGAGTGGGGCACCCGGGTCCACGGCGAGGCGGCCTACCTCGAGCGGCTGACGCTCGAGGCGTTCCAGTCCGGGTTGTCCTGGTCGACGATCCTGCGCAAGCGCGAGGCGTTCCGCGAGGTGTTCTGCGGGTTCGACGCCGAGCGGGTCGCGGCGTTCGACGACGCCGACCAGGCGCGGCTGATGGAGGACGCCCGGATCGTGCGCAACCGGCTCAAGGTCGCGGCGGCGGTCACCAACGCGCGGGCGACGGTGGCGCTGCGCGAGAGCGGGGGACTGGAGGCGTTCGTGCTGTCGTTCGCCCCGGCCGACCCCCCGTCCTACGACGACACCTCGGCGATGGCGACCACCTCGGAGGAGTCCAAGGCCCTGTCGAAGGCACTGAAGAAGGTCGGGTTCGTCTTCGTCGGGCCCACCACGATGTATGCGCTGATGGAGGCCATCGGCGTCTTCGACCCCCACATGGACGGCTGCTTCCGGCGCGGGACGGCCGCCGGGTAGCGTCGCGGCCCATGACGTCCGCACGCCGGGTCAGCGCGGTCACCGACGACGCCCTCGGCACGCTCGACGCCGTCGCCCTGGTGGCCGCGATCCAGGACGGCGACGTGGGCGTCCGCGACGCCGTGGACGCCGCGATCGCGCGGGTGCAGGCGGTCGACGCCGACCTGGGGGCGATGGCCTTCACCGCCTACGACCGCGCCCGGGTCGAGGCGCGCGACCCGCGCGGTGGCTTCTTCGCGGGCGTTCCGACGGTCGTCAAGGACAACTGCGACGTGGCGGGGATGCCGACCCGTGAGGGCACCGACGCGTGGGTGGGACGCCCGGCCAGGGCCGACGGCGACTTCGCCCGGATGTACCTCGCGACCGGACTGGTCCCGCTGGGCAAGAGCCAGCTGTCGGAGTACGGCTTCTCGGCCGCCGCCGAGCACCCCCGGCTCGGCCCGGTGCGCTCGCCCTGGTCGCTCGACCACGTCGCCGGCGCGTCGTCGGCCGGGTCGGCGGCGCTCGTCGCGTCCGGCGCGCTGACGATCGCGCACGCCAACGACGGGGGCGGCTCGATCCGCATCCCCGCCGCGGTCAACGGCCTGGTCGGGCTCAAGCCGACCCGGGGCCGGCTGGCCCAGGACAAGACCCTGCGCGAGATGCCGGTGCGGATCGTGTCCGACGGGGTCGTCACCCGCTCGGTCCGCGACACGGCGGCGTTCTACCGCGAGGCCGAGCACGTCTACCGCACCCTGTCGCTCCCGCCGGTCGGCGACATCACCCGCCCCGGCCGCAAGCGCCTCAAGGTCGCGCTCAACACCACCGGCGCCGGCAACGGCCCCGGGGCCTCGCCCGAGGTCGCCGACCTCACGCTCAAGACCGCCGCGCTGCTCGAGGAGCTGGGGCACCGCGTCGAGGAGGTCGAGGCCCCGGTCGCGCCCGGGTTCGCCGATGACTTCCTGCTCTACTGGTCGACCCTGGCGCTGTTCCTCGTCCGCACCGGACGCCGCCACCACGGCCGCACCTTCGACCCGAGCCGCCTCGACAACCTGACCCACGGCCTCGCACGCCACGCGACCCGCAACCTGCACCGCCTGCCCGGCGCGGTCCGGCGGCTCCGGAGGTCGACGGCCGAGTCAGCGGAGTTCTACGCGTCGTACGACGTCACGCTGACGCCCACCCTCGGCACCGTCACGCCCCGCGTCGGCCACCTCGACCCGACCCAGCCCTACGAGACCGTCATCGAGCGCCTCATGGACTGGGTCTCGTTCACCCCGCTCCAGAACGCGACCGGCGACCCCGCGATCTCCCTGCCCCTGGCCACCTCGGCCGACGGGCTCCCCGTCGGCATGATGTTCGGCGCCGGAGCCGGCCACGAGGCCGTCCTCCTCGAGCTGGCCTACGAGCTCGAGGAAGCCCGCCCCTTCCCCGTCCTCCAGGTCTAGGAACCGTCGACCCGTCGTAGATCTACGACGGGTCGATCGGAGAACACGCTGACCCGTCGTAGATCTACGACGGGTCAGCGAGACGTGCGGTGACCCGTCGTAGATCGAGGACGGGTCAGCGAGACGTGCGGTGACCCGTCGTAGATCGAGGACGGGTCAGCGTGAGGTCAGGGCTCGACGGTGACCTTGATGGCCTCGCCGGCCTTGACGAGGGCGAAGGCGTCGAGGACGTCGTCGAGGGCGACGTGGGCGGTGATGAGGTCCTTGACCGGGACCTGGCCGGTCGAGATGTACTGCAGCGCCCGCTTGTTGTGCTCGGGCGAGGAGCCGTTGGCGCCGTGGACGTGGAGCTGGCGGTAGTGGATGAGGTTGGAGTCGGCCTTGATGAACGGGTCGTTCTTGGGCAGGCCGCCGAAGAACGAGATCCGGCCCTGGCGGGCGGCCATCGAGATGGCCTGCTCCTGGGTGACGTTGGCCGGGGTGGCGGTGATGACGACGTCGGCGCCGCGGCCGTCGGTGAGCTCCATGACCTTGGCGACGACGTCGACCTCCGCCGCGTTGATCACGTGGTCGGGCTGGACGGCGTCGGCCGACATCTTCAGCCGCTCCTCGTTGATGTCGACGAGCACCACGGTGCCGACCTTGTGGACTCCGCGGGCGATCCGGATGTGCATGCAGCCGATGGGACCGGCGCCGAAGACGACGGTGAAGTCGCCCTCCTCGATGCCCATCTGCTCCTGGGCGTTGATGGCGCAGGCGAACGGCTCGGCGGCCGAGGCCTCGTCGTAGCCGACGTTGTCGGGGATCTTGTTGAGCCCGTCGACCTTGAGCACCTGCTGCGGCACGATCATGAACTCGGCGAACCCGCCGTCGTACTGGTAGCCGACGGACGTCTGGTTCTGGCAGACCTCCATCCAGCCCTTGCGGCACTCGTGGCACTCGCCGCACGGGACGGCGGCGATGACCTGGACCCGGTCACCCACCTGCCAGTCGCTGCCGTAGGTCGCGTTGACGTCGGAGCCGACCTCGACGACCTCGCCGGCGACCTCGTGGCCGAGGGTCCGCGGGGGCGTCAGGTTCTGGTGGCCGTTGTGGAAGATCTTGACGTCGGTGCCGCAGGTCGAGCAGTTGCGCACCCGCAGCTTGACCTCGTCGGGACCGCAGTCGGGCTCGGGGACCTCCTCGAGGCGGACGTCCTCGGGGGCGTAGAAGCGCAGTGCCTTCATGGTGCGGGGTCCTTTGCAGGCGTCGGGGATGGGTGACGGCGCTCACGCTAGCACCGAACACCTGCATTCATTTTGGAACATGTTGGTTCTGACCCTTGACGCCCGAGTGACCAGGCTCATATAAAGGCATTCACAGATCAGTATGACGTGCCTCACAGCGATCGGGTGGCCCCTGGGTCCTTGGTCCAGTCGCCGGGGGCCGCTAGGAGGGACTCACCATGGCCACCACCCACGCCGCTTCACCCCCGACCGCCGCCGACCCAGGGTCCGGAGGGTCCGGGTCCGCCGGTCTCCGCGTCCGGGTCCAGCGGTTCGGGACGTTCCTGTCCAACATGGTGCTGCCCAACATCGGGGCGTTCATCGCCTGGGGCCTCATCACCGCCCTGTTCATCGAGACGGGCTGGATCACCCTCATCGGCGGCGACGTCTTCGGCTACGAGGGCGGCTACGGCTTCGTCGAGGAGCTCGGCGGGTGGGGCAAGGGTGCCGGCGGCGGGATCGTCGGCCCGATGATCACCTACCTGCTGCCGCTGCTCATCGGCTACACCGGCGGCCGGATGACCTACGACGACAACATCCGCGGCGGCGTGGTCGGAGCGATCGCCACGATGGGTGCGATCACCGGTGCCGACGTGCCGATGTTCCTCGGCGCCATGGTCATGGGGCCGCTCGGCGGCTGGTCGATGAAGCGCCTCGACGCGCTGTGGGCCCACAAGATCCGGCCCGGCTTCGAGATGCTCGTCAACAACTTCTCCGCCGGCATCTGGGGCGGCATCCTCGCCATCCTCGGCTTCGTCGTCGCCGGCCCGTTCGTCGAGCGGTTCAGCGACCTCGCCTCCAACGTGATCGACAAGCTCGTCGAGAACAACCTGCTGCCGCTGACGTCGATCTTCATCGAGCCGGCCAAGGTGCTCTTCCTCAACAACGCCGTCAACCAGGGCATCCTGACCCCGCTCGGCACCTCCGAGGCGGCCAAGACCGGCGAGTCGGTGCTGTTCCTCCTCGAGGCCAACCCCGGCCCGGGTCTCGGCCTGCTGATGGCCTTCACCTTCTTCGGCAAGGGCGCCGCCAAGGCGTCGGCCCCCGGCGCCGCGCTGATCCAGTTCGTGGGCGGCATCCACGAGATCTACTTCCCGTTCGTGCTGATGAAGCCGGTCCTGCTCCTCGCCATGATCGCCGGCGGCGCGACCGGCATCGGCGTCAACGTGGTCTTCGACTCCGGCCTGCGCTCGCCCGCCTCGCCCGGCTCGATCATCGCGGTCTGGACGGCCTCGCCCGCCGGCAGCTTCGTCGGGGTGACGCTCTCGGTCATCGCCGCGGCCGCCGTCACCTTCGTCGTGGCCTCGTTCCTGCTCAAGATCGACAAGAGCGAGGACTCCGGCGACCTGGCCGGCGCCACCGCCAGCATGGAGACGATGAAGGGCAAGAAGTCGTCGGTCACCTCGGCGCTGCTCGGCTCGGCCACCTCCTCCGGCCCGATCCGCTCGATCGTCTTCGCCTGCGACGCCGGCATGGGCTCCTCGGCCATGGGTGCCTCGGTGCTCCGCCGCAAGATCCAGGAGGCCGGCCACGGCGACGTCACCGTCGTCAACAAGGCGATCTCCAACCTCGGTGACGACCAGGACCTCGTCGTCACCCACCAGGACCTGACCCAAAGGGCCAGGGCCAAGAGCCCGTCGGCGATCCACGTGTCGGTCGACAACTTCATGAACAGCCCGCAGTACGACGAGATCGTCGCCCTGCTCGACCGTGCCGAGGGTGCCGAGACCGGCGGGGGAGTGGCCCCGGCCGGGCTCGCGAAGGCCGCGGAGCCCGACGACGAGGCGGCCGGCGACGTGCTCGCCGCCGAGTCGATCGTCCTCGACGGCCGTGCGACCAGCCGCGACGACGCCATCAGCGAGGCCGGGCAGCTCCTGGTCGCCTGTGGCGCCGCCGAGCCCGCCTACGTCGACGCGATGCACGAGCGGGAGCGGTCGGTCTCGACCGCGATGGGCAACCTGCTCGCCATCCCGCACGGCACCAACGAGGCTAAGTCGGCGGTGCGGCGTACCGGCCTCTCCTTCGTGAGGTACGCCGAGCCGCTCGACTGGAACGGCAAGGAGGTCCGCTTCGTCGTCGGCATCGCCGGCGCCGGCAAGGACCACCTGGCCCTGCTGGGCCGCATCGCCAAGGTGTTCAGCGACCGCGACCAGGTCGCGCGCCTCGAGGCCGCCACGAGCCCCGACGAGGTGCGCGCGATCCTCGGCCAGGTGCAGCCGGCCTGACCCCGCGTACGCCCCCGTGACGGCCTTCGTGCGTGATAGACCATCACGCACCGAGGCCGTCGGCCATCCGCGTCACCCAAGGAGCCGCATGTACGCCGAGGAGCGCCAGCAGGCCATGGCCGAGCTGGTCGCCGAGCGAGGGCGGCTGTCGGTCGCGGCCCTGGCCGAGGCCTACGACGTCACGACCGAGACCGTCCGGCGCGACCTGTCGTCGCTGGCCCGTCTGGGGCTCGTCCGCCGGGTGCACGGCGGCGCGGTGCCGGCCAGCTCGCTCAAGGTGCTCGAGTCCGGGCTCAGCGAGCGCGACCAGGCCAACACCGCCGAGAAGGACCGGATCGCCCGAGCCGCCCTCGACCTGCTGCCGCCGGCGGGCGGCACGGTGATGCTCGACGCCGGCTCGACCACGTCGCGGCTGGCGAGCCTGCTGCCGCGCGACCAGCGGCTGACCGTCTTCACCCACGCCGTGCCCGTGGCCGCCCGGCTCGTGGCGCTGGCCCACCACGACCTGCACCTGCTGCCGGGGCGCGTGCGCTCCACGACGCAGGCGGCGGTGGGTGCCGACACCGTCGAGGCCCTGGGCCGGCTGCGGGTCGACGTGGCCTTCCTGGGCACCAACGCCATCTCGGTCGAGCACGGGCTGTCGACCCCCAACAGCGACGAGGCGGCCACCAAGCGGGCCATCGTGCGCAGCGCCCGCCAGGTCGTGGTGCTCGCCGACGCGAGCAAGATCGGCAGCGAGTGCCCGGTCCGTTTCGCCGACCTCGTGGACGTCGACGTGCTGGTCACCGACACCGCGATCGACCCCGTCGACCGCAAGGCTCTGGAGGCCGCTGGAGTGACCGTCGTGGTGGCCTGAGAGGGTGTCCGAAGCAGCGGCAGGACAAGGGGTTCGAACCGATTTCGCTGATCGTCGGACCCCTGTGTATCGTTCTCCGTCGTTGCCCCTTTAGCTCAGTCGGCAGAGGGTCTCCATGGGAAGGAGAAGGTCTACGGTTCGATTCCGTAAAGGGGCTCTCACCACTCGAACCATGGCGGGGTAGCTCAGGTGGTTAGAGCACACGACTCATAATCGTGGTGTCGCGGGTTCGAGTCCCGCTCCCGCTACCAGCACACCAGTTCGCCCATCACACCCAGTCCGGCAGAGGAACCATCGTGGCCAGCAAGTCGTCCGACGTCCGCCCCAAGATCACGCTCGCCTGCACGGAGTGCAAGGAGCGCAACTACATCACCAAGAAGAACCGGCGCAACGACCCCGACCGGCTCGAGCTCAACAAGTTCTGCCCGCGCTGCCGCAAGCACACCGCGCACCGCGAGACCCGCTGACGCTCGTCTCACCGACCCGCCGCCCGCTCCGCCGGGCTGGTGGGTCGACTGTTTTTCCGCTCGCGTGGTGACCCGCCGGGGTGGCAGCCTCGACCCGTGAGCCTCCGCTGGCAGTGCCTGGTCGTCGACGTGCCCGACCCCGCGGCGGCCGCCGCGTTCTGGGTCGAGGCCCTGGGCTGGCGCACCACCCACGTCGTCGACGACGAGGTGGTGCTCGAGCCACCGGCCGGCAGCCTGGAGGACGGCGTCGCCCCCGACCTGCTGTTCGTGCGGGTCGCCGAGGGCAAGAGCGTCAAGAACCGCCTCCACCTCGACCTGCGGCCCGACGACCAGGACGCCGAGGTGGCCCGGCTCGAGCGCCTCGGTGCCACCCGCGCCGACGTGGGCCAGCCGGACGACGCGTCGTTCGTCGTGATGCGCGACCCGTTCGGCAACGAGCTCTGCGTGCTGCGGGCCCTCACGCCCGCCGAGCTCGCGACCCTCGACCGCTAGGTTGGACCCATGCCCGTCGACCCCACCATCGTCGGTCGCACCTACCCCCCGGCCCCGCCCCACGAGGTCACCGTCGACGCCGTCCGGGCGTTCGTGGAGGCCACCGGGGCGTCGTACGACGGGGGGCCGGCGCCCGCGACCTATCCCATCGTCCCGGCGTTCTCGGCCATGTTGACGTTCCTCGAGGCCGAGGCGCTCGACCTGTCGCGCATCGACCACGGCGCCCAGGAGTTCCGGCACGAGCGGCCCGTCGTGCCCGGCGACGTGCTCACGGTCGCCCTGTCGGTCGCGACGCTGCGCACCATCGGCGGCAACGACATCATCGGCACCACCAGCGCGGTCACCGACGCCGACGGGGCGCTCGTGTGCACCGGCACCGCGACGCTGGTCCACCGCGGCCCCGAGGACCCCGAGGACGGTGCGTGATGGAGCCCCGCACCTTCCGGGTCACCCGCGAGGCCCTGGTGGCCTACGCCGCCGCGAGCGGTGACCACAACCCAATCCACCAGGACGAGGACGTCGCGGTCGCGGTCGGCCTGCCCGGCGTCATCGCCCACGGCATGTACACCCTCGCCCTGGCCGCCCGCTACGTCGACGAGTCGCTCGGCGAGACCGGCCGCATCGCCACGATCGGTGCCAAGTTCACCAAGCCGGTCGTCGTGCCGGTCGAGGGCGTCGACGTCGTCGTCGCCGGCACCCAGAAGGACGACGGCACCATCGCCGTCACCGTCACCTGCGAGGGCGTGAGCGTCCTCGGCCGCTGCCAGGCGACCCTGCGTGGCTGACCTGCTCCGCGACCACACCACGCTGCGGCTCGGTGGTCCGGCGCGGCGGTGGGTCACCGCGACCAGCGAGGCCGCGCTGGTCGACGCCGTGACGGCCGCCGACGAGGCCGGCGAGCCCGTGCTCGTGCTCGGCGGGGGCAGCAACCTGGTCGTCGCCGACGCCGGGTTCGACGGCACCGTCGTCGAGGTCGCGACGCGGGGCGTCGTGGCCGACCACGAGGGCGACGACGCGACGTGCGGGGGAGTGCTCGTGACCGTGGCCGCCGGCGAGGACTGGGACGGCTTCGTCGCCCACGCCGTCGCCCACGGCTGGGTCGGCGTCGAGGCGCTGTCCGGCATCCCCGGCTCCGTCGGGGCGACGCCGGTCCAGAACGTCGGCGCCTACGGCCAGGAGGTCGCCCAGACCGTCGCCCGTGTGCGCGTCTGGGACCGCCGGCTGCGCGGCGTCCGCACCTTCGCCGGACCCGACTGCGGCTTCGGCTACCGCCACTCGCGCTTCAAGGCCGACCCCGGCCGTCACGTCGTCCTCGACGTGACCTTCCAGCTCACCGTCGGGTCGCTCGGTGCCCCGGTGACCTACGCCGAGCTGGCCGGCACCCTGGGCGTCGAGGCCGGGCAGCGTGCGCCGCTCGCCGCGGTCCGCGACGCCGTGCTCGGCCTGCGGCGCGGCAAGGGCATGGTCCTCGACGCCGACGACCACGACACCTGGAGCGCCGGCTCGTTCTTCACCAACCCGGTCCTCCCGGTCGACGCGGTCCCCGCAGGTGCCCCGGCCTGGCCGGCCGGCGACGGGCTGGTCAAGACGAGCGCCGCGTGGCTGATCGAGCACGCCGGCTTCGGCCGCGGCTACGCCGTGCGCGACGACGCCGCCGCGAGCCTCTCGACCAAGCACACACTGGCCCTCACCAACCGCGGCGGGGCGACCACCGACGACGTCCTGGCGCTGGCCCGAGCGGTGCGTGACGGCGTGCGCTCGGCGTACGGCGTGACGCTGGTCAACGAGCCCGTCCTCGTCGGCTGCGAGCTCTAGCCGACCGACCAGAGGAACCCGAAGAAGAACACCACGATCGCGACCATCGCCAGGCCCAGCACGGTGCCGATGATGCCGGTGACCAGGCCGGTGGTGGCGGCCGCCTCGTTGTTGTAGAGACCGGGCCGCTCCTGCATCTCCTTGCGCGCCCGCACCCCCAGCGCGATCGCGAACGGACCCGCGAGGACGCCCGGGATCGTCACGCAGCAGACGAAGGTCCCGAGCGCGCACACCACGCTGGTGATGCCGAGCCCCATCGCGACGTTGGCGCCGCTGTGGGCCTGCGCGAAGGGATAGCCGGGCATGCCCGGCACCGGGGCGTAGGGCTGGGCGTAGGGCTGGTAGCCGGGCTGCGGGGGCACGCCGCCGTGGCCGGGCTGGGAGACGTAGGGGCTGGTGGGCTCGCCGCCGCCGTAGGTGGGGTACGTCGGGGGCGGAGGCGGCTGGTCGCTGGTCCGGTCGCTGGGCTGCTCGCCGGGCTGCTCACCTGATGGCGAGACCGGCTTGGCGAGGAAGTCAGGCGTCTCGTCGGGCGGCTGCGTCATGCCGGGATCATGTCACCGGCGACGCCGGATCATGCCTCCAACCAGGCATCGACGTCGGCGAGCGCGGCTGTCCTCAGGTCGTCGGGTGCCTGCGACGCACGCAGCGACATCCGGGCGAGCTCGGCCAGCGTCGGGTCGTCGAGCTCGTGGGCCGCGCGCATGGTGGCGTACTGCGCGGCCAGCTGCGACCCGAACAGCAGCGGGTCGTCGGCCCCGAGCGCGACGGTGGCCCCCGCCTCGAGCAGCGTGGGCAGCGGCACGGACGTGAGGTCGGAGTAGACGCCGAGCGCGACGTTGGAGACCGGGCAGACCTCGAGGGCGACGCCGGCGTCGACGATGCGGGCGAGGAGGTCGGGGTCCTCGGCGGAGCGGATGCCGTGGCCGAGCCGGTCGGCGTGCAGCGTGTCGAGGCACGTGCGCACGTGGTCGGGCCCCCGCAGCTCGCCGCCGTGCGGCACCAGGGTCAGGCCCGCCCGCTCGGCGATCGCGAACGCGCCCGCGAAGTCGGCGGTGCTGCCACGCCGCTCGTCGTTGGACAGGCCGAACCCGACGACGCCGCGGTCGGCGTACTGCGCCGCGAGCCGCGCCAGGGTGCGGGCGTCGAGGGGGTGTCGGGTGCGGTTGGCCGCGATGACGACGCCGAGGCCGAGACCGGTGCGTGCCGAGGTGTCGCGCACCGCGTCGAGCACCAGGTCGGTGAAGGCGGTGATGCCGCCGAAGCGGGCGGCGTAGCCGCTCGGGTCGACCTGGATCTCCAGCCACCGGCCGCCGTCGCGCACGTCGTCCTCGGCGGCCTCCTGGACCAGCCGGCGTACGTCGCCCTCGGTGCGCAGCACCGACCGCGCGACGTCGTAGAGCCGCTGGAAGCGGAACCAGCCCTTCTCGTCGGCAGCGCTCAGCTGCGGCGGCCACTCCGAGACCAGCGAGTCGGGCAGCGCGATGCCGTCGCGCTCGGCGAGCTCGAGCAGCGTCCCGTGCCGCATCGACCCGGTGAAGTGCAGGTGGAGGTGGGCCTTGGGCAGCGTCAGGAGGTCGCGCGCCGGCGCCGCGGCGGTCAGGAGAACAGCTTCTGGAGCCGCGTGATGCCCTCGACGATGTCGTCGTCGCCCAGCGCGTAGGACAGCCGCAGGTAGCCGGGGGAGCCGAACGCCTCGCCGGGCACCACCGCGACCTCGGCCGTCTCGAGGATGTACTCGGCGAGGTCGGCGGAGGTGTCGATGACCTTGCCGCCGTGCTCCCGCCCGAGCAGGCCCTTGACCGACGGGTAGGCGTAGAACGCGCCGCCCGGCATCGGGCAGAGGACGCCGTCGATCTCGTTGAGCATCGACACGATGGTCGCGCGGCGGCGGTGGAACGCGGTCCTCATCTCGTCGACGGCGGTGAGGTCGCCCTCGACCGCGGCGATCGCGGCCCGCTGCGCCACGTTGG
The DNA here is from genome assembly GCF_030655615.1 of Nocardioides sp. Taxonomy (GTDB): domain Bacteria; phylum Actinomycetota; class Actinomycetes; order Propionibacteriales; family Nocardioidaceae; genus Nocardioides. The sequence goes on from NZ_JAURVJ010000221.1 coordinate 21,348, forward strand.
AGACGTTGGAGGTCGCGTGGCTCTGCAGGTTGGTGGCGGCCTTGACCAGGTCCTTGGGGCCGATCATCCAGCCGACCCGCCAGCCGGTCATCGCGTAGGTCTTGGCCACGCCGTTGACGACGACGCAGTTGTCCTGGAGGAACGGGCAGAGGACGGGCATCGAGCCGGTGTCGCCGTCGTCGTAGACGAGGTGCTCGTAGATCTCGTCGGTCAGCACCCAGAGGTCGTTGTCCTCGACCCACTGGCCGATCGCCTTGATCTCGGCGGAGGTGTAGACGGCGCCGGTCGGGTTGGACGGCGAGACGAAGAGCAGCACCTTGGTCCTGTCGGTGCGTGCCGCCTCGAGCTGCTCGACGGTGACCTTGTAGTCCTGGGTCTCGTCGGCCAGCACCTCGACGGGCACGCCGCCGGCGAGCTGGATCGCCTCGGGGTAGGTCGTCCAGTACGGCGCGGGCACGATGACCTCGTCGCCGGGGTCGACCATCGCCGCGAAGGCTGCGTAGATCGCCTGCTTGCCGCCGTTGGTGACCAGCACCTGCGCGGGCTCGATCTCGAGGCCGCTGTCGCGCAGGGTCTTGGCGGCGATGGCCTTCTTGAGCTCGGGCAGCCCGCCTGCCGGGGTGTACCGGTGGTTCTTGGGGTCGCGGCAGGCTTCGACGGCGGCGTCGACGATGTAGTCAGGTGTCGGGAAGTCCGGCTCCCCGGCGCCGAAGCCGATGACCGGGCGCCCCTCCGCCTTGAGTGCCTTCGCCTTGGCGTCGACCTTCAACGTGGCCGACTCGGCGATGGCGCCGATGCGTCGTGAGACTCGTCTGTCGCGGGGGCTCAAGGTCATGGAACCCATCGTAGAGACAGGGAGCGAGTCACGATGACCGACATATCCGAGGTCGAGACCGCGGGCGAGGAATCCGGCCTCAAGCGCACCATCACCGGCCGCCTGCTCTTCTTCTACGTGCTGGGCGACGTCCTGGGCTCGGGCATCTACGTGCTGATCGGGGCCGTCGCCGGTGAGGTCGGCGGTGCCTTCTGGATCGCGTTCCTCATCGGCGTCTCGATCGCGACCATCACCGGGGCGGCGTACGCCGAGCTGGTCACCAAGTTCCCGCAGGCGGCCGGCGCCGCGTTGTTCGTCAACAAGGCGTTCAAGAGCCGGATCCTGACCTTCCTGGTCACCGTCAGCATGCTGTCGGCCTGCTTCGCGGCGTCCGGGTCGTTGGCGACCGGTTTCGCGAGCTACTTCGACACGGTCTGGTCACTACCGCCGGCCATCCTCGTCTCGCTCGGCCTGATCGTGCTGCTGACGATCGTCAACTACCTCGGCATCACCGAGTCGGTGGTCGCCAACCTCGTCATGACCATCGTCGAGATCACCGGCCTCGTGGTCGTGCTCCTCATCGCGGTCGTCAACACGGGCAAGGGCGACTCCCACTTCGACACGCTCACCGACTTCAGCACCAACGGCAACGAGATCTTCGCCGTCGTCGCCGGCGTCGCCCTGGCGTTCTTCGCCATGACGGGGTTCGAGAACGCGGCCAACGTCGCCGAGGAGGTCGTCGACCCGGCCAAGCACTTCCCTCGGGCGCTGGTCGGCGGCATGCTCGCCGCCGGAGTCATCTACGTCCTGGTGGCGATGTCCGCGGCTCTCGTCGTCGACGTCTCGCAGCTCGCGAGCTCCGACGCCCCCCTGCTCGACGTGGTCGAGTCCGGGGTCCTGCCGATCTCGGTGTCCGTGCTCAGCATCGTGTTCGCGATCATCGCGATGACCGCGATCACCAACACGACCCTCGTCTCCGTCGTCACGCAGTCGCGCATCCTCTACGGCATGGCCCGCGAGGACGTCGTACCCGGCGCGTTCGCCAAGATCCACCAGCGCCGCCGGAGCCCGGTTCTCGCGCTGCTGTTCTGCGCCGCCGTCGTCATGGGCCTGCTCCTCGTCGGCTGGGTGCTCAACGAGACCGGCGCCGGCATCGACGTGGTCGACCGCCTGGCGACCGTCACCGTCGTGTTCACCCTGTTCATCTACTCGCTCGTCATCGTCGCCGCGTTCAAGCTCCGCGGCGAGGCCGAGACCGAGGAGAACTACCACGCGCCGACTCCGGTCCTCGTGCTCGGACTGGTCGGCAACGCCGTCCTGCTCGTCTACGTCGTGGTCGACGACCCGGGCTCGCTGCTGTGGGTCGGCGGGCTGCTCATGCTCGGCCTGGTGCTGTTCCTCGTCGAGTACGCCTTCGGCGACCGCACCCGTCCCGAGGGCGCCCGGCGCGGCGAGCCGAGCGGTCGCTGACCGCCTCTCTCGGAGCGTCATCGGGAGGTATTTGGACGCGGCTCACCATCGCGCCGTAGACTCCCTGATTGGTGGATCTCCCCGATGCTTTGCCGTGCCCGCTCCCGGGTCGCCGAGGCTGACGGAGTTCGACGGAGGGCACTAGCTCAACTGGCAGAGCATCGGTCTCCAAAACCGAAGGTTGGGGGTTCAAGTCCCTCGTGCCCTGCAAGACCACGCACAACCAGCAGGACCAGCACCATCTACGAATTCTGAGCAACACGACGTACGGCGAGAGGTGAGTGGCGTGTCGGACAGCAGCGCGGTCCGCGGTTCCCGGGACGACAGGTCCGGTGAGCCCCGCAAGCGCACCAGCATCCCGACGTTCTACCGCCAGGTGGTCGCCGAGCTGCGCAAGGTCGTCTACCCGACGCAGGAGCAGCTCGTCACCTACTTCATCGTGGTGATGGTCTTCGTGATGGTGATGATGGGGATCGTCGCCGTGCTCGACCTGGGCTTCGGCAAGCTCGCCTTCTCGATCTTCGACGGCAGCGACGGCGTCTGACCGCCCGGCGCGTGCCCCCGAGGCCGCGCCCCGCCGCCCCACCCGACAGCAACTGATGGAGCACCACGTGTCCGAGCAGTACGACGAGCCCGTTGCCGACCTGGCCGACCTGGCCGACCTGGCCGACCCTGAGGCCGACAACCCCGACGCCACGGTCGAGACCGTCGAGCCCGGCGAGCAGGTCGACCCGCCCGCCGACACTGCCGAGACCGACGAGTCCGAGGCCGTCGAGGCCCCGACGTTCGACGACGACGTGCTGGAGGCCACCGACGGTGCCGCCGAGGGCACCGCACCGGTCGACGCCGACACCGATGACGACGTGATCGACCTGGGCGAGACCGACGAGCCCATTGCCGACCTGGTCGAGGCCGAGGGCGAGGTGGCTGACGACGTTGCCGCCGAGGGCGTCGACGAAACCGTCGACACGCTCGAGGCCGGCGACGCCGAGGACGTGCCCGAGGAGGTCGTCGACGAGGACCCGCTCGAGGCGTTCCGCCGTGAGCTGTGGGCCAAGCCCGGTGACTGGTTCGTGGTGCACACCTACTCCGGCATGGAGAACAGGGTGAAGTCCAACCTCGAGAACCGGATCGTGTCCCTCAACATGGAGGACTACATCCACGAGATCGTCGTCCCGATGGCCGACATCGTCGAGATCAAGAACGGCCAACGCCGTACCCGCAAGCGCCCGTCCCACCCCGGCTACGTGCTGGTCCGCATGGACCTCACCGACGAGTCCTGGTCGACCGTGCGGCACACGCCGTCGGTCACCGGCTTCGTGGGCAACAGCCACCAGCCCGTCCCGCTGCTGATGGACGAGGTCGAGAACATGCTCGCCCCCGCCGTCCAGGCCGCCGCCGAGGTCGCCGCGGCCGCTGCCGGCACCACCACGGGTGGCTCCGCCACGACCGCCAAGAAGCCGATCGAGGTCGCCGACTTCTCGATCTCCGACTCGGTCATGGTCGTCGACGGCCCGTTCGCCACGCTGCACGCCACGATCACCGAGATCAACGCCGAGTCGCAGCGCGTCAAGGCCCTCGTCGAGATCTTCGGCCGCGAGACCCCGGTCGAGCTCAGCTTCAACCAGATCCAGCGGGTCTGACCCATCGTTTGAGGATTTCCCCTGGTCTCCGGGGGAGAGCCACAATCACCAGAGCAACACCCCGGTGGCAGGGGGCGACCACGCCCTCGTCATGACCACGAGAACAGGAAGAGAAGCATGCCTCCGAAGAAGAAGATCGCCGCACTGGTCAAGGTGCAGCTCCAGGCCGGCGCCGCGACCCCGGCCCCGCCGGTCGGTACCGCGCTCGGTCCCCACGGCGTCAACATCATGGACTTCTGCAAGGCCTACAACGCGCAGACCGAGTCCATGCGTGGCAACGTCATCCCCGTCGAGATCACCATCTACGAGGACCGTTCGTTCACGTTCATCACCAAGACCCCGCCGGCCGCCGAGCTCATCAAGAAGGCTGCCGGTCTGTCGAAGGGCTCGGGCGTCCCGCACAAGGAGAAGGTCGGCAAGCTGACCAAGGACCAGGTGCGCGAGATCGCGACGACCAAGCTCCCCGACCTCAACGCCAACAACATCGACGCCGCCATGAAGATCGTCGAGGGCACCGCGCGATCCATGGGCGTCACCACCGAGTGACCTCACCGAACGTGTTCCACCCAGCTCCTGTGGCAGAGCCGCGCTGGCTCACAACGACCACATCCTCGTAGAGAAGAGACAGACATGCAGCGCAGCAAGACCTACCGCGCGGCGGAGGAGACGTTCGACAAGGACGAGCTCTACGCCCCGCTGGCCGCGATCAAGATCGCCAAGGCGTCCTCGAAGAAGAAGTTCGACGAGACCCTCGACGTCGTCATGCGCCTCGGCGTCGACCCCCGCAAGGCCGACCAGATGGTGCGCGGCACCGTCAACCTGCCCCACGGCACCGGCAAGACCGCGCGCGTCCTCGTGTTCGCCAACGGTGACAAGGCCGAGGCCGCCACGGCCGCCGGCGCCGACATCGTCGGTGGCGACGAGCTCATCGACAAGGTTGCCGGTGGCTGGCTTGACTTCGACGCCGTCGTCGCGACCCCCGACATGATGGGCAAGGTCGGCCGCCTCGGCCGCGTGCTCGGTCCTCGCGGCCTCATGCCCAACCCCAAGACCGGAACGGTCACCCCCGACCCGGCCAAGGCCGTCACCGACATCAAGGGCGGCAAGATCGAGTTCCGCGTCGACCGCCACGCCAACCTGCACTTCATCATCGGCAAGGCGTCCTTCCCCGAGTCCTCGCTGGCCGAGAACTACGCCGCCGCCCTCGAGGAGGTGCTGCGGCTCAAGCCGGCCAGCTCCAAGGGCCGCTACGTCCGCAAGGTCACCGTCTCCACGACGATGGGCCCCGGCATCCAGGTCGACCCCAACCGCACGCGCAACGTCGCGTCCGAGGAGGAGGGCCCCGAGGCCTGAGCCTCTCCCTCGTCCCCACGTCGGCCCGTCCAGCTCTGCTGGGCGGGCCGGTGTCATGTGGTCGGCGACGTCGGCTGAGGTGCGAGCGCAGCGAGCCTCGAAGCCACGTCTCCTTCGTCGGGTCTCACGTGGTCCGGGTCGGGTGGCCGCGCGCGTAGCAGACCGCGTCTCGGCGTCAAGGACGCTCGCTTCGCTCGCGCCGCTGCGCGGTCGCTGCGCGATCCTTGACCCCGAGCCTCTT
>NZ_JAURVJ010000225.1 GCF_030655615.1 Nocardioides sp.
CTCCCTGACAGGTGGGCGGATTCCCCGGTCGGCCGGGGGTTCCGACCGTTGTCAGGGGTTGCAACCCCTGACAAGGGTCAAGTTCCCCGGCCAGCCGGGGAATCCGCCCACCCCGGCGTACGGCGAGAATTTCAGTCCCGCAGCAACAGGCCGACCGCGGTCTCCAGGTGCGCGCCGGTCTCGGCTGCGGTGGAGCGGCCGGTGACCCAGGCGACGAGGGCCGAGAGCCACACGTCGCCGATGACGCGGGCGATGGCGACGTCGCGGTCGGTGGGCTCGACGTTGACGTCGGGGTGCATGGCGCGGGTGAGCATGGCGGTCAGGAGCATGCCGACGGTGTGGATCTCGGCGGCCACGGAGGCGTCGGCGAACATGAAGGCACGGGTGAGGGCCTCGGTGAGCTTGGGGTCGCCCTGGAGGCCGCGGGTGGTGTGCTTCATGACGTAGATGACGCGGTCGGCGGCGGTGTCGCCGGGGATGGTGAGGTCGCGCATCACCGTCTCGTTGCGCTCGAACTCGCGCGCCAGCGCCGAGACGAGCAGGTGGATCTTGGACGGGAAGTAGCGGTAGAGCGTGCCGAGGGCGACCTCGGCCTTGTCGGCGACGGCGCGCATCTGGACGGCGTCGAAGCCGCCCTCGCGGGCCAGCACGTAAGTCGCGTCGAGGATCCGCTTGCGCCGGTCGCGCTGGGCCGCAGAGCCGAGGTCTTCCACGGACAGGCTGTTGGTGGTGCTCATCGGGACCCCCATGGTCTGGAGCTTCATGAGATGGGTCCCCACGGCACTCACGCGTCGTCGTTGATCTGGAATGCGCCGGGGACGGCTGCTCGTTGTCTGATCTAGCCCACTAGGCTAGCGGTCGGTGGGCCATAATAGGAACACGTTCTACATCGTGCGGCCCCGTGTCGTACCCAGCACCGGAGGGTCGAGCCGCATATGCGCATCGCCATGCTGTCCTACCGCAGCAAGACACACTGCGGCGGGCAGGGGATCTACCTGCGCCACCTGAGCCGCGAGCTCACGGCGCTGGGTCACCACGTCGAGGTCCTGTCGGGCCAGCCCTACCCGGTGCTCGACGAGGGCGTCGTCCTCACGAAGGTGCCCAGCCTCGACCTCTACCGCGAGCCTGACCCGTTCCGGGTGCCCAAGCTCAGGGAGTTCCGCGACTCCATCGACGTCGAGGAGTTCGCGACGATGTGCGTCGCCGGCTTCCCCGAGCCCAAGACGTTCTCGCGGCGCATCAGCCGGATCATGGCGGAGCGCGCCGGCGAGTTCGACATCGCCCACGACAACCAGGTCCTCGGCACCGGGATGCTCGACATCGAGGGCTACGGCCTGCCGCTCATCACCACGATCCACCACCCGATCACCTACGACCGCCGCATCGACCTCGCCCAGACCCGCAACCCGTGGCGCAAGCTCACGCTGCGTCGCTGGTACGGCTTCCTGCGCATGCAGGGCAAGGTCGCCCGCCAGGCGCGCAAGGTGCTCACGCCCTCGGAGACCTCCAAGCGCGACATCGCCAAGGACTTCGGCGTCGACCCGGCCCGGATGCAGGTCATCCTGCTCGGCGTCGACGACATGTTCGTGCCGCCCACGGGGCCCCGCGTGGCCGGCCGGATCATGGCGATGGCCAGCGCCGACGCCCCGATGAAGGGCATCGCGACCCTGCTCGAGGCGTTCGCCAAGATGCGCACCGAGCGCGACGTCGAGCTCATCCTGGTCAGCAAGCCGTCGCCCGGCGGCCGTACCGAGAAGCTGATCGAGCGCCTCGGCATCGGCCCCCACGTCCGCTTCGTCAGCGGCATCACCGACCTCGAGCTCGTCGACCTGATGGGCTCCGCCGAGGTCGCCTGCGTGCCGTCGCTCTACGAGGGCTTCTCGCTGCCGACGGCCGAGCTGATGGCCTGCGGTACGCCGCTCGTCGTCTCGCGCGCCGGCGCGATCCCCGAGGTGGTCGGCCCCGACGGCGAGTGCGCCGACCTGGTGACCCCTGGTGACGTCGAGGAGCTCAAGCACGCCATCACCGCCCTCCTCGACGACCCCGCCCGTCGCGCGCGGATGGGGGAGGCCGGCCGCCGCCGCGTCCGGGAGCTGTTCAGCTGGCGCGCCGTCGCCGTCAAGGTCGCGGCGGCGTACGAGGAGACCATCGCGGACTTCCGGGACGAGAAGAGCCGCCAGCAGACCGAGAAGACCGAGAAGAAGGACTGACCCAGATGCTGACCGTTGACTTCGACCGCCTCGGGCTCACCGCGGGCGACCGTGTCCTCGACATGGGGTGCGGGGCCGGGCGCCACGCGTTCGAGATGTACCGCCGCGGCGCCGACGTCGTCGCCCTCGACATGGACGCCGACGAGCTGTCCGGCGTCCTGGAGCTGTTCGGCGCGATGAAGGAGGCCGGCGAGGTGCCCGAGGGCGCCGAGGCCGACATCAAGCAGGGCGACGCGCTGTCGCTGCCCTTCGCCGACGGCGAGTTCGACCGCGTCGTCGCGGCCGAGGTGCTCGAGCACATCCACGCCGACGTCGACGCGATCAAGGAGCTCGTCCGGGTCCTGCGTCCCGGCGGCACCCTGGCCATCTCGGTGCCGCGCTGGCTGCCCGAGGTCATCAACTGGAAGCTCTCCGACGACTACCACAACGCCGAGGGCGGCCACATCCGCATCTACACCGACCACGAGCTCATCGACAAGGTGGTCAAGGCCGGCCGGTTCAACGACGGCACACCCGGCGACGCGATGGTGTTCGAGGGCAAGGACTACGCGCACGGCCTGCACGCGCCGTACTGGTGGATCAAGTGCGCCGTCGGCGTCACCAACGACGACCACCCGGCCGCCAAGGCCTACCACAAGCTGCTGGTCTGGGAGATCATGAAGCAGCCCAAGGCGCTCCAGTACGCCGGCAAGGTGCTCGACCCGCTCATCGGCAAGTCGATGGTGCTCTACTTCCGCAAGCCCGAGGCCGCGTGAGCGAGCAGCTGCCCTACGTCCACGGCGTCCTGACCGCCGGCGAGGTCGCCGAGACCGCTGCGTCGATCGCGCGCATGCAGGAGCCCTGCGGGGCGATCCCGTGGACGCTGGGCGAGCACGTCGACATCTGGAACCACGTCGAGGGCGCGATGGCGCTGCTCGTCGGCGGTCAGGTCGAGGCCGCCGAGCGCGCCTTCCGCTGGGTGCCGACGATGCAGCGCGACGACGGCTCGTGGCCGATGAAGATCGTCGGCAACGAGGTCGACGACCCGCGCGGCGAGGTCAACATGAGCGCCTACCTCGCGGTCGGGCTGTGGCACCACTGGCTGGTGCGCCACGACTTCGGCTTCGTCGTCGAGCTGTGGCCCGCGGTGCGGGCCGGCCTCGACTGGGTGGTCTCGCAGCAGGTCCGGTTCGGTGGCATCCAGTGGACACCGGTCGACGAGTTCTGCCTGCTCACCGGCAACTCGTCGGTCTACCACTCGCTGCGCGCCGGGGTCGCGCTCGCCGAGCTGCTCGGCGAGCCGCAGCCCGAGTGGGAGCTCGCCGGTGGCCGCCTCGGCCACGCGATCCGCGAGCACCCCGACCGGTTCGAGGACAAGTCGACCTACTCCATGGACTGGTACTACCCGGTCCTCGGCGGGGCCGTCCGCGGCCAGGCGGCGCTCGACCTGCTCGCCCCGCGCTGGGACGACTTCGTCGTACCCGGGCTCGGCATCCACTGCGTCGACACCAACCCGTGGGTCACCGGCGCCGAGACCTGCGAGCTCGCGATGGCGCTCGACGTGGTCGGCGACCACAAGCGCGCGCTGACCCTGCTCAAGGACATGCAGCACCTGCGCGGCGAGGGCGGTGCCTACTGGACCGGCTGGGTCTACCGCGGCAAGCCCGGCGAGCCGAAGGACGTCTACTGGCCCGTCGAGCACACCACCTACACCGCGGCCGCCGTCATCCTCGCCGTCGACGCGCTCGGGGAGACCTACGGCCACAGCACCCCGGGCTCCGGGATCATGCGCGGCACCTCGCTCGGTCCGCACTTCGCCGAGCTCGCGCTCGAGTGCGGCTGCGAGAGCGAGCGCGTGCCCGGCTGACACACCTGGGCCGATGAAGCTCTCGCCTGGACGATGATGCCTTGTCGGCCCAGCTCGGCATTCACCGGCCAGCCGGTGAGTCCTGAGTCAGGAGTGACCCGTGAGATCAGCCGACAGGATGGCCGGCGTCACCGGTCTTGCGACGCAGCACCCGCATCGAGCCGACGGTCTCGACCTCGGCGAAGGCGCCGCTCCTGAGCGCACGGAGGAAGACGTGGTACGGCGGCTGGCCACCGTCGGCGGGGTCGGGGAAGACGTCGTGGATGACGAGGAGCCCGCCCGGCACGACCCACGGGGCCCAGCCGGCGTAGTCGTTCTGGGCGTGCTCCTCGGCGTGGCCGCCGTCGATGAAGAGCAGGCTCAGCGGGATGCGCCAGTGCTTGCTCACCGTGGTGCTGCGCCCGACGACGGCGACGACGGTCTCCTCGAGACCGGCGGCCCGGATCGTGCGGCGGAAGACCGGCAGCGTGTCCATCAGCCCGGTCCCGGCGTCGACGAGGGTCGGGTCGTGGTGCTCCCACCCGGCCTGGTTCTCCTCGGAGCCGCGGTGGTGGTCGACGGTGAAGACGGTGCCGCCCACGGGCTGCGCCGCCGCGCCGAGGTAGATCGCCGACTTGCCGCAGTAGGTCCCGACCTCGAGCAGCGGCCCGGCGGCCGCCCGCTCGGCGGCGTGGCGGTGCAACAGCGCCCCCTCGTCCTCGGGCATGAACCCCTTGGCGGCGAGGGCATGGGCGAGCAGGTCGGGAGGCATGTCGGACACGCGCTCACCCTAGTAGGATTGGAACACGTTCTAGTTTTCGGTCGAGGAGTCGCATGAGCATCGGAATCTCCGACGAGCACGTCGAGCTGGCCGCGAGCCTGCGCAGGTGGGCGGCGTCCCTCGGCGGGGTCGAGGCGGCCCGCCTGGCCGAGGGCGACGCCGACGCCGCCTTCGACGAGACGTGGAAGGCCGTCGGCGAGATGGGCGTGACCACGATCGGGCTGCCCGAGTCAGCCGGCGGGGGTGGGGGATCGGTGCTCGACGTCGCCGTCGCGCTCGAGGCCTGTGCCCGCGAGCTGGTGTCTGGGCCGCTGCTGACGAGCGTCGTCGCTGCGACGGTGCTCGGGCGCGACGAGCGGTTCGCGCTCGCCCTCGACCCCGACCTGCGGGTCGTGCTCGACCTCCCCGGCGCGACCCACGTGCTGCTGCCCGACGCCGACGGCGCCTGGTGGGTCGCCCCCGCCGCAGCGCTCACCGCCACGACGTCCGTCGGGCTCGACCTGACCCGCCGGTTCTCGTCGGCCACGGTCGACCTGGCCGGAGCCACGCCCGCCGAGGGCGTCACCACTGACGTCGTACGCCGGACCCTGACGACCTATGCCGCGGCCGAGGCGAGCGGCGTGGCGCGCTGGTGCCTGGCGACGGCCGTCGACCACGCCAAGGTGCGCGAGCAGTTCGGCAAGCCGATCGGGGCGTTCCAGGCGATCAAGCACCTGTGCGCCGAGATGCTCGAGACCGCCGAGGCCGTGACGGCGGCGGCGTGGGACGTCGCCAGCGTCGCGTCCGGTGCCGACGACGAGCAGTGGGCGTTCGCCGCCGACGTGGCGCTCGTGACGGCGTTCGACGGCGCGGTGGAGGTGGCGAAGTCGTGCATCCAGGTGCTCGGCGGCATCGGCTTCACCTTCGAGCACGACGCCCACCTCTACCTCCGGCGCGCGCTCGCTCTCCGCGCCCTCGTGGACGACGCCGACGAGGCGGCCGAGCGGCTGACGGCCCGCGCGGTGGCCGGGGTGCGCCGCCAGGTCGCCGTCGACCTCGAGGGCCGCGACGAGGCCGTGCGCCGCGGCGTACGTGACACCGTCGCCACCATCTCCGCCGCCGACGACACCCGCCGCGCGCTCGTCGAGACCGGCTACCTGACGCCGCACTGGCCCGCCCCGGCCGGTCTCGCCGCCGACGCCGTCACCCAGATCGTCATCGACCAGGAGCTCGCGGCCGCCGGCGTCGCCCGGCCCGACATCGTCATCGCCGGCTGGGCGCTGCCGACGATCCTCGAGCACGGGACCGACGAGCAGCGCGAGCGGTTCGTGACACGGTCGCTGCTCGGCGAGCTCGTCTGGTGCCAGCTCTTCTCCGAGCCCGGCTCGGGCTCCGACCTCGCCTCGTTGCGCACCCGGGCGACCAAGGTCGACGGCGGCTGGCGCCTCGACGGTCAGAAGGTCTGGACCTCGGTCGCCGAGCGCGCCGACTGGGCGATCTGCCTCGCCCGCACCGACCCGGACGCCAAGCAGCACCAGGGCATCGGCTACTTCCTCGTCGACATGAAGCACAGCGACGGCATCGACGTGCGGCCGCTGCGCGAGATCACCGGCGAGGCGCTGTTCAACGAGGTGTTCCTCGACGACGTGTTCGTCCCCGACGACTGCCTCGTGGCCGGCCCCACCGACGGCTGGCGGCTGGCGCGCACGACGCTGGCCAACGAGCGCGTCGCGATGGCGACCTCACGGCTCGACAAGTCCACCGAGCGAGCCGTCGCCGTCGCGGGCGAGCACGACCTGCGCACCGCCCAGCGCGTGGCCGTCGGCCGCTCGGTCGCGCTGTCGACCGTCTGCTCGCTGCTCGGCGTCCGCACCGTGCTGCGCTCGCTCGGCGGCCAGGGTCCCGGCGCCGAGTCGTCGGTCGCCAAGCTGCTCGGCGTCCGCAACCGCCAGGACGGCTCCGAGCTCGTCGTACGCCTCCTCGGCGAGCGGGTCCTCGTGCCTGCCGGCGACGACGAGGTCGCCGCCGCGACGTGGGAGATGCTCAACACCCGCTGCCTGTCCATCGCCGGCGGCACGACGCAGATCCTGCGCAACGTCGTCGGCGAGCGGATCCTCGGCCTCCCGCGCGGGTGACCGGCTACTCGCGCGTGTCGGAGACCCAGTCCGGGTCGTCCTGGTCGCTGCGCGCCCCGACGACCGCGTCGGCGAGCCCGCCGAGCACGCGCATCGCCTCCTCGTCGAGGACGACGTCGAGCGAGCCGAGGTTCTCGTCGACCCGGGCGGGCCGCCGCGTCCCCGGGATCGGTACGACGGGCAGGCCGAGCTCGCCACCCCGGTGCCGTAGCCACGCCAGCGCGACCTGGGCCGGCGTGGCGCCCAGCTCGGTGGCGATGCCCCGCACGACCTCGACCAGCGCCAGGTTGGCGTCGCGTGCGTCGCCGCTGAAGCGGGTCAGGCCCCCACGCCAGTCGGTCGAGAGATCGGTGTCGGCGGCGATGGTGCCGGTCAGGAACCCGCGCCCGAGCGGCGAGTAGGGCACGAACCCGATGCCGAGCTCAGCCGCGGTCGGCACCACGCGGCGCTCGACGTCGCGGCTCCACAGCGACCACTCGCTCTGCACCGCGGCGATCGGGTGCACGGCGTGGGCCGCGCGCAGCTCGTCGGCGGTCACCTCCGACAGCCCGAGGTGGCGCACCTTGCCGGCGGTCACCAGCTCGGCCATCGCGCCGACGACCTCCTCGATCGGCACGCCGACCTCGCGGCGGTGCAGGTAGTAGAGGTCGATCACGTCGGTGCCGAGCCGGCCGAGGCTCGCGTCGCACGCCTCGTGCACGTAGGCGGGGTCGTTGCGCGGCGCCATCCGGGTGTAGGTGTCGTCGGTCGCGGTGATGCCGAACTTCGTCGCCAGCACGACCTCGTCGCGCCGGTCGGCGAGCAGCCGCGCCACCAGGCGCTCGTTGGAGCCCCCGCCGTAGAGGTCGGCGGTGTCGACGAGGTCGATGCCGCTGTCGACGACGTGGTGCAGCGTCGCCAGGGCGTCCTCCTGGGAGATCTCGCCGTAGGTCTCGGCGAGCCCCATCGCCCCGTAACCGAGCGGTGTGGTGGCGAGCCCGTCACCGAGCTCGCCGGTGGTCAGGTCCTTGGTGTCGTTCGTGGACGTCATGCGGTCCTCCTCTGCCGGACGGCCGTGGTCTCGTCGACGGGCAGCCCGTCGCAGTCGAGGCCGGCCGCGATCAGCTCGCGGTAGTGGGTGATCTTGGTGTCGACGGCCGCCAGGTCGGCGGCGAGGCGTCGCTGCTGCTCGTGGATGTCCTCGCGCTGCCGCTCGAGCAGCGCCATCCGCCGCCCGTGCGAAGCCGCGCCCTCGTCGGCCAGCTCGACGAACGAGCGGGTGTCGGCCACCGAGAGCCCGGTGCGCCGCAGCGCGACCACCAGCTCCACGAACTCGACCATCCGCTCGGGATAGACCCGGCGCCCGTCGCCGCCGCGGGGCATCGGCGGGAGGAGGCCCTCCTTCTCGTACCAGCGGAGGGTGTCGACTGACAGCCCGGTGCGCTCGGACACCTCGCGGATCCCGAGCCCGGTGGGGCGCAGCGATGAGATGGTCATGTGCTCGACGCTAGGCGCTGGAGCGCACTCCAGCGCAAGCACTCCAGCCGAGGTGCACCTCAGGCGAGCTCGGTGACCGACCCGGTCCGCAGCCCCTCGGACACGACCAGACAGGAGACGGTGCGGTCGCCCCGGAAGTTCCGCTCGTTGTTCGGGTAGAGGTAGTAGAGCTCGAGGTCCTGCCCCGGGGGCCCGTCCCGGACCGCCGCCGGCAGCTGCGCGAGACACCCGCCCCTGGCCAGGCGGGCGGTGGCGCGCCGGCCGGGGTACGACCCACCCTCGAGGTCGAACTCGAAGAAGATCTCGGCGCGGTGGGGGTCGTCGCACGGGGTGACGGTGAGCGTGACCTGCTCGCCGCCGGCGATCGGCTCCTCGATGCAGTCGCCGGTGCGCAGGTCGGTGACGGCGACCTCGCCGGTGTCGACGACCTCGCCGTCGTCGTCACGGTCCACGTCGTACCTGGAGGCGAGGACGGCGATGACCACGATGAGCACGACGTACGTCGACGCGACCACGATCGCGCCGATCGCCTTCCGCCGTCCGTGGTCGAGACCGTCCTTGCGGGACCTGACGAGCACCGCGATGCCGAGGCCGAGGCCAGCCAGGAACGTCGCCCCGAGCGGGACGAACGACAGCCAGAGCGCGACCTTGGCCAGCGTCTGGTCCGGCTGTCGCACGAAGGGGGCGGGAGCTGCCCGTTCGAACCTGCCGTAGCCGCCACCGTCCGGCGGCTGCGGCAGCCTGATGGGGTCCTCGCCGCTGGTCACCGGCGAAGCGTAGGTGACGGCGCCTGCGCCGCCTTCGCTGTATGTGGGGAGCGTTCTCGCCGCGGGTTGGTATGTCGTGTGGTCTCGGTCGGTCTCGGGTCATGGGTGGTCGGGCTGTCCGCGCGCTCAGCATCCCGGGCCTCCCTGTCAAGGACGCCTGCGGCGCCGCTGCGCGGTCGCTGCGCGATCCTTGACAGCGAGCCTCTCCCGGAATGCTTCAGGGCGCAGACAAGGGCGGGCTCCGCCGCGCCCTCGTCCCTGCGCGGACAGCCCTCATCTGCACCACTGGTCACGCTGACCTGACGTTTATCCCGGTTCTCCTATGAAACTTCGGCCCAGAAGCGGGAGTTTCGTCGCAGAACTTCACCTTGCGGGCTCCCCGACCCGGGCCGGCGGTGTGTCAGCCACCGAACCGGCACCCCTGATCGCCCGGAACGGTGGCTCACGCACCGCCGGGTCGGGTGGCCGCGTAGGCGACGGCGAGGCGAGCTTGCGAGGCCTCGCCGTTGCGCGCCGAGGAGCAGACCGCGAGACGCCGAGACGCGGTCTGCCACGCGCGCGGCCACCCGAC
>NZ_JAURVJ010000226.1 GCF_030655615.1 Nocardioides sp.
GCGTCGTGCACCTCGCGATTGCCGGTCCCGGCTGCGGGGCGCCTCGTTGAGACCCCCGTCACCAGCCGCTACCGTCGTGCCGCCCGTGGCACTCCGCAGTGGCCACGGCACGAGGAAGGGCCACGGTCCCGATGGTTCGCAGCACGCGCAAGCTCGCCCAGGTCGCTCGCAAGGCGCTGACCCGTACGCCGAAGGCCGCGGCCTCCACCACCGAGCCGGCCCAGAAGACCCCGGCCAAGAAGGCCGCGCCCGCCAAGAAGGTCGCGCCGCCCGCGAAGAAGTCCGCGCCGGCGAAGAAGACTCCTGTTCCCGCCAAGAAGGCGGCGACCCCCGCCAAGAAGGCGGCGCCCCCCGCGAAGACGGCGGCGGCCCCCGCCAAGAAGGCCGTGACCCCGGCCAAGAAGGCGGCCCCGGCCAAGAAGGCTCCAGCCCCCGCGAAGACGGCGGCGGCCCCGGCGACGCCGGCTCCCGTCACCGAGCCAGCCCCGGCCGAGAAGGCGGCCCCGGCCGAGAAGGCGGCCCCGGCCAAGAAGGCGGCCCCCGCCAAGAAGGCGGCCCCGGCGAAGAAGACGGCCGCGGCCAAGAAGGCCTCGCCGAGCGCCCTGGTGGTCCAGGAGGGCGAGTCGGCCTGGACCAAGGCCGAGCTCAAGGAGGTCCTCGACGAGCTCCACGAGCAGACCACCCACAGCAACGAGATCGTCGGGGCCATGGAGGAGGAGATCGCCGGGCTCCTGCGCGACTCCGGCGACGGGGCCGGTCAGGACCAGGCCGACCTCGGCGCGTCCAGCTTCGAGCGCGACCACGAGCTCACCGTGCTCAGCAACGAGCGCGACAAGCTCGCCCAGATCGAGCGGGCCCTGGCCCGCATCGACGACGGCACCTACGGGGTCTGCGAGTCGTGCGGCAACCCCATCGGGAAGAATCGGTTGATGGCGTTTCCGCGTGCGACACTGTGCATGACATGCAAGCAGCGCGAGGAACGCCGGTAGGCCCATCACTCCGGCGCCGCCTGCTCTTCGCGGCGATCGCCCTCGCGGCCTACGCCGTCGACCAGGTCTCCAAGCTCCTGGCCGTCGAGCGGCTCGAGGGTCAGCCCGACGTGCACGTGATCGGTGACGTCCTGCAGCTCCACCTGACCTACAACCCCGGTGCGGCGTTCAGCACCGGCACGGGTCTCACGCCGCTCATCACCGCCGTGGCCATCGGCGCGACGCTCGCCGTCCTCTGGTACTCCCGACGCATCGGCAGCGCGACCTGGGCCGTGGCCCTCGGGCTCCTGCTCGCCGGCATCACCGGCAACCTGACCGACCGGCTGCTGCGAGACCCCAGCCCGCTGCGCGGCCACGTCGTCGACTTCCTCCAGCTCCCGAACTGGCCGATCTTCAACGTCGCCGACATCTGCATCAACGTCGCCGCTGCGCTGATCGTCATCCAGGCGCTCCGCGGCATCCGCCTCGACGGCACCCGCGCCGACGCCGACACGGCCGCCGAGGTCGCCGGCGCCGAGGCCGACCGTACCGACGCCGACCCCACCGACGCCGACCGCGCCGACCGCACCGACGACGTGCTGCGGGAGCGGTCGGAGTGAGCAACTCGGAGCACCGCAGCCTGCCCGTGCCCGACTCGCTCGCCGGCGAGCGCGTCGACTCCGCGATGGCGCAGATGTTCGGCCTGTCGCGCACCTACTCCGCCGAGCTGATCTCCCGCGGCCTGGTGCTGCTCGACGGCGCCTCGGTGAGCAAGAGCGACCGGGTGCTGCCCGGCATCCACCTCGACGTCGAGATCCCCGTCGAGGTCGACCCGCTCGAGATCGTCCCCGAGGTCGTCGAGGGCATCGGGATCATCCACGACGACGAGTCGATCGTCGTGATCGACAAGCCGGTCGGGGTCGCCGTGCACCCCTCGCCCGGCTGGTCCGGCCCCACCGTCGTCGGCCACCTCGCCGGCGCCGGGTTCCGCATCGCCACCTCCGGTGCGTCCGAGCGGCAGGGGATCGTCCAGCGGCTCGACGTCGGCACGTCCGGCGTCATGGTCATCTGCAAGTCCGAGCACGCCTACTCGGTGCTCAAGAACGCCTTCCGCGAGCGTACCGTCGACAAGACCTACCACGCGCTGGTGCAGGGCCATCCCGACCCGCACGAGGGCACGATCGACGCCCCGATCGCCCGGCACCCCGGCGCAGACCACCGCTTCGCGGTCCTCGACGGCGGCCGTCCCAGCGTCACCCACTACGAGACGCTCGAGGCCCACCGGTTCGCGAGCCTGCTCGAGGTCCACCTCGAGACCGGGCGCACCCACCAGATCCGGGTGCACATGTCGGCGCTCAAGCACCCCTGCGTCGGCGACCTCACCTACGGCGCCGACCCCACCCTGGCCAAGCGGTTCGCCGTGACCCGCCAGTGGCTGCATGCCGTCAAGCTCGGTTTCGAGCACCCCGACACCGGCGAACAGGTCGAGTACGTCTCCTCCTACCCCGACGACCTCGCCCGCTCGCTCGAGCTCGTCCGTGAGTCCCACTGACGTCCAGCTCCGGCGGGCCACCGTCGACGATGCGGCCGCGGTCGCGGCGGTGCACCTCGCCGCGCGGCGAGCAGCTCCCATGCCGTCGAGCGTCCACGCCGACGAGGAGGCCGAGCCCTTCCTGGCCGCCCGGCTGGCCGACGACGAGGCGTGGGTGGCCGAGGTCGACGACCACGTCGTCGGCTACGTCCGGCTGACCGAGACCTGGCTGGACGACCTCTACGTCGACCCGGCCCACGCCGGCCAGGGCATCGGCTCGATGCTGCTCGACGTGGCCAAGGCCGTCCGCCCGGCCGGCTTCTCGCTGTGGGTCTTCGAGATGAACCTGCCGGCCCGCGCCTTCTACGCGCGCCACGGCCTCGTCGAGCGCGAGCACACCGACGGCAGCGACAACGAGGAACGCTCGCCCGACCTGCGGATGTCGTGGGACGATCCTGCCTCGTCCTGAGGGGGCCCGATGTTCGACGCCGAGAAGGCACCCGTCGAGCGCAGTCGCGGTGCGCTCGGGTTCGCCGCCGTCCTGCTGCTCGTCCTGGTGGTCCTCGTCCTCGCCGGGCGCCACGAGATCGCCCGGTCGTGGGGCCTGACCGGCGAGCAGGGTGAGCTGGTGGTCGACGGCTGCTCGCGCGACGTCGTCGGCGAGGACGAGCAGCGGGCGACGTGCCACGGTGAGTTCCGTCCCGACGACGGGGGAGAGCCCTACGTCGTCGAGGCGCGGCTCGCGGCCGGCGCGGGCGACGTCGTGACCGTCGGCGCCGACGGACCCGACGAGGCGGCCTACCGCTCCGACGTGTGGGGCCGGTGGGCGGCGGTGTCGTTGCCGCTGCTGCCGCTGGCGTTCCTCTGGCTGCTGCCCTGGGCCCGTCGGATGCTCCGCGGCCAGGGCCGGGCCAGCCGGTGCGAGGTCCTGACGTTCCTCGGGGCCGGGGTCGCTCCCTTCGTGGTGCTCCTGCTGGCCGGTGTCGTGGGTTTCCTCGTGTCGCTCGCCACCACCTGACCCGCTGGGACGAAAACGTCGGTGGTTGCTGTCACGCTGGACCTGATGGCTCGCGTAGGCTGGCGTTCCTTCCCCCAGGATCGACGTTCTTCCCCCGCCGGCCTGTCGTTCATCGCCCGTCACCCGGGCGTCAGCATGCCCGCACGCACGACCTGAGGAGCGCCCACCCGATGCCGACCGGCGACCCCTTCGTCCACCTCCACGTCCACACCGAGTACTCCATGCTCGACGGGGCGGCGCGGCTCGGCGCCCTGGCCAACCGAGCCGCCGAGCTGGGCCAGCCGGCGGTCGCAATGACCGACCACGGCAACGTGTTCGGGGCCTACGAGTTCTACTCCAAGGCCAAGGCCGCGGGGGTCAAGCCGATCATCGGCATCGAGGCCTACATGGCCCCCAACATCAGCCGGTTCGAGCGCAAGCGCGTCAACTTCTACGGCGGCGGGCCCGACGACGTCTCCTCGCGCGGCGCCTACACCCACATGACGCTGCTCTCCGAGACGACCGAGGGCATGCACAACCTGTTCCGGCTCTCGACCGGCGCGTGGCGCGACGGCTTCTTCCAGCACCCGCGCGCCGACCGCGACCTGCTGACCAAGCACGGCAAGGGACTCATCGGCACCACCGGCTGCCCCTCCGGCGAGGTCCAGGTCCACCTGCGCCACGGCGCCTACGACGCCGCCCGCCAGACCGCCGCCGACTTCCAGGACATCCTGGGGCGCGACAACTACTTCCTCGAGCTCATGGACCACGGCCTCGACATCGAGCGCCGCGTCCGCGACGGGCTGCTGCGGCTGGCCAAGGACCTCCAGATCCCGCTGCTGGCCACCAACGACTCCCACTACGTCAACAAGGAGGACGCGCCGTCGCAGGAGCACCTCCTGTGCATCAACTCCGGCTCGACGATGGACATCCCGGCCGGCGACGGCCCGGGCCAGCGGTTCGCGTTCAGCGGCGACGGCTACTACCTCAAGACGGCCGAGGAGATGCGCCACCTGTGGCGCGACTTCCCCGAGGCCTGCGACAACACCCTGCTGATCGCCGAGCGCTGCGACGTCGCGTTCACCGAGGGCAGCGGCACCTTCATGCCCAAGTTCCCGTGCCCGCCCGGCGAGAACGAGGACTCCTGGATGGTCAAGGAGGTCGAGCGCGGCCTCCAGGTCCGCTACAAGGGCGCCGTGCCCGACGACGTCCGCAAGCAGGCCGAGTTCGAGATCGACGTCATCACGCGGATGGGCTTCGCCGGCTACTTCCTCGTCGTCGCCGACTTCATCAACTGGGCCAAGAACAACGGCATCCGCGTCGGTCCCGGCCGCGGTTCCGGTGCGGGCTCGATGGTCGCCTACGCGATGCGCATCACCGACCTCGACCCGCTCGTCCACGGCCTGATCTTCGAGCGGTTCCTCAACCCCGACCGCGTCTCGATGCCCGACTTCGACATCGACTTCGACGAGCGTCGTCGCGGCGAGGTCATCCGCTACGTCACCGACAAGTACGGCGACGAGCGCGTCTCGATGATCGTCACCTACGGCACGATCAAGGCCAAGCAGGCCGTCAAGGACTCCTCGCGCATCCTCGGCTACCCGTTCGCGATGGGTGACCGGATCACCAAGGCGATGCCGGCCGCGGTGATGGGCAAGGACGTCCCGCTCCAGGAGATCTTCAACCCCCAGCACAAGCGGTTCGGCGAGGGCGGCGAGTTCCGCCAGCTCTACGACGGCGACCACGACGTCAAGAAGGTCGTCGACACCGCCATGGGCATCGAGGGCCTCAAGCGGCAGTGGGGCGTGCACGCCGCCGGCGTGATCATGTCGAGCGAGCCGCTGCTCGACATCATCCCGATGCTCAAGCGCCCCGCCGACGGCGTGATGATCACGCAGTTCGACTACCCGACCTGCGAGAACCTCGGCCTCATCAAGATGGACTTCCTGGGGCTGCGCAACCTCACCGTCCTCGACGACGCCCTCAAGAACATCCAGGCCAACCGCGGCGAGTCGGTCGTCCTCGAGGACCTCGAGCTCACCGACGAGGCGACCTACGCGTTGCTCCAGCGCGGCGACACCCTCGGCGTCTTCCAGCTCGACGGCGGCCCGATGCGGGCGCTGCTCCGCTCGATGCGGCCCGACACGTTCGAGGACATCTCCGCCGTCGGCGCGCTCTACCGGCCCGGTCCGATGGGCGCCGACTCGCACAACAAGTACGCCCGCCGCAAGACCGGTCGCGAGCCCGTCGAGGCGCTCCACCCCGAGCTGGCCGAGGCCCTCGAGGACGTCCTGGGCGAGACCTACGGCCTGATCGTCTACCAGGAGCAGGTCATGGCGATCGCCCAGAAGCTCGCGGGCTACACGCTGGGCCAGGCCGACATCCTGCGTCGCGCCATGGGCAAGAAGAAGAAGGAGGAGCTCGACAAGCAGTTCGCGGGCTTCTCGGCCGGCATGACCGAGCGTGGGTTCAGCCACGGCGCCATCAAGGCCCTGTGGGACACCCTGCTGCCGTTCTCCGACTACGCCTCAACAAGGCCCACTCGGCGGCCTACGGCCTGGTGTCCTACTGGACCGCCTACCTCAAGGCCAACTACCCCGCCGAATACATGGCGGCGCTGCTCACCTCGACGCGCGACGACAAGGACAAGTCGGCGATCTACCTCAACGAGTGCCGCCGGATGAAGATCCAGGTGCTCCCGCCCGACGTCAACGAGTCGGCCGCCGACTTCACCCCCGTCGGCCGCGACATCCGCTTCGGCCTCACCGCCGTGCGCAACGTGGGCGCCAACGTCGTCGACGGCATCGTCTCCGGCCGCACCGACAAGGGCCGCTACGCCGACTTCAACGACTTCATGAGCAAGGTCCCCGCCCTGGTCTGCAACAAGCGGGTGCTCGAGTCGCTCATCAAGGCCGGCGCGTTCGACGAGATGAAGCTCAAGCGCCGTGCTCTCGTCGCGATCCACGAGACCGCCGTCGACCAGTACGTCGACATCAAGCGCAACGAGGCCATCGGGCAGGACTCGCTGTTCGCCGGGCTCGACGACGAGGACGACGGGCTGGCCGGCTTCGGCATCGACGTCACGGTCCCCGACATCGACGAGTGGGACAAGATGACCCTGCTCGGCCACGAGCGCGACATGCTCGGCCTCTACGTCTCCGACCACCCGCTCCTCGGCCTCGAGCACGTCCTGTCCCAGGGCACCGACTGCACCATCGGACAGCTCATGCTCGACGAGGAGCGCACCGACGGCTCCCCGATCACCATCAGCGGCCTGGTCACCTCGGTGCAGCGCAAGATCACCAAGCGCGGCGACGCCTGGGCGATGATCACCCTCGAGGACCTCGACGGCGCCATCGACGTGCTGCTCTTCCCCAGCAGCTACCAGCTGGCGAGCCCGTTGCTGCAGGAGGACGCGATCCTCACGGTCAAGGGCCGGCTGTCCAAGAGCAAGGACCAGCCCGAGATCCACGGTCAGGAGGTCTCGATGCCCGACCTGTCCGAGGGGCCGAGCGGCCCGGTCACGATCAGCCTGCCCTCGACCCGCTGCACCGCGCCCGTCATCGAGCAGCTCAAGGACGTCCTCGGCACCCACCCCGGCATGACCGAGGTCCGCCTCCGCCTGCTGTCGCGCCAGTCGACCAAGGTCATGCGGCTCGACGACCGGCTCCGGGTCACGCCTACCCCCGCCCTCTTCGCCGACTTGAAGCAGCTGCTCGGACCGGGTTGTCTGGCGGGGTGACCACCGACCTCCCGGCGACCCCTGCTGTCGCCGCCCCGCCCGCGCGCCCCCGACCGCGGCGTCGCTGGCGACGGATCGTCGTCGAGAACCTGGCGGTCGTCGCGGTCTTCGTCGCCGCCGGAGTCGGTGGCGGCTTCCTGTGGTCGCGGCTGTGGGACCCGCCGATGGGGGCGGTCCAGGACGGCGAGTGGCTCTACCTCGACTACGCGACGATCGGTCACGTCTTCTCCGGCACCGCGCTCTACGTCGTGATCGGCGTCCTGGGCGGGCTCGCCCTCGGGATCCTCGCCGCGTTCGCCTGCCGCGCCTCCGAGGTCGTGACCCTGGCGGCCATCCTCGTCGGCAGCGCGCTGGCGGGCTACCTCGCCTACCGCATCGGTCTCGAGCGCAGCCCCGCCAACCCGCGGCTGCTCGCGCTCGTGCTGCCCGACGAGACCGTGCTCCCCGGCGCCCTGCGCGTGTCGGGCCACAGCCCGTTCGTGGCGTGGCCGTTCGGCGCCCTGGTCGGGCTCGCGACGACCTACCTCTTCACCTCGGGCGTCTCGGCCGGCGCCGACAACGCCCGGCGCGTCGAGCTCGGTGGACCCGGTGCCGGCCCGGGGACACCCGGCGTCACGGCCGCGCCGACACATCGCGGCTGAGCCCGCGAACTCACCCCGATCGAGTCCTCGGTGGGTCAGACTGCGGCGACGCCTCGCGGTTGACCCGGAACCCCAGCGGGTAGGCGAGCGTCGTACCACCCGTTCGACTCGCTCCGAGCCACGCGCGACCTCCCGCGGCTCACCGCCCGAAAAGAGACGGCCCATGTCCAGCAGCTACCCGCCCGTCGGTCCCCCCAGCGGCCCTCCCAGCGGCCCTCCCAGTGGCCCCCCGACCGGCCCCCCGACCGGCCCCCCGAGCGGCCAGCCGGTCGGCCCGCCCCCGCCGCCCCCCTACGGCAGCAGCCCGGAGTTCCTCGA
>NZ_JAURVJ010000072.1 GCF_030655615.1 Nocardioides sp.
GAGGCCTCGCCGTTGCGCGCCGAGAAGCAGACCGCGAGAGGCACGGGGTCAAGGATCGCGCAGCGACCGCGCAGCGGCGCCGCAGGCGTCCTTGACGCCGAGACGCGGTCTGCTACGCGCGCGGCCACCCGACCCGGACAACGAATGACCCCACGACGGCAAAGAGGGCTTCGAGGCTCGCTGCACTCGCACCTCAGCCGACGTCCGACGTAGGTCAGTCGCGCGCGGTGAGCACCAACGGACCGTCGTCGGTGATGGCGATGGTGTGCTCCATGTGGGCACCGCGGGAGCCGTCGGCACTGCGGAGGGTCCAGCCGTCGGGGTCGGTGTAGATCTGGTCGGTGGTGTGCAGGAACCACGGCTCGATGGCGATGACCAGGCCGGCCTTGAGGCGGAAGCCGCGGCCGGGGCGGCCGTCGTTGGGGACGTGGGGGTCGCCGTGCATGGTGCGGCCGACGCCGTGGCCGCCGAACTGCAGGTTGATGGCGAGCCCGGCGGTGCGGGCGACCTGGCCGATGGCGTGGGAGATGTCGCCCATCCGGTTGCCGGGGCGGGCCCACTCGATCGCCGCCTCGAGGGCGCGGCCGGTGACCTCGATGAGCTGCAGGTCCTCCTCGCGCGGGGTGCCGACGACGACCGAGACGGCCGAGTCGCTGACCCAGCCGTCGACGGAGGCGGCGAAGTCGACCGAGAGCAGGTCGCCGTCCTGGAGGACGTAGTCGTGGGGCAGGCCGTGCAGGACGGCGTCGTTGACCGAGGTGCAGAGCACCTTGCCGAAGGGCGAGGCGCCGAACGACGGGTGGTAGTCGATGTAGCAGGACTCGGCGCCGCGCTCGCGGATCATGTCGTGGGCGAGGGCGTCGAGCTCGAGGAGGTTGACGCCGACGTCGGCCTTGTCCACCAGCGCGGAGAGCACCGAGGCGACGAAGCGCCCGGCGGGGCGCATCTCCTCGATCTGGGTGGGTGTCCTGAGCTCGATCACGAGCCTCACGGTAGCCGCCGACGACGAGTCCGCCGTGAGCGGATCCGCCTGCGGCGGAAACGCTGGAGGACGGCTCCCGCCCCACGCACGCTGGGCGACATGACCCAGACCGGCAACCTCACCGCAGCCGACCGGCTGCTCCACCAGCGCATCATCGTGCTCGGCCAGCAGGTCGACGACGACATCGCCAACAAGATCTGCGCCGAGCTGCTGCTGCTCTCGGCCGAGGACCCCCACCGCGACATCAGCCTCTACGTCAACAGCCCCGGCGGCTCGGTGTCGGCCGGGCTCGCGATCTACGACACGATGCGGCTGATCCCCAACGACGTCGCGACGCTGGCGATGGGGCTGGCCGCGAGCATGGGCCAGTTCCTGCTCACCGCGGGTACGCCGGGCAAGCGGTTCGCGCTGCCCAACAGCCGGATCCTGCTCCACCAGGGCTCGGCCGGGATCGGCGGCACCGCGGTCGACATCGAGATCCAGGCCCAGAACCTCGAGCACATGAAGAACGTCATGATGCGGATCACCGCCGAGCACACCGGCCAGCCCGTCGAGAAGGTCGAGCGCGACGCGCTGCGCGACCGGTGGTTCACCGCCGAGGAGGCGCGCGACTACGGGTTCGTCGACCACGTGCTGACCGAGGTCGCCTCGGTCGTCCCGTCGCGGGCCGGCATCGCCTTCGGCATGGACCGGTCGGCATGAGCAGCTACACGATCCCCAGCGTCGTCGAGAAGACGATCCGTGGCGAGCGTGCCGTCGACATCTACAGCCGCCTGCTCACCGACCGCATCGTCTACCTCGGCACCGAGATCGACGACGGCGTGGCCAACGTCGTCATCGCCCAGCTGCTGCACCTGGAGTCCGACAACCCCGACCAGGCGGTGAGCCTCTACCTCAACTCCCCGGGCGGCAACGTCACCTCGGTGCTCGCGATCTACGACACCCTGCAGTTCATCCGCTGCCCCGTCGGTACGACGTGCGTCGGCCAGGTCGGGTCGGCGTCGGCCCTGCTCCTGGCGGCGGGGGAGCCCGGCCGCCGCACGCTGCTGCCGCACGCCCGCGTCGTCCTCGACCAGCCCGCCGGCGGCGGGCAGGGCACGCTGCCCGACCTCGCCGTGCAGGCCAAGGAGATCGTCCGGCTCCGGGCGTCGATGGAGGAGCTGCTCAGCCAGCACACCGGCGTCGCCGTCGAGCAGCTGCGCCGTGACACCGACCGCGACCTCGTGCTGACGGCCCACGCGGCCGTCGACTACGGCATGGCCGACGCGGTGCTCGAGAGCCGCAAGCTGGCGCCGGCCTGACCGGCCCGGCCGACGCAGCCGGCGTACTAGGTTGGGCGCATGACCCTCGTCGACCGCGTGATCTCCTCGCTCCGTCACCACCACGACCGGCTCGCCGCGCTGGTCCCGAGCCTCGACGACGCTGCGCTGACGAGCCCCAGCGCCGCCACCGAGTGGCGGGTCTGCGACGTGCTCTCCCACCTCGGCAGCGGCGCCGAGATCACGCTGCGCCCGCTCGCCGCGGCCGCCACCGGCACGCCGGTCCCCGAGGCGGCCAACGAGGAGGTCTGGGACCGCTGGAACGCGATGTCGCCGCGCGACCAGGCCGACGGCTTCGTCGAGCACGACCGGCGGGTCGTCGAGACGCTCGAGGGGCTCGACGACGAGGCTCGGGAGTCGTTGACGGTCGACCTCGGGTTCCTGCCCGCGCCCGTGCCGCTGGCGATGGCCGCGGGGATGCGGCTCAACGAGGTCGCCCTCCACAGCTGGGACGTGCTGGCCGGCCTCGACGTGACCGACTCGCTCGACGACGAGGCGGCCGAGGTGCTGCTCGAGCTCTACACCGGTCCGCTGGGGATGCTGCTCACCTGGGCCAGCAAGCCGGGCGAGCTCGACGAGCGCACGGTGGTGGCGTTCGAGGGCCACGGCCTGACGGTCGCCGAGGAGGTGTCGCTGGTCGCCGAGCCGCCGGTGGCGCCGACCGCGACGTTCACCGGACCCGTCGAGGCCGCCGTACGTCTCATCGCGGGTCGGCTGCGGCCCACCACGACGCCCGAGGGCGTCGAGGTGGTCGGCAACGTGACGCTCGACGACCTGCGCCGGGTGTTCCCCGGCTACTGACCGCCCCGGGACGACGTGACGCGCCGGGTCCTGGTCAGAGCGCGAGGGCGAGCGGCCCGGAGATCCGGCCGAGCTCGCGCGAGACCCGGATCGTCAGGTCGACCAGCCGCAGCCCGAGCGCGCCGTGCACCGCCCCGAGCACCTCCGAGCTGGGTTCCTTGAGGCCGCGCTCGACCTCGGAGAGGTACTGCACCGAGATGCCGGCCTCACCGGCCACGTCGGCGAGCGTCCGCTCCTGGCGGGTGCGCTCCTCGCGCAGCTCGCGGCCGACGAGCTCGCGCCAGAGCGGGTCGGGCAGCGCCGGCTCCGGACCGAGCCAACGCGGCGATGATGCGGGAAACGCGACGACCTCACCCATGCCCGGACCCTAGGCCGCGGGAGCGGCCACGGCGAGGGGTGTTCGCGACCGGCGAACGGCGTAGCGTCGCCCAGGTGAGCTTGACCCCGGACCGTTGGCAGCGACACGACTGGTGGGGCGTGGTGATCGAGGCGCCCGACCACCGTGCCGTGGGCCGGTTCTACGCCGCCCTGCGCGGCTGGACCGTCCATCACGAGGACGACGAGGACTGCGTGCTCGACGTCGGTGAGGGCGTCGCCTACCTCACGGTGCAGCGTGCGGACGCGTCCTACGAGCCGCCGGCGTGGCCGGCCGAGAAGGGCCGGCAGCGGATGATGCTGCACCTCGACTTCGAGGTCACCGACCTGGAGGGCGAGGTCACCCGCGCGCTCGGGCTGGGCGCGACGCTGGCCGAGCACCAGCCGCAGGACGACGTGCGCGTGCTGCTCGACCCGGCCGGGCACCCGTTCTGCCTCTACGCCTAGACCCCGCCGTAGACCCCGGCCGCCAGGTCGTCGAGCAGCGTCGGGCCGGTCGGCTCCCAGCCCAGCAGCTCGCGGGTCCGCGCGCTCGAGGTCGGGTTGTCGGCGGCGGCGAAACCGGCGATCCACCCGAGCTGGGCGGCGGCGTCGGCGGGGTCCAGCGAGACGACGGGTACGCCGAGCGCGTCGCCGATCGCGGTCGCGATGTCGCGCATGGGAACGCCTTGCTCGGCCGCGGCGTGCAGCCGCGTGCCGGCGGGTGCCGACTCGAGCGCGAGCCGGAAGAGGTGGGCGGCGTCGAGGCGGTGGACGGCCGGCCAGACGTTGCTCCCGTCGCCGACGTAGGCCGACTGGCCCTTCTCGCGGGCGATCCGTACCAGCGTCGGCACGAACCCGTGCCCGTCGCCGGCGCCGTGGACCGACGGCGGGAGTCGTACCAGGCTGGAGCGGACGCCGTGCTCGGCGACGGCGACGGTCGTCCGCTCGGCGGGCCCGCGGGCGGCGCCTGGACGGTCGGGGTCGGCCTCGTCGTCCTCGATGGCCGGGCGGCCCAGGCCGGCGACCAGTGCGGTGGCGGAGGTGACCACGAGCGGCCTGTCGGTGCCGGCCAGGGCCGCGGTGAGGGCCTTGACGACGAGCAGGTCGGACCCGGCCGAGTTGACCATGTCGGTGAAGTCGTCGTGCTTGAAGGCGAGGTGGACGACGCCGTCGGCCTCGGCGGCGGCCGCGGCGATGCCGGCGGGGTCGTCGATCGTGCCGCGGTGCACCCGCACGCCGACGTGCTCGAGGGCGGCGGCGCTGGCGTCGGAGCGGGCGAGGCCGGTGACCTGATGACCCTGCCCGAGCAGCTCCTGGACGACGGCGGACCCGATGAAGCCCGAGGCTCCGGTGACGAAGATGTTCATGACCTCGACGGTAGGGACGTGGAGCCCCCGAGATCCAAGGCCCGTTGCTCACCGCCTCATGCCGTCGAGGCATGACCGCAGGTCAGGGGGCTGTGGCTACCGTGGTGGCGTGCCCGATCTCGACCTGCGCCTGGTCCGCTACTTCACCGTGGTGGCCGAGCACGCCCACTTCGGGCGCGCCGCGGAGGCGCTGCACGTGGCGCAGCCGTCGCTGAGCCGCCAGGTCCGCCGCCTCGAGGACCTCGTCGGGACCCCGCTGCTCGAGCGCACCCCGCAGGGCAGCACGCTCACCGACGCCGGGCGGGCGTTCCTGCCCCGCGCGCTCGAGCTGGTCCGGGCGGCCGACGACGCGCTCGTCGAGGCCCGCTCGGCGGCCACGCCGCAGCGGCTCGTGGTGGGCTGGGCCGGCGACCTCGTCGTGACCGACGTCGTACGGGCGCTGCGCCACGCGCACCCGGACGCGGACGTCACGACCCGCCACGTCGGGTGGGACGAGCTGCGTGACGCGCTGCTCGAGCGCCGGGTCGACCTGGTGGTCGGTCGGGCACCCTTCGGCGCCGAGGGCCTCGACGTCGAGGTGCTCCACGAGCAGGCCCGCGTGCTCGTCGTCCCCCTCGACCACCGGCTGGCCGGCAAGGAGCAGGTCGAGCTCGACGACTTCGCCCACGAGCCGCTGGTGCGCTCGGTCGACCCGGTGCGCGACGCCTTCTGGCGGATCGACCCGCGCCCCGACGGCAGCCGTGCGCCGGACGGCCCGCTGGGCGGCGAGCGCGAGGACAAGTTCGAGCTGGTGGCCTCCGGTGAGGCGCTGACGCTGATGCCGGCCCCGGGCCCCGACAGCCGGCTTCGAGCAGGGCTGACGACCGTGCCCGTCGAGGGGATCGCGCCGTGCCAGGTGGTCGTCGCGACGCGGTCGGCGGAGCGCCGGGCCCTCGTCCGCCGGTTCGTCGCGCTGGCCCGCGACCACCTCCACCCCGATGGTGCGCCACCCCCCGCCTAAGGTCGCAGCGTGACCGACAACGTGCCGCCGTACTCCGACGTCGCCGGCAACCCCTACGCGACCGCGGGCCCGGGCAACAGGTGGTCGGCGATCGCCATCGCCCTGGGCGTGTTCGGGGCGTTCCTGTTCCCGATCATCTTCTGCCCCGCAGGGCTGGTCGTCGGCTGCGTCGCGATGGGCGACGACGAGCGGCTCTGGCTGCCGGCCGTGCTCGTGCCTGTCGCCGGGCTGCTGGGCGGGCTGGTCCTCTGGATCTCGGTGTTCGGCCAGGTCTCGCCCTTCATGGGCTAGCTCGTCGGCTTGTCCGAGCCCACGACCCACATCGCGAAGAACTGCGACCCGCCGCCGTAGGCGTGCCCCAGGGCCTTGCGGGCGCCGTCGACCTGGTGCTCGCCGGCGAGCCCGCGGACCTGCAGCGCCGCCTCGCCGAACCGCAGCATCCCGGAGGCGCCGATCGGGTTGGACGACAGCACGCCGCCGGAGGCGTTGACCGGGAGCCGGCCGTCGAGTGCGGTCGCGCCGGACTCGGTGAGCATCCAGCCGCCCCCCTCCTCGGCGAACCCCAGCGACTCGAGCCACATCGGCTCGAACCACGAGAACGGGACGTAGATCTCGGCCATGTCGATCTCGTCGATCGGCGAGGCGATGCCGGCCTGCTTCCACAGCGCCGCCGCCGCGTCGCGGGAGGCCTGCGGGTTGACCTGGTCGCGCTCGGCGGCCGAGGTGGCCTCGGAGCGCATCACGGTGCCGTGGATCCAGGCCGGGTTGGGCGAGGCGGCCGCGACGTCCTCGGAGGCGATGACCAGCGCGCACGCGCCGTCGGACGACGGGCAGGTCTCGTCGTAGCGGATCGGGTCCCAGAGCATCTGCGAGGCCAGCACCGACTCGACGGTGGTGCCCTCGTTGTGGAGGTGGGCGTAGGGGTTCTTGAGCGCGTTGTTGCGGTCCTTGGCGGCGACGATCGCCCCGACGTGGTTGGGCGCACCGGAGCGGCGGATGTAGGAGCGCACGTGGGGCGCGAAGTAGCCGCCGGCACCGGCGTGGACCGGCATGTTGAACGGCACGGGCACCGAGAGCGCCCACATCGCGTTGGACTCCGACTGCTTCTCGTAGGCGACGGTCAGCACCTTGCGGTGGATGCCGGCCTGGACGAGCGACGCCGCCACGATCGCGGTCGACCCGCCGACCGACCCGGCGGTGTGCACGCGCAGGAGCGGCTTGCCGGCCGCGCCGAGGGCCTCGGCGAGGAACAGCTCGGGCATCATCACGCCCTCGAACAGGTCGGGGGCCTTGCCGACGACGATCGCGTCGATCTCGTCGAGGGTCATGCCGGCGTCCTCGAGGGCGCGGTCCATGGCCTCGCGGCACAGGCCGGCCATCGACACGTCGAGGCGCTTGGCGCGGTGGTGGGTCTGGCCGATCCCGACCACGGCGGCGGGCTGCTTGCCCATCAGTTGGTCCCTTCCGGGGTGCTCGCGAGCGTGCAGACGAGGTTCTGCTGCAGGGCCGGTCCGGACGTCGCGTGGGCGAGCGCCTTGGACGCCTCGCCCGACCAGATCCGGCGGGCGGCCTCGCCGACGCGGATGCCGCCGGCCGAGAACATCGGGTTGGAGACGAGCGCCCCGCCCGACGGGTTGACGCTGACGTCGTCGGCCAGGCCGAGCTCGCGCCGCAGCACGAGCTCCTGGTGGCTGAACGGGGCGTGCAGCTCGGCCACCTCGACGCCGGTGACGTCGAGCGCCGCGGCCGAGCGCCGCGCCGACGGCGCACGGGTCAGGTCGCGGGTGCCCATGCTGAGCGGGTCGACGTGGTGGGCGATCCCGGTCAGCCACGCGGGCTGCTCGCGCACCGCGCGGGCCTTGTCGCCGGCGGCGAGGACGATCGCCGCGGCCCCGTCGGTGACCGGCGCGCAGTCGTGCTTGCGCAGTGGATCGGCGTACATCGGGCGGGCGAGGAGCGCGTCGACCGACGAGCCGCCCTTGCGGACCGCGTAGTCGTTCTTCTCGGCGTCGGTGAGCGAGCGCTGGGCGACCTCGGCCATCGCGCGCTCGTCCCAGAGCCCGGCGTCGATGCCGGCGCGGGCCTGGAGGCCGGCCAGCGACACGGTGTCGGGCCAGATCGGCGTCATCAGGTAGGGGTCGAGCTGGAGCGCGAGGGTACGCCGGAGCACGCCGGCCGAGCTCTTGCCGAAGGCGTAGACGAGGGCGGTGTCGACCTCGCCGGTCTGGATCTTGATCCAGGCCTCGTACATCGCCCAGGCCAGGTCCATCTCGACGTGGGACTCGTTGACGGGCGGGATCACGCCGATCGCGTCGACGGCCGACACGAACGAGAACGACCGGCCGGCCAGGTAGTCGGAGGACCCCGAGCACCAGAAGCCCACGTCGTGGCGGGTCCACCCGGTCTGCTCGTAGCACTCGGCGAAGAGGGGGACGAGCAGCTCCACGCACGTGGGCGACCCGTCGAACTCCGGCATCTGTCGCTGGGCGAACCCGACGACGGCAACGTCTCTCACTCCTGGCCTCTCAGAGCTGGTTCTTGTAGGTGTCGTAGTCGGCGTCCGGCTCGCCGGTCGGCGCGAAGTGGCTGATGTTCTCGATCGTCGTGCCCCACTCCTCGCGCGGCTTCCAGACGGCCTTGACCCGCAGGCCCATGTGGACCTCCTCGGCCGGGATGTCGAGGATCAGGTGGAGGAAGGCGATGTCGGCGCCGTCGAGCAGGACGTAGGCCGACACGTAGGGCGGCGTGATCTTCTGGCCGAGGAACGGGACGTTGACGATGCAGAACGTCGTCACCGTGCCGGTCTCGGGCAGCTCGACCTCGTCGGTCGTCGGGCTCCCGTCGGTCGGGCAGGCGCTGCGCGGCGGGATGTAGACCTTGTGGCAGGTCGGGCAGCGCTGGCCGAGCAGCCGGCCCTCGGCGAGGCCGCGGTAGAACGCTGACTCCTCGGGGCTGGCGGCATAGACGTAGTCGAGCTCGACCGGCGTGACGACGCCGCTCACGACGTCGTCACCGGGGAACGGCACGATCGCGCCCGCACCGTCGTCGGCGGGCTCGAAGCAGGCGATGTCGGTGATCGCTCCGGCGCGCTCGGCGGCCCAGCGGACCTGGACGCGCATCCCGGTCGAGACCTCGTCGGCCGAGGAGACGTCGAGCGCGTGGAGGAACGGGACGTCGGCGCCGTCGAGGGTCACCAGGGCCCAGGCGAACGGCCGGTCGAAGGGCTGGCCGGCGACCGGCTCGGGCACCCACACCCACGAGGTGACGCTGCCGGACGACGAGACCTCGACGAAGTCGGTGGTCGGCTGGTGGGTCACCGGGTCGTACTCCGGAGGCGGGATGACGACCCGCCCCTCCGACGTACGGGCGCCGACGACGACGCCGTCACGGAGGCCGGTCAGGAACCGGCCGATCACCGGGCCCGTGGAGCGGGTGTAGTCGAACGCGACGGTGACCGGCGCGGACAGGGTGCGAGGCATGCCACGAAACTAGAACACGTTCTACTCACGCCGCAACTGTTCTGCCAGAGTGGCGGGCATGAAACTGGGACTGCAGCTGGGGTACTGGGGCGCGCAGCCGCCCGAGGGCGTCGAGGAGCTCGTGAGGGCCGCGGAGGAGTCGGGCTTCGACGCGATCTTCACCGCCGAGGCGTGGGGCTCCGACGCGTTCACGCCGCTCACGTGGTGGGGCAGGGGCACGTCGCGGGTGCGGCTCGGCACGTCGATCGTCCAGATGTCCGGGCGGGCGCCGACCTCGATCGCCATGCACGCCCTGACCCTCGACCACCTCACCGGCGGCCGGGTCGTCCTCGGCATGGGTGTCTCGGGGCCGCAGGTCGTCGAGGGCTGGTACGGCCAGCCCTTCCAGAAGCCGCTGGCCCGCACCCGCGAGGTCGTCGGCATCATCCGCCAGGTGCTGGCGCGCGAGGCGCCGGTGACCAACGACGGGCCGCACTACCCGCTGCCCTACACAGGTCCGGGCTCGGTCGGGCTGGGCAAGCCGCTCAAGCCGATCGTCCACCCGCTGCGCCCCGACATCCCGATCTGGCTCGGTGCCGAGGGGCCCAAGAACGTCGCCATGACCGCCGAGATCGCCGACGGCTGGATCCCGATCTTCTACACGCCCAAGTCGGCCGCGATGTACCAGCCGTGGCTCGACGAGGGCTTCGCCCGGCCGGGGGCGCGTCGTACCCGCGACGACTTCGAGATCGCCGCCACCTGCCACCTGCAGATCTGCGACACCCCCGAGATCAAGCGCATGGTCCTCGACGCCATCAAGCCGTCGGTCTCGCTCTACATGGGCGGCATGGGCGCCGCCGAGGCCAACTTCCACAACCAGGTCTTCGTGCGGATGGGCTACGAGGACCTCGCCGCCGAGGTGCAGAGGCTCTACCTCGCCGGCGACAAGGACCAGGCCACCGCGCTCATCCCCGACGACCTCGTCGACGACATGCACATCATCGGGTCGGAGTCGGAGGTCAAGGAGAAGGTGGCCGCCTGGGAGGAGACCGGCGTGACCACGCTGATGCTGTCGTTCCGCGGCGCCGACGAGGTACGCCGGGTGGCCGAGCTGCTGGCCTGACGCCTCGGTCTCAGTGCGCCTGACCCGTCGACGCCGACGTACCGCCGTCGACGGGCAGGAACGCGCCGGTGATGTAGCCGGCGTCGTCGCTGGCGAGGAACAGCACGGCCGGCGCGATGTCGTCCGGCTGGCCGACGCGGCCGAGGGCGACCCGGTTGACGGCCGCGGCCAGGACGTCCTCGTCGGCGGCGGCCTCGGCGGTGACGTCGGTGACGGTGAAGGCCGGGACGACGGCGTTGAGGCGCACGCCGCGGGGGCCGTAGTCGAGGGCCAGGGACTGGACGAAGTTCATGATCGCGGCCTTGGTGGCGTTGTAGGCCGCCTGGCCCCAGTCGCCGCGCAGGCCCGAGACGGAGCCGACGACGACGAGGTTGCCACCGGACTTCTCCAGCTCGGGCAGCGTGTGCCGGGCGACGTGGACGAACCCGTCGATGTTGGTCGAGCGGATCGCCTCCCAGTCGCCGAGGCCGAGCTCGTCGAACGGGCCGTTGGTGTAGGCGGCGGCGTTGTTGACGACGACGTCGAGGGCGCCGAACCGGTCGACGACCTCGGTCACCATCTGGCCCACCGAGCTGTCCTCGCTGACGTCGGCCTCGACCGCGAGCGTGCGCTCGGTGGGGTAGCCGGCGAGGGCCTCGTCGAGCTTGGTGCGGCGGCGTCCGCTGATCGCGACGTTGGCGCCGTTGGCCAGGAACGCCTCGGCGATCGCCCGGCCGATCCCGGTGCCCCCACCGGTGACGAGCACGGTCTTGCCTGCGAAGTCATAGCTGTTGACGGTCATGTCCGGCCCAACGGGCGTCGTCGTGCGGTCATTCCGGTCAGGCGGGTGTGGCGCTGTCGATCTCGCGCCCACCCGCGCGTCACCCTGGTGCCAGACAGGCGACGAGAGGACACCGATGACCGACTACATGATCCTGTTCCCGGCCGACCGTGAGGACGACTGGGACCTCGCGACCGTGGCCGAGCGGCAGGAGGTCTACGCCACCGACGAGGAGTTCGTCAGGCTGCTCGGAGAGCGCGGCGGCCGGGTCACCGGCGGGGCCGAGCTGGCCTCGGCGAGCCGCGCGCACGTCCTACGCCGGAGCGCCGGCGGGGGAGCCGTCGTCACGGACGGCCCCTTCGCCGAGTCCGTCGAGCAGCTGTCGGGCTTCTACCTGGTCTCGACCGACGACGAGGCCGGGCTGCTCGAGGCGGCGCAGGTCCTGGTGCGCAGCCACCCGGCGGTCGAGGTCCGCCCGGTCGTGGGCTCCGAAGACGACTCCTAGGAGGCGACGCTCGCGGGCTCGGCCCGTCGGGCCGCGGCCGGCGACCCCGGGGTGGGGAAGAAGCGCCACACGACGGCCGACTGGGTGAAGGTCCACAGTCCGCCGCAGGCCCAGTAGAAGAGCAGCGCGACCGGGACGACGCCGCCGGCCAGCAGCATCCCGCCCGCGGACACGAACGGCACGATCCGCTGCGCGGTGGCCATCGACTCGGGCAGGTCGGTGGCGCTCGAGTTGGTCTGCACGAGGTAGCGCTGGGTGACGAACGACAGCACGGCCGCGGTGCCGGCCAGGCCCAGGACGACGGCGAGGTGGCCGGACCCCGAGCCGAGGTAGCCGTGGCCGGTCAGGTGCACGCCACCGATGGTCGCGCGGGCGAGCGAGGCGACCTGGTCGCCGTCGAGGGCGCCGACCGCCTGGCCGTCGGCGACGTTGCGCAGCAGGTGGTAGAGCCCGATCCAGATCGGGACCTGCAGCAGCAGCGGCAGGCAGCCGAGGCGAGACATCCCGTGCTCGGCGGAGATCTCGCGGCGGGCCGCCATCTGGGCGCGGACCGCCTCGGCGTCCGTGCGGCCCCTGTACTCCGCGGCCAGGGCCTTCAGGTGTGGCCGGGCGCGGGCGGCGGCATGGGCGTTGCGGACGCCGTGGACGACGAGGGGCAGGAGCGCGGTGCGGACGATCACGACGACGGCGGCGATCGAGAGGCACCAGGTGGCGCCGGAGGACGGGTCGGCGCCGAGCGAGGTCAGGCCGGAGTGGACACCGGCGACGACGGCGGCGAGGGCGTGCTGGACGGGGGCGAGCAGGGACACGGGAGAGCTCCAGGGGTCGGGAGGATCGGGGCGCGTCTGCCGGCCGGTCCCGTCCTCCGTGAGGACGGGACGGCGGGCGTCAGCGCGACCCGGGAGCCCGGGGGCGGAGCGGGTGGTGCGTCGGGTCGGTGGCCCGGGTGGCGAGCACGATCGGACTGGCACGGCGGGCGCTGACCCGCGCGGACGTCGTACGGGCGCCGAGGTGGCCTGAATCGTGGGCCGTGCGCAGCAGCGCGGCGAGGGCCACGGCGAGCAGCGCGCCGGTCAGGGTGGCGGTGCCGTCGAGGCCGGCGGCCAGGGTCGGCAGCAGGAACGCGATGGAGGCGGCCAGGGCTGCGAGCACGGCGTCACGAGCACGCAACGTGACCCGCGGCTCCGACATGCCGCGATCGTACGTCGTGACAGGAACTGGAACACGTTCTAGTGTCGCCACCATGCCCGCTACCTCGGCCGACAACGACCTTCGCACCCCGACCCACAACGGCAACCTGATGGTCGCCGCGCTCAAGCGCCACCGCGACAAGCCGGTGATGTACCTCGGCGACACCACGCTCACCGGCGGCCAGGTCGCCGAGCGGATCAGCCAGTACGTCCAGGCCTTCGAGGCGCTCGGCGCCGGGGGAGACACGGCCGGGGCGCTGCTCGCGCTCAACCGGCCCGAGGTGCTCTACATCATCGGGTCGGGCCAGACGCAGGGCTTCCGGCGTACGTCGCTGCACCCGCTCGGCAGCGCCGACGACCACGCCTACGTCATCAACGACGCCGGCATCAGCACCCTCACCATCGACCCCTACTTCGTCGAGCGTGCGCTGGCGCTGCTCGAGAAGTGCCCCGGCCTCACCCAGGTCTTCACCATCGGGCCGGTGCCGCCCGAGCTCGAGGGCCGGGCGATCGACCTGGTAGCCAAGGCCGCCGAGTTCGAGCCCCGGCCGCTGACGGCCGCGACCCTGCCCGCCGACCACGTCGTCTCGATCACCTACACCGGCGGCACGACGGGCAAGCCCAAGGGTGTCGTCGGGCTCTCGCAGGCGATGGCGACGATGACGCAGGTGATGCTCAGCGAGTGGGAGTGGCCGGAGGAGCCGCGCTTCCTCATGTGCACGCCGCTCTCGCACGCCGGCGCTGCGTTCTTCACCCCGACCGTCATCAAGGGCGGCTCGCTCTACGTCCTCGCGCGCTTCGACCCGGCCGAGGTGCTGCGGACGATCGAGGAGCAGCGGATCACCGCCACGATGCTGGTGCCGTCGATGCTCTACGCCCTGATGGACCACCCCGACAGTCGCACCCGCGACCTGTCGAGCCTCGAGACCGTCTACTACGGCGCATCGGCGATCAACCCGGTGCGGCTCCGCGAGGCGATCGACCGCTTCGGCCCGATCTTCGCCCAGTACTACGGGCAGTCCGAGGCGCCGATGGTGATCACCTACCTCTCCAAGCAGGACCACGTCACCGGCTCCGAGGCGCGCCTGTCGTCGTGCGGGCGCCCGTCGGCCTTCGTGCGCACGGCGCTGCTCGGCGAGGACGGACGACCGGTCCCGGTCGGCGAGCCCGGCGAGATCTGCGTGAGTGGACCGCTGCTCTCGGGCGGCTACTGGAACCTGCCCGACGAGACCGCCGAGACCTTCCGCGCCGACGGCTGGATGCACACCGGCGACGTGGCCCGTGAGGACGAGGACGGCTTCTGGTACATCGTCGACCGCACCAAGGACATGATCGTCACCGGCGGCTTCAACGTCTTCCCGCGCGAGGTCGAGGACGTCGTCGCCGAGCACCCGGCGATCGCCCAGGTCGGCGTCATCGGCACGCCGCACGAGAAGTTCGGCGAGGCCGTCACCGCGATCGTCGTCCTGCGTGAGGGCCACGAGCTGACCGACGAGGTCGTCGCCGAGATCCAGGAGATGGTCAAGGAGCGCAAGGGTTCGGTGCAGGCCCCCAAGCAGGTCATCGCCACCGACGCGCTGCCGCTGACCGGGCTCGGCAAGCCGGACAAGAAGGCGCTGCGCGCGCAGTACTGGACGGGCGAACGCGCCGTCGGTTGAGCTACGCCGCGGCGAGCAGTCCGCTGAGAACGCGCTCGCCGACGGACTGGCTCACTGGGCCGCGGGCCGGTCGTGGGGGAGCCGGCGCGACGGAGACGTGGTGGTGCCCGGTCGGGGTGAACGTGTCGACGCGGTGCCGGCCGCTCTCGTCGTCGGTGACCCGTTGTCGCCATCCCGGGGCCTGCTTGGCGTAGTCGCACGCCTCGCAGAGTCCCTGGGTGTTGGCCTCGGTCGTGGGTCCGCCCTCGGCCGCAGGCTGGACGTGGTCGTCGTGCCGGATCGGCGCGTCGCACCAGGGGGTGCGGCAGATGCCCTGGTCGCGGATGCGCAGGAACGTCGAGAGCCCGGCGCTGGTGAGGCGCTGATTGGTGGCCAGTGCGACGAGCCGGCCGGCGGGGTCGGCGTAGACCCGGCGGACCCAGGCGGCGCCGCGGTCGATGGCGTGGGCGACGAGGTGGCGGGCGACCTCGGCGGGCACGTCGCCGTGGCCGGGGACGAGCGCCGGGTCGGTGCCACCGCCGAGCAGGGTCGCGTCGGAGAGGATCAGGTCGACCTGGACCGGGACGTCCTCCGCAGCCGCCTGGCCGGTGACGCGCTCGACGAGCACGTCGGCCATCACCTGGCTGTGGGTGCGCCCGAGCGGGTCGCCCACGCCGATGACGTGGTCGGCCGTGCGCTTGAGCGCGGCGTGCACCGCGACGCCCTGCGCCAGGGGGACGAGGGCCGTGCAGTAGACCATCCCGTCGGGCGCCGGACGGGTGGACACGTGGCGGTCGCCGACCGCCCGTCGGTTGCGGCGTACGGCGGCGGCCGGGTCGCGCTTCTGCGCCGCCCGACGGGCCAGGCCCTCGAGCCGTCGGGTACCGACGCCGCGCAGCGTGGCGGGATCGGCGCAGAGCTCCGCGTCGATGTCGGCCCGCGCCTCGGGGTCGAGGCCGGACGTGGCGGTGACGATGACCTGGGCGCGGTACTCGTTGAGCCGACCCTCGCGCAGCGCGGCCAGCGTGTGGGGGAG
Organism: Nocardioides sp.; assembly: GCF_030655615.1. Classification (GTDB taxonomy): domain Bacteria; phylum Actinomycetota; class Actinomycetes; order Propionibacteriales; family Nocardioidaceae; genus Nocardioides. The sequence goes on from NZ_JAURVJ010000072.1 coordinate 15,536, forward strand.
CTCGGCAACGAGGTCCTTGGCCATTCCGAGCAGCACCTGTCCCCGGTGTGGCGACTCGCGTCGCGCCAGCGCGATCTGCGACGCGACACCGCGACCCTGGCGTGGCGCTCGTAGGCCCTGCTCGGACTGCTGGGCGCGTTGGGACGCGTCGACCTCGACGGCGACCTCGGCCTGGAGGGCGCACGCCGTGGACTTGAGGTCTTCGAGCGCCTGGAGGACGTCGATCCGTGCTGCGTCGGCCTCGCGGGTGCGATCGGCTGAGCCGACGGCGTCGAGCAGGAGACGACGGAAGTCGTCGATCACCTGGCCCGAGAGTTGCATTCTCTCATGATAATCGAACACATGTTCTAGCGCAACGGTCGCAGTCGACCTATTCGTGGGAGAAGACCCAGAGCGGGCCTCGTTCGTAGTCCCGGTCGAGGACGCGCTCCCGCAGGAGGTCGGGTGTGCTGCCGTCGATCGGCAGGTCGAGGATGCGCCAGTGGTAGTCCACGCCGACGGCGTAGCCCTCGGCGTCGACCAGCTCGACGAGGATGGAGTCGTCGTCGGTCCAGGCGACCTGCTCGATGGTGAGGTGAGCAGGGAGCGTGAGGCTCGTGACCTGCTCGAGCCGTCGGTCGTAGACGTCGATCGCCTGGCTCCCGTTCGTCGGCGCGTAGCGCGCGCGGAGGAGGTGCCGGCCGTCGGGGGCGAACCGCAGGCTGTCGGTGCGGCAGTTGCGCTCGGTGACCGCGCCACGTCGCAGGTCGTAGAGCACGAGGCAGCCGAACGGACCCTCTGCGTCGCGCATGGTGGCAGCCAGGGTGGTGCCGTCCGGGGAGACGTCGGTGATGCCGGTGACGGTCCGGGGGAGGGACGTCACTGGCTCGACCCCGGTCGCGCTCACTCGACGTACGACGCGGCTGTGGAGGTCGTAGGTGGTGGCGGCGCAGTCAGCCTGGGGGACCGCACAGCTGATCGAGACGAAGCCGCGGACCTCCGGCGGGGCAGCCAGCCGCACCGGCTCGGCGGCCCCGGTGCCCAGGACGCGCAGGTGACGGTCGGCGCCGATCCAGGCGACGGCCGTCCGGTCGGAGGTGACCTCGACGACGGTCTTCGGGGAGCGCTGGTAGGACGCGCGACGGGTGCCGGCGACGTCGTAGACGTCGATCCTGCGACTGAGGACGTCCATCACCGTGCGGCCGTCGGGGAGCACGACCAGCAGTCGGCCGACCGGTCCGACATCGACGGTGCTGCCGTCGAGTCGCGTCACCACTCCCTCGGACAGGACCGCGCGAGGTAGCGGCGCGGTGCTGACGGGATCGTTGCCGTACGGCTGCGGATGCTGGGCTGATCCTTCTCGGTGCTCCCGCAGATGAATCACGACGACGGCTACCAGCAGCACGGCGAGGACGCAGGCAACGACTCCTGCCCGCGGGCGGAGGTCCCACGCGTGACGAGGAGACCCGAGGTCGAGATCGCCCGTCACGCGCTATCGACCCTGCCAGGTGGTCAGGCACGCGCGGTTGCCCTGCGGGTCGGCCAGCACCCAGAACGCCGGCGCCGCACTGTCGTCGACCAGCACGCCGCCGGCCGCGACCGCCGCGGCGATCCGGTCCGCGACCACCTCGGGCGGGATCCGCAGGTCGAGGTGCCAGCGCTGCCGCGGAACGTCGTGGGCGTCGGTGGGCTGGAACCAGATCGACGCCCGGCGGCCGGTGCCGTCACGCAGCTGGGTCTCCCCCCATGCCTCGACGGTGTCGTAGGCGAGGAGCGCGGCCCAGAACGGCCTGATCTTCGCCTCGTCGGCCGAGTCGAGTGCGAGCTCGAGCACGCTGGTGCGCTCCGGGTGCGGCGTGGCGCCGGCAGCCAGGGCCAGCTCGCTGATGGTCCGGGCCAGCACCACGTCGCGCGAGGTCACCCCTCCGACGTCGCGGCTGAGCAGCCGGACGTCGAGCCGCCCGTAGGACAGGTCGAGGTCGGGGTGGTGGTCCATCTGCTCGGCCGCCAGTGCAATCGCGTCGACCAGCCTGACTGCCGTGACGAAGTCGCCGGTGTCGAAGCTGGCGTGGAGGCGGTCGATCAGCATCCGCCAGTCGGCCAACAGTTCGCCCTCGACGTCTTGCTCGGTCAGCGTGCGCTCCGGGTCGGGCGGGGTCTCGGTCGTCTCGCTCACTCGCGTCGCCACTTCTCTCGGCTGAGGGTCTGAGGTGAGTCTGGCGCGATCCACCGACGCGCTGCACTGCCGTACCGCCGTCGAGGGCAGGCACCGCGCCAGTGCCGTACCTGGGTGTCACTGGGTGACACCTGCGTACGGCACTGTCCCATCCACCCGGAGGGGCGCCTGCTAGTCGCCGTCGATGTCCTTAATGGCACGCACCGACTGCCACGGACGGTGGACGGTGTAGTGATCACCGCCGTCGCGTGGGTCCATCACGCAGTCGACGGTCCACCACCGACGGCGTACGTCGACCACCTGCTGCTTCAGGTAGCCCTGATGAGTCGCGTAGCAGCCCTCGGCCGCGTGGCTGAGCGAGACCTCCAAGCCGCCCCAGGTGAGCCCCAGCGAGCCCAGGACCAGCACGCCGGCCACGAGCACCCGACGACGAGACGACACGGGGCCAGTTTCGCCGCTAGCTCTCGGCCAGCTGGCGAGCCTGCTCGAGCGCCTCGCGCTCTCCCCGCACCTCGACCTCGCTCACGATCTGCTCGTCGAACGAACGCGAGTCCGCAGGGACCAGTCGCACGAGGCGGACGAGGAACAGGTCGCGACGGACGACCCTGCCGAGCGTGCGCAGCAGCCGCGAGACACCGACAGCCACCAGCCCAGCCAGACCGCCGGACGCGGCGACCTCGGGCTCGGGGGTGGCGAGCGGCGTGCGCTTGTTGACGACTCGGACGACGTGCTCCCCGTCGGGGCGGGGGAGACGCTGACTCTCCCAGACCGTGCCTGCGGGCGTGAGACCGTTGGAGACCACTGGACGTCCCTTCTCTCGAGCGACTTAGGCGGAGTGTATGCCTCAGCAAGGTCCCGCCCGGTCACGGACGAGCGTGTGAACGCTGCGTCGGCGCCCAGGAGCACGCTGCGGATCTCGAGGTGCGACACCGAGAAGACGCTCGCGCGGGCCGGCGGGCTGTTCAACCACTACCGGCACCACTACGGCGAGACCGACGGGGACGAACGCACCCTCGGATGGCTCACCGACATGGTCCGCGCGAACATGCTCACGGTCTACACGGCATCCCCGGCCTCGCAGGCCGGCTCGCCTCCGATCGGCCTCGCGACGAGCCACGCGGTCCCTGCCTCGTTGACGATGGGACGGTTCTGGCAGCTCCGTGACCTCTACGTGCTCCCCGAGCACCGTCGCCGCGGCGCGGCAGCTGCTCTGGTCGACGCGGTCCGGACGGCCGCTGCCGCAGCCGGCGCGACGCGGCTGTCCCTCGTGACAGAGCCGGACAACCGGGCTGCGCTCGACCTCTACCGCAGGCTTGGGTTCAGCCCTGTCGACGGTCTGGCAACGCTGAGCCTGGACCTCGCTGCCCGACCAACGACCTAGCCGGATAGCTAGGACCTGTGCCACGCGCGGAGCATGCCGGCGGTCAGCCGGGGCTCGGCGCCGCTGGGGGCTCCGCTCGTACGAGCAGCGCCCGGCAGGCGGATCCCGCGGACGACGCCCTCGTTGATCACCTGGCCGGTGCGAGGGGCGAACGCGATCCAGCGAACGGCTCGGTGCTCGACGCGTCGCGTCTCGCTGCTGCCGGGCGCCAGGCGGACCCGACCCTCGGGGCGCTCCTGCCGGATCCCGCCGTAGATCACGACCGCGCGGCTCGTCCGGGGGTTGGTGAAGCGGAGCCGGCCCGGCCGGTCAACCTTACGCACGGTGATCACGGGGGTCTTCTCGACCGTCACGGTGACGGTGGCCGGCGTGAGGTGCTGGGTGTCGCACGCCCAGTAGGTGAACTGGTAGGTGCCGGCGCGGTTGGCCCAGGGCAGCACCACGAGGCTCTCGTGAGCACCCTCCTCGACGGTTCCGTCGCCGCTGACGCCGACGCCCGAGGTGGGCGTCTGGATGCTGAAGTTGCCGTTGGGCTGGACCTCTGCCACTGACAACCCACGTTCAGGGGCCTGGACCCGACAGATCTCGAGGGTCTCGCCCTCCGCAGCGCTGTCGTTGGCGAGGACGTCGATGAAGGAGACGCCACCGAAGTCCAGGGTGCGCGCCTCGACGGTGATCGAGTCGTCGCCCGCGACGGGGGGCGGGGTGTCGTCGGCCATCGCAGGCACGAACGACCCGAGTCCCCACGTGGTGGTCGCGATGGTCAGGACGGTCAGGCGCAGAGCGCGACGAGGCACAGGTGGCTCCCCAGAGGTGCGGCCAGGACGGCCGGTGGATGACAGCGCACAGTACGACGCCGCCCGGACCGTCGTCCGGCGAACCGCCTCGTCTGGTTCACGTCCTCCGCCGCTCCGCGTCGGTGTCGAAGTCGGCCGACTGCTCCCGCTGCTCGAGCGGTTCCAGCTCCTCGAAGAGCGTGACGGACAGCCCGGCCGGGGCATCGAGGCGCGAGTTGAGGGAGCGCCAGGGCGTCTCGGTCGGCGGGGCGACGAGCTCGGCCCCGGCCTCGACGAGCCGCGTCGTACGAGCCTCGACGTCGACGACCTCGAAGGCCACCCGGATCCGTCCCTCGGTCGGGTGGCCGACCTCGACCCGGTCGATCATCCGGCGCTGGGCGGGGTTGGCGAGCTCGAGGGTCGCGCGACCGGCGTCGAGGATGGTGACGCGGGCGTCGCCGTCCCCCTCGAACGCCGCCTGCTCGGGGAGGCCTAGCGTGTCGCGGTAGAAGGCGACGGCGGCCTCGTAGTCGTCGGCCTCGACGACGAGACGCAGCTGCAGGACGGGTCGGTCGGTGGTCATGGACGGACCCTAGGACTCGGACCGGCGCGCGGGCTCGTGCTTTCCGGCCTTACCGGACGACCACGGCAGCCACGTCAGGAGGCAGGTCGCCGACACCCACGCCGGGCGCGAGGTAGATCGCACGCGCGTCGATCGCACTCACGACGGCCAGGTACGGACGGACGCCTCGGACGCTGTGCATCTCGACCTCGAGGACGTAGGGGCCCTGGCCCCCGCAACCGGTCTCCGTGCCCGAACCCAGCACGTTGCGCGGAGTGACCTCCTGAGTCGTCTCGTGAACGACGTACGACCGTCCCTCGAACTCGTACGTCGTGGGGCACGAGTCCTCGGAGCGCGAGCTCAGCACGACGACAGTGGTGCCGGACAGGAGGACTGCGCCGAGGACGAGAGCGCCACGCTTCATGCGCGAACGGTAGGCGACGACCGCAGCCGTCGGGGTGAATCAGCAAGACCTCGGTCGGGGTCGAGCGATGATTTCCACGCACCGAGTCGGTCGGCACCCCCACTGCTGGCTCGAGAGAGGCTGACTGACGTGGTGCGAAAGCTGACCTACGCCATGAACGTGAGCCTGGACGGCTACACCGCCGCGCCCGGCGACGACCTCGGCTGGAGCGTGCCGAGCGACGAGCTGTTCCAGTGGTGGTCGGACCGGGTGGGGGCGACGGGCCTGGCGCTGTACGGCCGCAAGCTGTGGGACGGGATGAGCGCCCACTGGCCGACCGCCGACCAGAAGCCCGACGCCACACCGGCGCACGTGGACTACGCCCAGCGCTGGCGCACCATGCCGAAGGTCGTGTTCTCGTCGACGATCAGCACGGTCGACTGGAACGCGCGGTTGGTGAGCGGCGACGCCGTCACCGAGATCGCCCGGTTGAAGACCGAGGACGGCGGCCCCATGGACATCACGGGCGCCACCCTCGCCGCGGCAGTCATGCGAGCCGGGCTGATCGACGAGTACCTGATCGTCACCCACCCGGTCCTGGTCGGCGCCGGCACGCCCTTCTTCACGGCCCTGGACACCTGGGTCGACCTGGACCTGGTGGAGACGCAGCCGTTCCCGGGCGGCGTGCTCATGACCCGGTACGAGACCAGGCGCTGACCACCCTGCCCTGTTCGACGTCGGGTCCCCCGATCGTCGGACAAACGGCGCGTCAGCACCTAGCCTCACGAGGTCCGCCTCCACAACACACCGGAGCATGTCGTGAGCACGCCACGCACCATCGCGGCCGCGGCCGTCCTCCTCCTCGCCACCCTCGTGATGCCGACGTCGGCGGCACGGGCCGATGAGCCCGCGGCGCCTGCAGCCGGCGCACCCGTGACCCGCGCCGACCACGTCACCGTGGCCGCGGACGCCGCCACGGAGATCGACGTGCTCGCCAACGACGCCGACCCTGACGACCCCTCCGGCACGAAGCTGACGGTCTGCCGGGTCGAGCCGCCCGCGGACAACCCGATCAACATCCAGATGTCGACCGGCTACGACGAGTCCGACTTCGACACCGGTGGGCACCCGGTCCTGTTCGTCTTCCCGTACCGAGCGAGGCCTGGCACCTACACCGTCGACTACTACGTCTGCGACTACGACTACCTGACCCCGGCGACGCTGACGGTCAAGGTCGCCCCCTCCCAGAGCCCCCACGCCGAGGTGCTGACGGCACGTCCCGGCTACGTCCGCTTCCACAACCCCGGGAAGCGACGGGCCGTGATCCAGTACGGATCCAAGGACGGGCGCACGGTCGACGGCACGTTCGTGCTCGCCGCGCACGCGGCGAGGACGGTCCGGACCGAACGACGCGCGATCCAGTGGACCGCGACGATCCGCACGCGCCATGGCGCGTCGTCCTACGGCAACATCCTGCGGGGCATCAAGCAGCCCACCACCCGGTCGGAGCCGGCCTCGGCACGTCCGCCAGCCCGCACGCTCGCGGACCGCACGGCGTGGCGGCTCGGCACCCAGCGGATCGGGCTCCGGCCGAGTCCGGGGTCGACGTGGCGGGCCTCACGGCCGGCCGCGGGCCGTGACGAGTCCACCGACGCCCCGGTCACCGCACCCGACACCGTCGAGGTGTCTCAGGGCTTCCTCGCGCTCTCCGACGTCTTGGCCAACGACTCCGACCCCGATGCGACCGGCGACGGCCTCGGCATCTGCCGTGCCTCGGTGCCTGTCGGCTCGGGCCTCGAGGTGACGCCGCTCGCTGGAGACGGCCCGTTCCTCGTGTGGGGCGTCGGCAAGCAACGCTCTCGAACCGCCGCCGATGCGAGCGACCCAGTCCCGTACACCCTGTTGGTCCAGGCGGGCCAGAAGACGCGAACGGGTACCTACCGCGTCACCTACTACGCGTGCGACCACCACTACCTGACCCCTGGCACCCTCACCGTGACGGTGACGAAGTCGCAGGTCGTCACCGCGCACAAGCTGAGGAACCGGCGGGGCGTCGTCCGCTTCACCAACCCGGGACCCCACGGCGCCACCGTCCAGGTCCGCGACCTCGGCACGGCGCAGGATGCGTTCGAGCGCATGCCGCTCATCGCTCGGTTCAAGCTTCCCGCCGGCACGTCGAAGAACCTGCGTCCGCGGGTGCGAAGCATCTATTGGTCAGCGACATCACGTCGGGGCCCAGGCGGCGGCGGCATCGTCGAAGGCATCGGTGGGCCGCCGCGCGGCTGACCTCAGCCGCGCACACCCCCGGCTGGGCGGGCCAACGGACGGGGACGTCGCGTCGGCACCTGGCGACGGCCGAGCTCCCGCACAACCACGGGTGAATGTCTGCAAGGACATGAACGCACCGTTCTTCGTCTAAACGTTCTTGCTGGTGCCGGCCTTGTCCTCGAGGTTGAGGGCGACCGCCCCGAAGTCGTCCTTCTCTGCCGGCGGCTGACCGTCGCCCCCACCGCCGCCGCCGGGTGTGGTCGAGTCGGAGCAGGGGCAGGGAATGGACTCGAAGGCCACACCGTCGCGGTCGGCGTCCAGGCCGTCGGGGTCGCTGTCGGGACCGCCGTGGTCGAGGAAGTACTGCTGGGCCTTCAGACAGGCGACGGCTGCGACGCCGCCACCCCGTAGGTGGCCTTCTCCTCGGCCGGCATCAGGATCCACAGCACCGGGTAGATCAGCAGCTGGCTGCCCGGCAGGACCATCAGGATCAGGACGAAGAGCAGCCGCGAGACCCACGGCCCGAGGCCGAAGCGGCGCCCGAGTCCGGCGCAGACGCCGCCGAGGATCTTGCCGTCACGGGGGCGGACGAGGCCCTGCTGGGCGAAGCTGGAGCGGATGTCGGTCATGGTGTTCCTCTGTCTGGTCGGCTGGATGGGTTGGTAGGTCCAGCATGCGTCCCGGCTGGACCGCCCACCATCGGGAACAGCCCTGGCCCGACCCCCGCCCGACGACTCAGGGTCCGGGCGACGTCGCCGATCCACCGCAAACCGGTGGAGACCGCGGGGGCTGGTCCGCGACGATCGACACCATGAGCCGCGTCGAGGTGGTCGTCGCCCACGACGAGCGAGCGACCCTTCGCGTCGGTGACGTCTTCCTCAAGATCGACACCGACCAGGCGGCCGCCGACGTCGAGGTCGAGGCCATGACGACAGCCCCGGTCCCGACGCCCGAGGTGCTGTGGCGCCGACCGCCCGTCCTCGCGTTGGCAGCGCTGCCCGGGGCCGCCATCGCCCGGCTCGGGGAGCCGTCGACGGCCTCGCCGAACGCGTGGTCAGCCGCCGGCGCCGTGCTCCGCCGGCTGCACGACGCGCCGCTCCCGCCCTGGCGCGGCCGGTCCATCGACGACAAGACGCAGGATCTCGATGAGGAGTGCACGTGGCTCGTCCGCAACGACGTCCTCCCGGCCGACCTGGTCGCGCGCAACCGCCACATCGCCCAGGCTGCCCTCCGGCCGTTCGCTCCCGGCTGCGAGGTCGACGTGCTGCGGTCCGCCTAGCCCTCCGGCGTCACCGTCGTGATGCAGAACGGGTGGCCGGCGGGATCGAGCAGGACCGTCCAGCGCGCGTCGTGCTGCTGCTCGGCGAGGCGCGCGCCCAGGCCGATCGCACGTCGTACGGCGGCAGCGGTCTCGTCAGCGGAGGGGCCGGCACTCAGGTCGAGGTGCACGATCGACGAGCCGGGCCAGTCCGGGACGCGGTAGTCGTCGACCCGCTGCGTCACGAGGGTCGCACCGGCAGTCCGGAGGCCGGCACTCGAGCTCGAGCTCCAGAGCACCTCTCCGCCGAGCAGGGCCTGGTAGAAGTCGACGAGCGCCGGGGGGTCCGGACAGTCCAGCGACACCGCTGCGACGCGCAACGCCCCGACCGCCGGCCCCGTCACCGCGGCCGCTCCCCGCGCAGCCGGTCCCACACCCCGGGCGGCACCCGGTCGAGGATCGCCTTCATGGAGGCGAGCACCTGGTCGATCTCGGCGGGGGAGTGCTCGCCGCGGCGGAACATCAGCAGCGAGTCGCCCTCGAAGCGCCAGGCCCGGTCCTGGTAGGACGCCAGCATCAGCCGCATGTCGGGGTGCAGCACGTCGTGGGCCAGCTCGGGGCTGGTGGTGCGCACGCTGAAGGCCTTGTCGAAGGCCGGGTCGCCGACCGGCTGGCCGCGTCCGAACAGCTCGCTGAAGAAGCGCCCCACCGCGCCGTGCGGCTCGACCTGCAGCATCGGGACCGACTGGGCCAACGAGCCGAGGTGCATCGACACGACCGAGTTGCGGTGCACCGTGCTGTCGTCGCCCGAGCGGGTCGTGTAGCGGTAGTCGAAGGCGACGAACGCCCAGCCCTCGTAGCGACCCTCGACGACGTTGGACGCGATCCGACGGCTGCCGCGTCCGAACGGCTCGCCGCTTAAGCGGTGCTCCAGGCCGGTGCCGTCGGGCGACCAGCGCCACTCGCGCTTCGCGGCGTAGGCCGCCATCCCCTGCGCCCGGCGGCGTCGGCCGGCGGCGGACGCGACGGCCGAGAGCACGATGATGCCGAGGACGACGAGGAAGAAGATCCCGAAGGCACCGAAGGAGAGGTTCATCGTGGCCGCCTAGTCGAGCTCGTCCCAGAGCGTGTCGACCAGGTCGACGACCCTGTCGGTGTCACCGGTGCGCCAGGTGACCCGGACGGTCAGGTCACCGGAGGGACGCTGGCACACGTGGTAGTCGGGGACGGCCTGGTCGGGCTGGAAGTCCGTGCCGGCGCGGGGCGGGTTGCTGCGCACGAGGATGCACTCGACGTCGCCGCGGGTGACCCGCTCGTACTGCGGCAGCGCGAACCCGACGTACGCGGGGTCGACGAACCCCTGGTCCGGGACCAGCGGCCCCGCCCTGCCCGCCACCGCGATGACGGCCACGGTCTCGAAGTCGTCGGCCCCGGTGTCGATGTAGGTCCGGGTGTCGGCCTCGGCACCGTCGAACGCGGCGGAGAAGCCGTCGCTGTTGAACGCGTTGGCCGAGCGCTGGCGGTCGAGCGCCTTGTCGGGGGCGCGGCCGTCGGGGTACGCCGCCGCGAGGTCGGACGCGACCAGGCCGTCGACCTCGTCGGGGAGCTCGAGGTCGGGGCCGGCGATCGACCGGACCAGGAACAGGCATCCGACCGCGAGGGCGACGACCACGACGGACGCGACGAGGCCGATGGTGAAGTTGCGGGAGCGCATGGTCGGACAGTCTCCCGTGCGCGGCCGGTGAAACGGGGTCAGCGGCCCTGGAACACGGGCTTGCGCTTCTCGAGGAACGCGCGGGGCCCTTCCTTGGCGTCGTCGGAGGCGAAGACGGCGGCGCCGACCCTGGCGTCGTCGGCCCAGCAGTCGTCCTCGTGCTTGCCCTCGGAGTCGCGCATCGTCTTGAGGATGGCCTGCACGGCCAGGGGGCCGTTGGCCGCGACCAGCGCGGCGAGCTCGTGGGCCTTGGCCAGGGCCTGGCCGTCGGGGACGACGTGACCGATGAGCCCGAGCTCCTTGGCCTCGGGGGCGAGCAGCGTGCGGCCGGTGAGGAGGAGGTCGGCGGCCACGGTGTAGGGGATCTGGCGGGGGAGGCGCACGGCCGAGCCGCCCATCGGGTAGAGCGACCAGCGGGCCTCGGCCACGCCGAACTTGGCGGACTCACCCGCCACCCGGATGTCGGTGCCCTGCAGGATCTCCGTGCCGCCGGCGATCGCCGGGCCCTCGACCGCGGCGATGAGGGGCTTGGTGAGTCGGAACCCCTTGAGCAGGCCCTTGATGACGCTCGGGTCGAACTCGCCCGACTCGAAGCTCTCCGACGGTGGCTTGGCGTCGGCGGTCTTGAGGTCCATCCCTGCGCAAAAGAAGCCGCCCGCGCCGGTGAGGATGCACACGCGAACCTCGGGATCGGCGTTCACCCGGTCCCACGCGTCCTCCATGATCCGCAGCATCTCGCTGGAGAGCGCGTTGCGGCGCTCGGGGCGGTTCATCGTCACCACCAGCGTGTGGTCGACGAGCTCGACGAGGCAGTGCGGCTGGGGGTCCTGCGCGGACTCTTCGGTCATGGCGCGGACGGTAGCGAAAAACTGGAACGTGTTCTAGTCTCGCGGTCGTGGCCAAGAACATCGCAGACCTCTTCGAGCACGCCGTGGACGCCGTCCCGGACAACCCAGCGGTCAAGGTGGGCGACGAGGTGGCTACCTACGCCGACCTCGAGCGCGACAGCAACAAGCTCGCGCACTACCTGACCTCGCAGGGTGTCAAGGCGGGCGACCACGTCGCCGTCTACGCCAAGAACAGCATCGAGCACGTCGTCGCGGTGCTGGCCGTCGTCAAGATCCGCGCGGTCAACATCAACGTCAACTACCGCTACGTCGAGGGCGAGCTCAACTACCTGTTCGACAACGCCGACGTCGTCGCGCTGATCCACGAGCGGCCCTACGCGCCGCTCGTCGCCGCCTGCGCGCCGAACCACCCGCGCCTCAAGACGTTCGTGGTGATCCCCGACGTGGTCGACGTCGACAACGACGCAGACATCTCCTCCTACGGCGGCGTCACCTACGCCGACGCGATCGAGGGCCAGAGCGCCGAGCGCGACTTCAACGAGCGCAGCGCCGACGACCTCCACATCATCTACACCGGGGGCACGACGGGCTTCCCCAAGGGCGTCATGTGGCGCCACGAGGACTTCTGGCGCGTGCTCGGCGGCGGCATCGACTTCTACACCGGCGTCCCCCTCGAGGAGCACGACCAGTCCAAGCAGGCCACCGAGCCGCGGCTGGTCACGTTCCCGATGAGCCCGCTCATGCACGGCGGCGCGCAGGCCAGCCTGCTGATGCACCTCTTCGCCGGCCACCTCACCGTGCTCGAGCCCAAGTTCGACGCCCAGAAGGTCTGGGAGGTCGTCGAGCGCGACAAGGTCCAGATGCTCTTCATGACCGGCGACGCCATGGCGCGCCCGCTGATCGAGGAGTACGAGAGCCGGCTCGGCACCGACCGGCCCTACGACGCCGCCAGCCTCTTCGTCATCAGCAGCAGCGCCGCGATCTTCAGCCCGCAGGTCAAGCGCCGCTGGATGGCGGCCTTCCCCGACGGCATCTTCACCGACTCGGTCGGAGCGTCGGAGACCGGCTTCCAGGGCATGGGCATGCAGGACAAGGACAACATCAGCAGCGACGGGCCGGTCATCGGCCTCGGCCCCAACAGCGTCGTGCTCGACGACGACAACCACCCGATGGACCTGACGACCAGCGTCGGCAAGGTCGGCCGGCTCGGCCGCGGCGGCTCGGTCCCGATGGGCTACTACAAGGACCCCGAGAAGTCGGCCCAGACGTTCCTCGAGGTCGGCGGCGAGCGCTACTCCGTGCCCGGCGACTTCGCGCGGGTCGAGGAGGACGGCAAGGTCACGCTGCTCGGGCGCGGCTCCAACTGCGTCAACACCGGCGGCGAGAAGGTCTATCCGGAGGAGGTCGAGATGGCGATCAAGTCCCATCCGGCCGTCTACGACTGCCTGGTCGTCGGGCTGCCCGACGACAAGTACGGCCAGACCGTCGCCGCCGTCATCCAGGCCCGCGAGGGCATGACCGTCGGGCTCGACGAGCTGCGCACGTTCCTCCGTACGTCGCTCTCGGGCTACAAGCTGCCGCGGCTGTTGACCCTGGTGCCCGAGATCCCGCGCAACGCGACCGGCAAGGCGCAGTACCCGCGCGCCAAGGAGCTCGCCCTCGAGTCCCGCGCCGCCGACACCGCGTCGGTGACCGAGGGAGCGCCGGCCTGATGCGCACGCCCATCTGCGACGAGTTCGGGATCGACTACCCGATCTTCGCCTTCACCCCGTCCGAGCACGTCGCCGCTGCCGTCTCGCGCGCCGGTGGGCTCGGCGTGCTCGGGTGCGTGCGGTTCAACGACACCGAGGAGCTCGAGCGGGTCCTGACCTGGCTCGACGACAACACTGACGGCAAGCCCTACGGCGTCGACGTCGTGATGCCGATGAAGATCCCCACCGAGGGCACCTCGATCGACCTTGGCGCGATGATCCCCGAGGACCACAAGCAGTTCGTCGACCAGACCCTGCTCAAGCTCGGCGTCCCGCCGCTGCCCGAGGGCGAGGGCCGCGACGGCGTGCTCGGCTGGCTCCACTCGGTCGCGCGCTCCCACCTCGACGTCGCCCTGCAGCACCGGCCGGTCTTCATCGCCAACGCGCTCGGCTCGCCGCCGGTCGACGTCATCGAGAAGTGCCACGAGCACGGGATCAAGGTCGGGGCCCTCGCCGGCGCCGCCAAGCACGCGCTCAGCCACGTCGCCAACGGCGTCGACATCATCATCGCCCAGGGCTACGAGGCCGGGGGCCACACCGGCGAGGTCGCCTCGATGGTGCTGACCCCCGACGTCGTCGACGCCGTCGGGCCCGACGTACCCGTCCTCGGCGCCGGCGGCATCGGCTCCGGCCGCCAGGTCGCGGCCTCGCTCGCGCTGGGCGCGGCCGGGGTCTGGATGGGGTCGATCTGGCTCGGCACCGAGGAGTACCGCCAGATGGGTGCCGGCAACAGCGAGGCCTGGGAGACCGCCTTCACCCGCGCCACGTCCTCCGACACCGTGCGCACCCGCGTCTACACCGGCAAGCCCGCCCGGCTCCTCAAGACCAGGTGGACCGAGGCCTGGGCCGAGGAGGGCGCCCCCGCGCCCCTCCCGATGCCGCTGCAGAACCTCCTCGTCGCCAACGCCCACAACCGCATCTCCGCCGCCAACGACCCCGACGTCATCTCGATGCCGATCGGCCAGATCGTCGGCCGGATGAACGACGTGCGCCCCGTCGCCGACGTCGTCGCCGACCTGGTGCGGGAGTTCGAGGAGACGGTCAGCCGACTCGAGAAGTACTGACCGGTCAGCCGGACTCAGCCGACGACGTGCCCGCGGTCAGGAACACCCGCAACGCCGAGACGAAGGACTCGGGCTGCTCGGAGTGGACCCAGTGGCCGGCACCCTTGATGGTCAGCTGGGTGGTGCGGGGGAAGAACGCCCGCATCGGGGCGGCGTGCTCGGGGCGGACGTAGGGAGAGGTCTGGCCGGCGATCCAGAGCGTCGGGTGGTCGAAGGTGGCGCCCTCGAGCTCGGCCGCGGGGAACTCCGCGATCGTCGGCAGCTCGCTCCGCAGCAGCGCGAGGTTGGCCTGCCAGCGCCAGCCCGGGCCCTCGGACCGGAGGTTCTGCAGCAGGAAGCCGCGGACGCGCTCGTCGGGGATCGGGTCGGTGAGCAGCCGGTCGGCGTCGGCGCGTCGGGAGACGGCCCCGAGGTCGAGCCCGGCGAGGCTGTCGAGGAGGTGGCCGAACTCGCTCTCGCCGTCGCTCAGCACGGGGGAGATGTCGACGACGACGAGGCGGCGCAGGAGGTCGGGGTGGCGGAGCGCCAGGACCATCGCGACCTTGCCGCCCATCGAGTGGCCGACCAGGTGGACGGGGCCGTCGGCAGCGAAGCCGGCCCGCAGGTCGGCGGCCACGACGTCGGCAACGGCGACGTAGTCGACGCTCTCGGTCCAGTCCGAGCGGCCGTGGTTGGGCAGGTCGACGAGCAACGACCGCAGCTCGGGCTCGAGGGCCCTGGCGACCTGGGTGAAGTTGCGGCCCTGGCCGAACAGTCCGTGCAGGAAGACCACCCGCTCGCCGGTCGTGCCGACCTCGGTGGTGTGGAGCTGCGTCACCCCAGAAGGCTAGGGCCAGCTCACGGGCGGCGGCGGAGCGGCGTCCACCGTCGGTGACGACCGACGTCGGGCCGGTCGGCCAGTTGTGTCGGGTCAGACCGGCTCGGCGGCCAAGGCGCGGCCGACGGCCAGCGCCTGCTCGGTCGCGCCGCCGAAGAGGAACTCGAACCGCTTGGCCGTCGTGAAGTAGCGGTGGGCCTCGCCGTCCATGTCGATGCCGACGCCGCCGTGCACGTGGACGGTCGTGTGGGCGAGCTTGTGGCCGGCGTCGGCCGCCCACAGCTTGGCCGTGGCGACCTCGGTGTCGGCGGGCAAGCCCTCGCTCAGGCGCCACACGGCCTGCCACAGCGTCAGCCGCTGGGCGAGGACGTCGATGTAGCCGTCGGCCAGGCGCTGGGAGACGGCCTGGAAGGTCCCGATCGGGCGGCCGAACTGCTCGCGCGTCTTGGCGTAGGCCGCGGTCAGGTGGAGTGCGCCCTCGGTGACGCCGAGCTGCTCCGCGGCGGCGCAGATCGTCAGCAGCTGGGCCAGCCGGGTCGCGGTCTCGGTGCCGCCCAGCGGTTCGGCCGGGGTGCCGTCGAGGTCGAGCCGGACGACGAGGTCGCGGTCGCTGCTGTGGCCCTCGACGGTCGAGACGCCCTCGGCTGCGGCGTCGACGAGGAAGACTCCGGTGCCCTCGTCGGTCGAGGCAGTGACCAGGAACGCTCCGGCGACCGCGCCGGCGCGCACCACTACCTTGGTGCCGCCCAGCCGCCCGTCGCGCACGACGACCGTCGGCCGGGCCGGCAGGTGCGACCGCTCCTCGGCGACGGCGGCGGTCAGCACGGCG
>NZ_JAURVJ010000002.1 GCF_030655615.1 Nocardioides sp.
CCAGACCCGCGGCGGCAGCGGCACCGCCCCGCTGCGCGGCGGCGGCAGCTCCGCGCTGCTGCAGGTCGTGCTCTTCTGGGCCGGCGCGATCATGATGCCGCTCGGCATCGTCATCATCCTGCTCGGCTACTACGGGGTGGCCAACTCGGTCTACGAGTTCGAGCGCGAGGCCTACCAGACCTCCGGCGGCTTCCTCGGCCTCGGCGTCACCTTCCTCGGCGGGTTCCTCTACTTCGGGGCCTGGCTCGCCAAGATCGCCGCCGACAACAACGCCGCCTCCAACCGGCTCGCCGACACGCTGCTCGTGCTCGCCGACATCACGTCCAAGGCCGCCGCCACCATGGACCCGGTCGGCGACTCCTCAGCTCTGCCCGTCACCGCCGGTGACGGCACCACCGCACACCGCCGTGACTGCGCCCTCGTCAGCCACCGCGACGACCTGCAGCCCGTCGGCGCACGCACTGGCCTCCAGTCCTGCCGGGTGTGCAAGCCGAGCTGACCGACGAAGGAGGTCGAGCTCGGCTGAGGGTGGTCGAGCATCCCGGTCGCCGACCGAGCCCGCGAGGTCGCGAACGGGTGTCGAGACCTGGTGACGGACCTCGAGAAGCGAACGAACCGTCAGGGCTCGTCGACCGGTTCCGCGAGGGCGACGGCCTGCGCCTCGTCGGGCTTGTGGGCGAGGACGTTGTCGAGGTAGTCGCGCGCGGCGTCGAACAGGTCGACCTCCTGCGACGCGCGCTCGGAGAGGTACCACCGGTGCTGCAGCACCTCGTGGAACACCTCGGCGGCCTCGAGCTTGCCGCGCGCCCGCGCCGGCACCATCGTCGTGATGGGCTCGTAGATCTCGGTCAGCCAGCGCGACGCCACGAGGGCGCGGTCCTCGCGGCCGAGGTCGAAGTACGCCGTGAACGAGGCCAGGTCGTTGAGCAGCCGGCGGGCCTGCGTCTCCTCGACGTTGAGCCCGGTGAGGGCCTGCAGCTCGCGGCAGTGGTGGCCGAGCTCGACGGCCTTGGGCTGGATGCGGACCCAGTCGCCGCCGATGTCGGTGACGATGTCGAGCTCGTCGACGTCGAAGCCGAGGTCGTTGAGGCGCTCGATGCGCTGCTCGATGCGCCACATCTCGTCGGACCCGAACTCCTCCACGCCGGTCAGCTCGGCCCACAGGGCGGCATAGCGCTCGGCCAGCAGCTCGACGATCTCGTGGGCGGCGACCTCGTGGTCGAGGGACTCGCTGGCCTGGAGGTCGAGGAGCTCGGCGAAGACGTTCTCGGTGGCGACGGTGACGTCGTGCTCGCGCATCCCGTCGGACAGCTCGGCGCGCAGCTCGCCGGTCTCGGCGTCGACGAGGTAGGCCGCGAACTCGCCGGCGCTGCGCCGGAACAGCACATTGCTCAGCGACACGTCGCCCCAGTAGAAGCCGGCCAGGTGCAGCCGCACGAGCAGCACGACGATCGCGTCGACGAGCGACGGCAGGTTGTCGGCGGTCATCCCGTGCGCGAAGAGGCTGCGGTAGGGGAGCGAGAAGCGGAGGTGCTCGGTGAGCAGCGCGCTCGGGAGGTCGTCGCCGGCGGCGTCGGTGCGGCCGGTCACGACGCCCTGCGGGACGACGGCGGGCAGGCCGAGGCGCTGCAGGTCGCGCAGCAGGCGGTACTCGCGGAACGCGATCTCCTCGACCGTCTCCTTGACGGCGTAGGTCCGGCCGCTGAGCCGCACGATCCGGACGACGTGGCGCGACAGGCCACGGGGGAGCGGGACCACGTGGTCGTCGGTCCACTCGTCGAGCGGGGCCGCCCAGGGGAGCGTCAACAGCGCCGGATCGGGGCGGTTGGCGACGATGTGCAACGCCATGGGAGCACCGTAGACCTCCGGGGTGCCCTCAGGGCTCGAGCAGCACCGGACCGGGTCCGCGCTCGGCCATCTCGTCGCCGGGGTTGGTGAGGAAGCAGGACCGCAGGCTGAGGCAGCCGCAACCGATGCACCCGTCGAGCCGGTCACGCAGCAGCTCGATCCGCCGGATCTGCTCGTCGAGCCGCGGCCGCCAGGCGTTGCTGATGCGGTGCCAGTCGGACTTGGTCGGCGTACGCCCGTCGGGGAGCTCGGCCAGCGCGGCCTCGATCTCCGACAGCCGCAGCCCGACCCGCTGCGCCGTCCGCACGAACGCCACCCGCCGCAGCGTCGACTGCGGGTAGCGCCTCTGGTTGCCCGTCGTCCGCTCCGAGGAGATCAGCCCGCGGTCCTCGTAGAACCGTAGCGCGCTCGGAGCCACCCCCGACCGCTCCGCGAGCTGTCCGATCGTCAGCGTCATGGGGCCCAGTCTGCGCACCCACCCGCCCCACTTCAAGCATCATTGAGGTTCGGGTCCGCCGCGACGGCGCGGCTAGAACCTGTTCTAGTTCGGCGGTACGGTCCGGGCATGGGTGATCTGCAGGCACCGCGCGTCGTCGTCATCACCGGGGCGGCGTCGGGCATCGGCTTCGCCACCGCCGAGCTGTTCCGCGACCTCGGCGACACCGTGTTCGGGCTCGACATCGCGCCGACCGTGCCCGACGGCGTGACGTACGTCGAGACCGACGTCGGCGACCGGGCTGCGGTCGAGGCGGCGGTCGCCACCGTTACCGCGGCGCACGACCACATCGACGTGCTCGCCAACATTGCGGGCGTGGTGCAGTTCGGCCGCTTCCACACGATCACCGACGCCGAGTGGGACCGCGTCCAGACGATCGACCTCAAGGGTCCGTTCATGCTCATGCAGGCGGCGCTGCCCTGGCTCAAGGCCTGTCGCGGCAACATCGTCAACGTGTCGTCGGTGGCCGGCCACGTCCCGCAGCCCTACGCCGCGGCCTACTCGGCCGCCAAGGGCGGGCTCACCATGATGACCCGCTCGCTGGCCCTCGAGCTCGGTCCCGACCGGGTGCGCGTCAACGCGATCTGCCCCGGCTCCACCGACACCCCGCTCGTCGACGAGGTCGCCGCCACGTTCCCCGACGACCTCGACCCGCGGGTGATGGACCGGCTGATGATGATGCTGCCGGGCCGCAACATCACGCCCGCCGAGATCGGCTCGGCCGTCGTCTACCTGGCGTCCAAGGACGCGCGGATGATGACCGGCACGGTGCTGGCCTTCGACGGCGGCATGAGCTGAGGCCACTACGATGGGCCTGCTCGCGCCTGGCGCGGGCGTCGCCGCGTTAGCTCAGATGGCAGAGCGTTCGCCTTGTAAGCGAAATGTCGAGAGTTCGACTCTCTCACGCGGCTCCGAGAGTGTCGGTACTGCCATTTAGCATCGACAAACATGTTCGAATGTCGCGGATGTGGGAGTGAGATCCCCCGACGGGGTTCTCTCGTTCGCTTCTACTGCAGCAACCGTTGCCAGCGCGAGTCCGAGCGCCGCGACAACGTCGCTAGGTGGCTCGCTACCGGTGAAGGCAGCGTCTGCTCGAGGCCTGACCACTACATACGGCTCCACATCGCAGCGGAGCAGGAACGGCGATGCGCGATATGCAACCTTCCGGACCTCTGGCAGGGCCTCGAGCTTCGGTTCGTGCTGGATCACATTGACGGCGACTCCACCAACAACCGTCGCGACAACCTCCGTCTCGTCTGTCCCAACTGCGATTCCCAGCTGCCGACCTACAAGAACCGCAATCACGGCAAGGGCCGGCATGCGCGGCGTGTCCGTTACGCCAACGGGAAGTCCTACTGACTCGTCGACCTCAGGCCGTGCGTCGCCGCCTCAGGAACGGCTGCTCGAGCGCGGCGGGCGAGTAGCCCTCGTCGCCGGGCGAGACGTTGCGGCCGGGCGGGACGATCTCATCGATCCGGTCGAGGACGTCGCTGGTCAGCGTCACGTCGACGGCGCCGAGCTGCGACTCCAGCTGCGACATGGTGCGCGGGCCGATGATCGGCGAGGTGACGCCGGGGTGCTGCATGACGAAGGCCAGCGCGAGGTGGACCATCGTGATGCCGGCGTCGTCGGCGAGCAGGTTGAGCTGCTCGACGGCCTCGAGCTTGGCCTCGTCGTCGAAGAAGCCCGGCATCATCTTGGCGCGGTTGCTGTCGGGAGCGTCCTGGCCCTTGCGGACCCTGCCCGTCAGCCAGCCGCCGGCCAGCGGGCTCCACGGGAGGACGCCCAGGCCGTACTTCTCCGCGACCGGGAGCACGTCGGCCTCGATCCGCCGGAAGAGCAGCGAGTACGGCGGCTGCTCGGTCACGTAGCGCCGGAGGCCGTGGCGCTCGGCCGTCCACTGGGCCTCGACCACGTGGTGGGCCGGGAACGTCGACGAACCGAAGGCGCGGATCTTGCCGGCCTGCTGCAGGTCGGTCAGCGCGGAGAGGGTCTCCTCGTCGGACGTCACGTCGTCGGGGCGGTGCACCTGGTAGAGGTCGATCCAGTCGGTCTGCAGCCGGCGCAGGCTGTTCTCGACCTCCTGCACCATCCAGCGGCGGGAGTTGCCGCGCTTGTTGGGGTCGCCGCCCTCCTCGCCCATCGCGACGTCCATCGGGCCGTGGAACTTGGTGGCCAGGACGACGTCGTCGCGGCGTCCCTTGAGGGCCTTGCCGACGATGACCTCCGACTCGCCCTGCGAGTACATGTCGGCGGTGTCGACGAAGTTGATCCCGGCGTCGAGCGCGGCGTGGATGATCCGCGTCGACTCGTCGTGGTCGGGCTCGCCCCACGGCCCGAACATCATCGCGCCGAGGCAGAGGGGGCTGACCTGCATGCCGGTGGGTCCGAGGTTCCTGTGGTCCATGCCGTCCACCGTAGGCAGGCGCCGGTGACGAGGCGGTCAGCGCAGCTGACGCGCCTCGAACCGGGGCGGCGGAGAGGCGATCGCGTCCTGGGCGGCGACCAGCTGGATCTCGCGGGTGCCGGCGGCCAGCGTGGCCTCGAGGACCGCATAGACCGACGAGGTCGTCAGCTCGAGCGCCCGGGCCGGGGAGCCCGTCGTACGCAGGTGGGCGAGGTAGAGGGCGGCGGTCACGTCGCCGCAGCCGTTGGGCGTGATCGGGAGCAGCGGGGTGGTGACGACCCAGGCGCCGGCGTCGGAGACGGCGACCACGTCGAGGGTGTCGGGCGCCGAGTCGGTGTGGAGGACCGAGGTGACGAGCACGTCGCGGGGCCCGAAGACGCGCACCTCGTCGACGGCGTCGAGCACCTCGGCCAGCGTGGTCGTGGTGTGGCCGGCGAGGAAGTCGAGCTCGAAGTGGTTGGGCGTGACGATGTCGGCGTGCGGCACGACCCGGTCGCGGAGGTACTCCGGGATCCCGGGCTTGACGAACATCCCGCGTCCCACGTCGCCCATGACCGGGTCGCAGCAGTAGACGGCGTCGGGGTTGAGCTCCTTGACCCGCGCCACCGCATCGAGGATGACCATCCCGACGGCCGGGTCGCCCTGGTAGCCGGACAGCACGGCGTCGGCGCTGCCGAGCACGCCGCGGTCGTCGATGCCTGCGATCACCTCGCGCACGTCGGCCGGGTCGAGCAGCGGGCCGCGCCAGGCGCCGTAGCCGGTGTGGTTGGAAAAGTGGACGGTGAGCACCGGCCAGACCTCGTGGCCGAGCCGCTGCAGCGGGAAGACCGCTGCGGAGTTGCCGACGTGCCCGTAGGCCACCGACGACTGGATCGAGAGGATCTTCACGAGAGGGATTCTTGCGCTTGTGAACCGGTGACGGGAAAACTAGAACGCGTTACAGTTGCCGCGATGTGGGCTCGCCCACACCTCCAGCACCCAGCAGAGCGACGAGAGCGGGCAGGTCAGGCATGGCGAAGAGGCCGGATTACCAGGACGAGGCCGACTACGTGGTGGTCGGTTCGGGCAGCTCGGGGGCGGCCATCGCCGGCCGCCTGGCCGAGTCCGGCGCGAGCGTCATCGTGCTCGAGGCCGGCAAGTCCGACGAGAAGTTCCTGACGAAGAAGCCCGGGATGATCGGGCCGATGCACTCGGTCCCCGAGATCAAGAAGACCGTCGACTGGGGCTACTACTCCGTGCCGCAGAAGCACCTGCTCGACCGCAAGATGCCGGTCCCGCGCGGCAAGGTCGTCGGCGGCTCGAGCTCCATCAACGGCATGGTCTACGTCCGCGGCAACCGCGCCAACTACGACTCCTGGGCCGCCGAGGGCAACACCGGCTGGGACGCCGACACCGTCAACGCGGCGTACAAGAAGATGGAGGACTTCGAGGACGGGGAGGACACGTTCCGCGGCACCGGCGGCCCGATCCGGATCACCCGCAACAAGTTCCCCCAGGAGGGGGCGCTGCAGTTCCTCCAGGCCACGGCCGACGCGGCCGGCTGCAAGATCCTCGACGACTACAACGGCGAGTCGCAGGAGGGCGTGAGCAGGATGCAGCAGAACGCTGCCGACGGCCTGCGCTACTCCGCCTCCCGGGGCTACATCCACAACCTCGCCCCTCGCACCCTGCAGCTGCAGAGCGAGGTGCTGGTCACCAAGGTCGTCATCGACAACGGCCGCGCCACCGGCGTCGAGGTCACCGACGTCAGCAAGAAGGGCGGCGGTGCCAAGCGCACCGTCCGCGCCGGCAAGGAGGTCATCCTCGCCGCCGGGTTCGTCGGCTCGGCGCAGATCCTCATGCTGTCCGGCGTCGGGCACGCCCAGCACCTCAAGGACCACGGCATCCAGGTCGTCGCCGACCTGCCGGTGGGCGACAACCTCCACGACCACATGTTCCACGCGCTGACGTTCCACGCGACGTCGAGCAAGAACCGCGGTACGGCGCCCTACTTCGCCCAGGGCATCGTCCGCGAGATCCTGCGTCCCGGCACGACCTTCCTCGCCAACTCGGTCTTCGAGGTCCTCGCGTTCCTCAAGACCTCGCAGGCGGCGTCCTCGGGCGACGTGCCCGACCTCCAGCTCCACCTGCTGCCCTGGTCCTACGTGTCGCCCAACCAGGACGAGCCGATCCGTCACGACGTCGACCCCCGTACGTCGCTGACCGTGCTCGCGACGCTCATCTACCCCAAGAGCCGCGGCACCCTGCGGCTCGCCTCGGCCGACCCGACGGCCTCGCCGCTCATCGACTTCCAGTACCTCTCCGACCCCTCCGACCTCGAGGTGCTCGGCGAGGGCTCCGAGCTGGTGCGCGACATCATGGCCGGCGCCGCGTTCGGCGGCTCGGTCAAGGAGGAGATCCACCCCGGCAAGGACGTCAAGGGCCAGGCCCTGCGCGACCAGATCCTCAACCGCGCGACGTCGGTCTACCACGGCGTCGGCACCTGCCGGATGGGCGTCGACGAGCTCGCCGTCGTCACCCCCGACCTCAAGGTCCGCGGCATCGACGGGCTGCGGGTCTGCGACGCCTCGATCATGCCGTCGATCACCGGCGGCAACACCAACGCGCCCGCGATCATGATCGGCGAGCGCGGCGCCGACCTCGTCCTCGGAAGGGGCTGACCGTCATGTCGGCACACACCACGGCACACACCACGGCACGGACCACGGCACGGGCCACCCAGCGCCCGGCGTCGGTCACCGACGCGCTCCTCGACCAGCTGGTCGCCCGCGTCCCGTCCACCAGCGGCGGCACCCTTCGCGACGGCTCGTCCCTCGCCTCCTCAGGGACTACCTGGAAGCTCACCGAGGTCTACACCGGTGAGGTCCTCGTCGAGCTGCCGCAGTCGACGCCGGCCGACATCGAGCAGGCTTTCGTCGACGCGCGTGCCGCCCAGGCCGAGTGGTCGCAGTGGCCGCTGGCCAAGCGGCTCAAGGTCTTCAACAGGGCCCACGCGATCTTCGTCGACAACGCCCAGAAGACCGCCGACCTCATCCAGGTCGAGAGCGGCAAGAACCGGCGGATGGCGATCGAGGAGACCTGCGACCCGCCGATGGTGATGAGCCACTACATCAAGCATGCGCCGCGGCTGCTCAAGCCCCACAAGGTCGGCGGGCCGGTCCCGTTCCTCACCACCTCGACGGCGATCCGCCAGCCCAAGGGCGTCGTCGGCGTCATCGCGCCCTGGAACTTCCCCTTCGCCACCGGCATCTCCGACGCCGTCACCGCGCTCATCGCCGGCAACGGGGTCGTCCTCAAGCCCGACAACAAGACCGCGCTCTCCCCGCTCTGGGGCATCCAGATGCTCGAGGAGGCCGGTTTGCCGAAGGGCCTGTTCCAGGTCGTCTGCGGCGAGGGCCCCGACGTCGGGCCGACTCTCATCGACAACGCCAACTACGTCATGTTCACCGGGTCCACCGCGACCGGCCGCGTCATCGGCGAGCGCGCCGGTCGCAACCTCATCGGCGCCTGCCTCGAGCTCGGCGGCAAGAACCCGATGATCGTGCTCGACGACGCCGACATCGACGAGGCCGTCCAGGGCGCCGTCTTCGGCGTCTTCGGCAACACCGGCCAGATCTGCATGCACATCGAGCGGGTCTACCTCCCCGAGTCGCGCTACGCCGAGTTCCGCGACAAGTTCGTCGCCCGGGCCGAGGGGCTCGACGTACGCGCGTCCTACGACTTCGGGCCCGAGATGGGCTCGCTCGTCTCGCCCGACCACCGGGACCGCGTGCAGCACCACGTCGACGACGCGGTTGCCAAGGGCGCCACCGTCCTCGCCGGCGGCAAGCCACGCCCCGACCTCGGCCCGGCGTTCTTCGAGCCGACGATCCTCGAGGGCGTCACCACCGACATGCTCGCCGGCGCCACCGAGACCTTCGGCCCGGTCGTCGCGCTCCACCGCTACCACACCGTCGACGAGGCGGTCGCGCTGGCCAACGACACCGACTACGGCCTCAACGCCTCGGTCTGGGGCACCGACCTCGAGGCCGCCGAGGGCGTCGCCCGCCGCATCCACTCCGGCAACGTCAACGTCAACGACATCCTCGCGACCGCGTTCGCGTCCAAGGGGACGCCGTCGGGCGGCGTCAAGCAGTCCGGCGTCGGCGCCCGCCACGGCGACCAGGGCCTCACGAAGTACACCGACGTGCAGAACCTCGCCGTGCTCAAGAAGCAGGTCATGGGAGCCCGGCCCGGCCAGAACTACGACGACTACGTCAAGGGGATGCTCCAAGGGCTGAAGATGATGCGCAAGGCGCGGATCCGCTAGCACTCCTAGTCTGCTCGCATGTCACTTCCGCGAGGGCGGAGCTATCCGCCGGACACCTACCACGGCACCGACGGCGAGGTGTCGGCCTGGCTGCGGCGCTCCTCGGAGCCCGCCGACATCACCTACCGCACCGGCGGCACGTGCGAGTACGTCGCCACCGGCGACCGCACCGACGGCCGTTTCGGGCTCTACCGCTGGACGTTCGGCGAGGAGGAGACCGGGCCGGACGCCCACTTCCACCGCTCGATCAGCGAGCAGTTCTACGTGCTGTCCGGCGAGGTGCGGCTGTTCGACGGCGCGGACTGGGTGACCGCGCGGTCGGGGGACTTCCTCTACGTGCCCGAGGGTGGCGTGCACGGCTTCCGCGGCGGCGGGGGCGCGTCGATGCTGCTGATGTTCGCCCCCGGCGGCCCGCGCGAGGACTACTTCGAGACGCTGGCC
Source organism: Nocardioides sp. (assembly GCF_030655615.1). Classification (GTDB taxonomy): domain Bacteria; phylum Actinomycetota; class Actinomycetes; order Propionibacteriales; family Nocardioidaceae; genus Nocardioides. Next base: position 9,502 of record NZ_JAURVJ010000002.1, read on the forward strand.
CGCGGCGAGGAGATGACCGAGCAGCAGCGCGCCGAGTTCATGCTGCGCCACGACACGTTCTGGGTCTGAGCCGCGCGGGCGCGTGGGTGGGTCCGAGCCTCAACTCGTGCGATCGCACGAGTTGGTCGCTCGGGAGGTGGGTTGGTGGGGTCCGACTCGTGCGATCGCACGAGTTGGCGCCCCGGGAGGCGGGCTGGCCGCGCCCGACTCGTGCGATCGCACGAGTCGGCCCCCCGTGACGCCAGTGGGGAGAGCCGTCGGTACCCCTCGCTAACGTCGAGGCATGAGCGACGACGTACGGATGGACTACCGCCCCCTCGGTGACTCGGGCCTGATGGTCAGCGCGGTCGGCATCGGCTGCAACGCGTTCAGCCGCCGCGTCGACCTCGCCGGTGTCCGCGGCATCCTCGACGCCGCGACCGACGTCGGTGTGACCCTGCTCGACACCGCCGACATCTACGGCGACCCGGCCGGCGGCAGCGAGGAGCTGATGGGCGAGGCGCTGCGGGGCCGGCGCGACGACTTCGTGCTGGCGACCAAGCTCGGCGGGAGCATGCGCGGGCTCTACGGCGACGACCACGGTGTCCGCGCGTCGCGGCGCTACGTGCGCCGCGCCGTCGAGGAGAGCCTGCGCCGCCTAGATCGGAGAGCCACGTCTGACACCAGTCACTATGGCAC
>NZ_JAURVJ010000004.1 GCF_030655615.1 Nocardioides sp.
GGCCCTGCGCGAGCGGCTGGGCAGCACGCTGCTGCGCGCTGGTCGCGCCGCGGAGGCCCACCGCCACCTGCACGAGGCCGCCGAGGCCGAGACCGACGTCCGCCGTCGCGCCGACCTCCAGGCCCTCGCCGTCCAGGCCACGACCGCCACGGCCGGCGCCGAGGCAGCCGTGGCCGAGCTCGTCACCGTCCTCGAGTCCTGGCCGCCGCTGGCGGAGGAGCCGGCCCGGATGCGGCTGGAGGCGGCGCTCGGCGTCACCCGCCAGTTCGTGCCGTCGCAGCGCCGCCAGTCGGTCGAGCACCTGCGCCAGTTCGAGGGGCTCACGGGCGAGACCGCCGACGAGCGCACCCTGCTCGCCCTCCTCGCGCAGCGCGGCCGGCACCAGAACGAGCCCCAGGCCCGCGTGGCCGACTACGCCCGTCGAGCCCTGGGCGACGGCGCGCTCTTCGACGACGCGGCCCGTGGCGAGAGCCTGGTGCCCTGGACGCTCGGGATGATGGCCGCCATCGCGGCCGACGTCGTCACCGAGACCCGGCGCGAGGTCGAGCGGGCCCGCACCCGCATCGTGCGCGGCGGCTCGCCCGTCGACTACGCGATGGCCGCCAACGCCGCCCAGGTCCTGGCCTGGCGGGTCGGCGACGTGACCGCCACCGAGACCGAGTGCGAGGCGGTGCTCGCCGCCGTCGCCCACGAGCCGGTCACCCCCGAGGTGCTCTCGCTGCGGGTCACCGCCGTCCACTTCGCCTGCTACGTCGCGATGGAGCACCGCGACCTCGCGGCCGCCAAGGCGGCCCTCGCCGAGCTCGACGCCGGCACCGAGGGTGTCCGGGTCATCCCGCTCATCTGGCTCCACGAGATCCGGGCCCGGGTCAGCCTCGCCGAGGACGACCCCCACGGCGCGCTCCAGCACCTCGCGACCCTCCAGCGCGAGATCGAGCAGGCCGGCGTCGACCCCGCCGGCCTCGCCTGGCGGCTCCCGGCCGCCATCGCCCACTCCCGGCTCGGCCGCGACGACGAGGCCCGCGCCCTCCTCGCCACCCAGGTCGACAACGCGCGAGCCTGGGGCTCCCCCACCGAGATCGGCTCGGCCCTGCGGGTGGCCGCGCGGTTCGACCCCGACCCCGAGGCCCGCGCCGCGCAGCTGGCCGAGGCGGTCGTGGTCCTCGCCGGCGCGCACGACCGGCTCGAGCACGCCAAGGCGCTGGCCGACCAGGCCGAGTCGTGGCGCACGCAGGGTCGTCGTACCGACTCCCGCGAGCTGCTCACCGAGGCCGCCGACCTCGCCCACGCCTGCGGTGCCGCGGCACTGGAGCGCCGCATCGCCGGGGCGCTCCAGGCCCTCGGCGACCGCCCCCGGCGTACGACGGCACCCGGCCCGGAGTCGCTCACGGCCAGCGAGCGCCGGGTCGCCACCCTCGCCGTGATCGGCCGCAGCAACCGCGACATCGCCCAGGAGCTGTTCGTGTCGCCCAAGACGGTCGAGAACCACCTCGGCCGCGTCTACACCAAGCTCGGCATCGGCAGCCGCCGCGAGCTAGCAGGCGCGCTCGGCTGACGCGGGCGGACGGGCCGTCCCGTCCAGCGACTTATGTCACAGCCGACGGGGTGAACGCGCGTCCTACCACGGTCGTAGAGTGAGTTCTCGTGGCAACAACGACCCGCCCGGCCCTCGTCAAGGGCTCCAGCTCCAGGCGCTCCACGATCGCGCTGAAGATGTTGATGGCCGTCAGCGGCTTCCTCTTCATCGCCTTCGTGCTCGTGCACATGTACGGCAACCTCAAGGCGTTCTCGGGGCAGGAGACGTTCAACGAGTACGCCGAGCACCTGCGCGAGTTCGGCGAGCCGATCCTGCCGCACGAGGGGTTCCTCTGGATCTCGCGCGTCGGGCTGCTGGCCGCGCTGGTCGTGCACGTCACGGCCGCCGTGCTGCTCGCCCGCCGGGCCGGCAAGGCCCGCACCGTCAAGTACGTCGTGAAGAAGAACAAGCACTCCAGCTTCTCGTCGCACACGATGCGCTGGGGCGGCGCCACGCTGCTGCTCTTCATCATCTGGCACCTGCTCAACTTCAGCTTCGGCAAGATCAACGTCAAGACCGGCGAGACCGGCAGCGCGGCCGGCGACCCCTACACGTTGATGGTCCAGAGCTTCGAGGTCTGGTGGCTGACCGCCATCTACCTGCTCTCGATGGCCGCGCTCGCCCTGCACCTCCACCACGGCACGTGGAGTGCCGCCCAGACGCTCGGCCTCACCAACAACGCCAAGGCCCGGCGCAACGCCAAGGCGATCGGCACGGTCCTCGCGGTGGTCATCGCCGGCGGGTTCTCGCTGGTGCCGATCTTCGTGCTCGCCGGCGTCATCGACCTCTGAGGGACAGGGACCACTCATGACGGACATGCCTGACACCACCAACACCTTCGACGCCTCGCACACCAGCCACCTGGCCGACGAGGAGTACGACGACGCCGCCGGCTACTACGTCGACGGCGACCCGGTCCGCGACACCAAGGCGCCCGGCGGCCCGCTCGAGGAGCGCTGGAACACCCGCCAGTTCGAGGCCCGGATCGCCAACCCGGCCAACCGCCGCCGCCTGTCGGTCATCGTCGTCGGCACCGGCCTGGCCGGCGCCTCGGCCGCCGCCACCCTCGGCGAGGCCGGCTACGTCGTGAAGTCGTTCTGCTACCAGGACTCCCCGCGCCGTGCCCACTCGATCGCGGCCCAGGGCGGCATCAACGCGGCCAAGAACTACAAGGGAGACGGCGACTCCGTCTACCGCCTCTTCTACGACACGATCAAGGGCGGCGACTACCGCTCGCGCGAGTCCAACGTCTACCGCCTCGCCCAGGTCAGCACCAGCATCATCGACCAGTGCGTCGCCCAGGGCGTCCCGTTCGCCCGTGAGTACGGCGGCCTGCTCGACAACCGGTCCTTCGGCGGCGTCCAGGTGTCCCGCACGTTCTACGCCCGCGGCCAGACCGGCCAGCAGCTGCTCATCGGTGCCTACCAGGCCCTCGAGCGCCAGGTCGCCGCCGGCACGGTCAAGTGCTACACCCGCCACGAGATGGTCGAGCTGATCGTCGTTGACAACCGCGCGCGCGGGATCATCGTGCGCGACATGGTCACCGGCGAGATCGAGACCTACTTCGCCGACGTCGTCGT
>NZ_JAURVJ010000011.1 GCF_030655615.1 Nocardioides sp.
GCCGCCGCCCCCGCCGCCGCCGCGCCCACGTCGCTCGACAAGGCCGCCGCCGGCACCACGACCGCCGTCGCCACCCGCCGCCTGGTCGCCGTCACCGCCTGCCCGACCGGCATCGCCCACACCTACATGGCCGCCGAGGCCCTCGAGGCCGCCGCCCAGCGCGCCGGCGTCACCATCGACGTCGAGACCCAGGGCTCGGCCGGCTCGACCCCGCTCAAGCCCGAGGTCATCGCCGCGGCCGACGCCGTGATCTTCGCCGTCGACGTCGGGGTGCGCGACCGGGGCCGGTTCGCCGGCAAGCCGCTCGTGTCCTCGGGCGTCAAGCGCCCGATCGACGACGGCGACACGATGATCGCCGAGGCCCTGCGCTACGCCGACGACCCGAGCGCCCCGCGCGTCGAGGGCTCGGCGTCGACGGGCGAGGCCCGCAGCGACACCCAGGAGTCGTGGGGCGGCCGTACCCGGCGCGTCCTGATGACCGGCGTCTCCTACATGATCCCGTTCGTCGCCGCCGGCGGCCTGCTCATCGCCCTCGGGTTCCTCCTCGGCGGCTACGAGATCGTCGGTCCCTACGGCGACATCGCCGTCAACAACACGTTCTTCGACCTGCCGAACCCGTCGGCCCTCGGTCTCGACCACGCGCTGTTCGGTTCCGGCTTCATGGCCTACCTCGGCGCGCTCTTCTTCATCATCGGCAAGACCGCGTTCATGTTCTTCATCCCGGCCCTGGCCGGCTACATCGCCTACGCGATCGCGGACCGCCCCGGTATCGCCCCCGGCTTCATCGTCGGTGGCCTCGCGGCCAACATCTTCGCCGTCAGCGACCCCAGCGGCGTCGGCCTGCCCGCGACCGGCTTCCTCGGCGCGATCGTCGGCGGCGTGCTCGCCGGCGTGATCGCCCACTGGATCGCCAGCCTCAAGGTCCCGTCCTGGGCGCGAGGCCTGATGCCCGTGCTCGTCATCCCGCTGGTCACCTCGATCGTGGCCGGCCTGCTCATGATCGTGGTGTTCGGCAAGCCGATCGGCTGGCTGATGGACAAGCTCAACGACGGCCTGGGCGACATGAGCGGCAGCTATGCGGTGCTGCTCGGCGTCGTGCTCGGCCTGATGATGGCGTTCGACATGGGCGGTCCGCTCAACAAGGTCGCCTACTCCTTCGCCGCCACCGGCGTCGGCGGCGCCTCGCTGGCCAGCGACGCCCCGGAGCTCAAGATCATGGCCGCCGTCATGCTCGCCGGCATGGTGCCCCCGATCGCCCTGGCCCTCGCCACCGTCGTCCGCCCGAAGCTCTTCAACGTGCCCGAGCGTGAGAACGGCAAGGCGGGCTGGCTCCTCGGTGCCTCGTTCATCACCGAGGGCGCCATCCCGTTCGCCGCGGCCGACCCGCTGCGGGTCATCCCGGCGATCATGCTCGGCAGCGCCGTCACCGGCGGCCTCTCCGAGGCCTTCGACGTCAGCGTCCGAGCCCCGCACGGCGGCATCTTCGTGCTCTTCGCCGTCGACGGCGTCCTCGGCTTCCTCATCGCCCTGGCTGCCGGCGTCGTCGTCGGCTGTGCCGCGGTGATCGCCCTCAAGTCGCTCTCCCCGCGCGAGCCCGCGACGGCCGTCGCGTGATCCTGCTGACCCTGCCCGACCCCGCTGTCACACCCAACCCAAGGAGCACCATGCCCACCAGGACCGTCGTCGTCGGCTCGGCCGTCGGCCTCCACGCCCGCCCCGCCTCGATCATCAGCGACGCCGCCGCCGAGCTCGACTCCGAGGTGCTGATCGGCCTGCCCGGTGACGAGCCGGTCGACGCCGGGTCCTCGCTGCTGATCATGACCCTGGGCGCCGAGAACGGCGCGACCGTCGAGGTGTCCGGTGACAACGAGGCCGACGTCGACGCGATCGCGGCTCTCGTCGAGAAGGACCTCGACGCGGAGTAGCCCTTGGCACACTGGGCCCATGACCGGGGTCCAGGACGACGAGCCCGAGGCGGCGCCCCGGAGACGGGCGCGCCGCCGCGGCTGGACGTTCTGGCTCGGTCTGGGCCTGGTGCTCGCCGGCCTGTCGATCCTCGGCTGGATCGGCTGGCAGCTCTACGGCACCAACCTCGTGTCGCAGCGCCGGCACGAGGAGACAGTCGACCGGCTCGAGAAGGAGTGGGCCGAGCCCCAGGGCCAGCCCGACGTCGAGACCGCGCAAGGCAAGGCCTACGCGATCCTGCGCATCCCCGCCCTCGGCGAGGACTTCGCCGTACCCGTGCTCGAGGGGGTCGAGGACGACGCCCTCGCCTCGGGCATCGGCCACTTCGAGACCTCGGCCGCGCCCGGCGAGGTCGGCAACTACGCCCTCGCCGGCCACCGCGTCACCCACGGTGAGCCGCTGCGCGACATGCCCGACCTCGACGCCGGCGACGAGGTGGTCGTCGAGACCCGCGACGTGGTCTACACCTACGTGCTCGACACCGGCGGCCAGCAGCTGCGGGTCCCGTTCACCTCCGGCTGGGTCGTCGACCCGGCCCCGGTCAACCCCGACGGCGGCGTCGGCCCGGCCCCCGACCAGGACCGCCTGATCACCCTCACCACCTGCGCCGAGCTCTTCCACACCGACGACCGCCTGGTGGCCTTCGGGCACCTGACGTCGGCGGTGGAGCGGTGAGGGTCGGTCCTCCCTGACCAGTGGGTGGATTCCCCGGCCGGCCGGGGATTCCGACCGTTGTCAGGGGTTGCAACCCCTGACAAGGGTCGGTTCCCCCTGACCAGCTCGGGCGTACGCCGTCAGTCGGCCTGGGTCGTACGCCGCCGCAGCTCGCGATAGACGACGCGTACGCCGACCGCGCGGGCCAGCTCGTCCATCACCGTGGTGAAGAACTCCTTGCGGTAGAGGTCGTCGGTGATGGCCACGACGGTGAAGTAGAGGCCCGAGAAGCCGGCGAGGAACACGGCGACGTGGGCGAGCTCGCGGCTGACGAGGTGGGGCCCGGGCAGGAAGTAGTCGGGGTCGTCGCCGAGCCAGCTCTTGATCACGCTGTCGTCGATCGCGACCGCGCCGAACACGATGAAGAAGACGAAGACCGCGAGCGACAGCAGCAGCACCTGCACGGCTTGGGCGACGACGAGCACGAGGACCAGGTTGACCATCTGCAGGCCGGTGACCTGGGCCTCCTCGGGCAGGTCGACGTCGGAGTCGACGACCTCGCGGGCCACGACGGCCAGCGGCGTCCCGTCGGTCGCGCGGAGCACGTCGTCGGCCTGCACGTTGTCGTCGAAGGCGTCGAGCTCCTCGGCGAGCCGCGGCACCAGGAAGCCGATCGCGGCCGCCGCGAAGAACAGCACCGCGCCCCACAGCACGCCGCCCTTCAACGCCGACGCGACCTGCCACACCTCGGTGTTGATGAACAGGAACGTGATGAAGAGCAGCAGCATCGGCAGCGCCCGGGTCGCCAGCGGGAGCAGCAGCCCCAGGCTGCCGAACGCCCGGCGCAGCGCCCACGCGGCGATCGTCGAGGCCTGCAGCGCCCGCAGCGCGTAGAGCACGAGGACGGCGACCGCCACGCTCGCACCGGTGGGCGCGGGCAGGGAGTGGTCGCCGGTGGCCAGGCCGACCGCACCGGCGGCGATGCCGCCGAGCACGAGCGCGGTCAGCACGACCGAGACCACGCGCGGCCGGCTGAGCCGGTCGGCGACCAGCGCCCGCGTGTCGTCGACGAAGTAGGGCAGTCCGTGCCGTTGGAACCAGACCTCCGCCTCGACGACGGCGTCGCGGTCACCCACCGAGGAGCTCTCGCGTCCGGCGTACGTCGTCGGCCATCTGCTCCAGGAGGGGGTCGATGCCGTCGAAGGCGACCATCCCGCGCAGCCGCTCCACGAACTCGACCTCGACCTCGACGCCGTAGAGCGCGAGGTCGGTGCGGTCGAGCACATAGCTCTCGATGCGGCGGTAGCGCACCCCGTCGAAGGTCGGGTTGGTGCCCACGCTGATGGCGGCCGGGAACACCTCGCCGGTGTCGAGCCGGCGCAGGCGCCCGGCGTAGACCCCGTCGGCCGGGGCCGCCGTCAGCCCGTCGGTCGGCACGTTGGCGGTCGGGTAGCCGAGCTCGCGGCCGCGCTGGTCGCCCTGCACGACCTCACCGCGTACGGCGAAGGGCCGGCCGAGCGCCTCGGCGGCACCGGCGACGTCACCGGCCACCAGGCAGGTCCGGACGTAGGTCGACGACCACACCTGCGGCCCGCCGTCGAGCGCGACGCCCTCGGCGGTGAACCCGGCGTCGCTGCCCACCGCGGACAGGAACGCGACGTCGCCCGCGGCCCGGTGGCCGAAGCGGAAGTTGGCGCCGACGACGACCGCGCGGGCGTGCAGGGACCCGACGAGGACCCGGTCGACGAACTCCTGCGGGGTCCACGACGCGACGTCGAGGTCGAAGGGCAGGGCGAAGACGTGGTCGACGCCGGCGTCGGCGAGCAGCGCCGCCCGCTCCTCGAGCGTCGTCAGCATCGACGGGGCGTGCTCGGGCCGCAGGACCGCCATCGGGTGGGGGTCGAACGTCACCGTCACCAGGGGTACGCCGAGCTCGTCGGCGCGCTGCCGGGCCCGGGCCACCACGGCCCGGTGACCGCGGTGGACACCGTCGAAGTTGCCGATGGTGACAGCGGTGCCCGACCCGACCAGCTCGGCCGGGACCTCGTCGAAGGAACGCCAGATCGTCACGACAGGCAGCCTAGGCTGCGCGCCGTCCCGATCGGGCAGAAGGGCAGGACGTCAGGCGTCGGTGGTGCGGATCTTGCCGGTGACGGCGGCGAGCACCTCGGGGGTGATCTCGGTGATCCCGTGGGCGGCGGCCGCGTGCTCGGCGACCTGGCCGAGCAGGGCGTCCTGGCTGTCGGTGACGAAGGTCTGGGCACACCCGGGCATCACGTCGCCGCAGGCCAGCTGGTACTTCATGTCGTTCTCCTCGTTCTGGGGGGTGGAGGTGGGTCTCAGGTTGTCACGATCGACAGGCGCGTGTCGGGGATCCGCACCGAGAACGTGGTCTGGTGGTCGTCCTGGTCGACGCCGATGGTGCCGCGGTGCACGACGGTGAGGGCGCGGGCGAGGTAGAGCCCGACGGTGACCCGCTCGTTGCCCTGGTCGCGGTCGAACGGCTCGAACATCGCGTGCAGGACGGCAGGGTCGATCGGGTCGCCGTCGCGGACGATGCGCAGCTCGACCCACGGGTTGACGGTGCGGACCTCGATCCGCACCGACCGCGGTGCCGGCCCGGCGGTCCAGGCGGCACCCCAGAGGTCGCGCAGGACGCGGGTGAACAGGGCGGGGTCGACGTCGACCTCCACCTGGTCGCCGTCCCCGCCGACCTCGCACCGCGGCGACAGCAGGTCGGTCAGCTCCGACACCGGCACCCGGCGGGCGTCCAGCGTGAGGCGGCCGAGCATGGCGGCGGTCAGCAGCTCGACGTCGAGGGCCTGCTCGTCGACCTGGTCGAGCTGCGCCTGCAGGTGGCTGGCGATCTCGGTGACGGTGGCCCCGTCGTCGGCGGCGTCGGAGAGCAGCCCGACCCACATCTGGGCGACGGCCAGCGGGCTGCGGAGCCCGTGCATGAAGGTGGTCAGGAAGCGGTCGCGCTCGCGGGCGATGTCGCCCACGGGGCGGTTGGTGACCTGGGCGGTGCCGGCCTCGACGAAGCCCCGCACCCAGCGGCTCAGCAGGACCGGCTCGACCGCCCAGCGGGCGCCGACCTCCTCGAGCGCGTCACCCGCGAGGACCTCGAGGACCGCCCTCACCCGGGGGTCGTCGTGGTGCTCCGCAGCATCGCCGACCGCCCGCGGACGGCGGCTTCGCGGCTCTCCCATCCCTGTGCCCCTCTCCCATCCCGAAGGGTAGGGGGGCATCGGCGCCGTGACGCCAAAACGACGAAAAGGCCCGGTCGAGCGGGCAATGACCTGCCCGATCGGTCGTGCGGAGTGACTAGGACTGACCAGATCCGCCGTAGCCCGGTCCGTCGACCCCATCAGGGTGTCAGACAAAGACCGCCACGGCGCGCGATCCCTCACCGTCCGGCTCGTAGAGCGCGAGGAAGGCACCGTCGGGAGCGAACACCGCGGTCAGCCCTGCGAGCGTGCGCGCCAGACGGCGGCCGAACCGCACCTCGCCGGCCTCGGACTCGTCGAGGTCGGCCGACACGAAGGTCGCCCGCGCCGCGGCCGCGATCGGCACCACGGAGAAGGCGTCGTCGAGCTGCTCGAGGGTGCGCGAGGCGCCCAGGTCGAAGGTGCCGACGGCGGTACGCCGCAGCGCGGTCAGGTGACCGCCGACGCCCAGGTCGCGGCCGGCGTCGCGGGCGATCGCCCGGATGTAGGTGCCGCTGGAGCAGCGCACCGAGATCTTCACCTCGAGCCCGTCCACCTCGCGCACGGTGAGGTCGTGGACCGTCACCCGGCGGGCCGGCAGGTCGACCTCCTCGCCGTCGCGGACGCGCTGGTAGGCGCGCTTGCCGTCGACCTTGATGGCCGAGACCGCCGTGGGCACCTGGTCGATCTCGCCGACGTAGGCCGCGAGTGCGGCCCGGACGCGCTCCTCGGTGACGGCCTCGAGGTCACCGGGGGCGGCGGTCGTCACGACGTCGCCCTCGGCGTCGTCGGTCGTCGTGGTGACGCCGAGCCGCAGAGTGGCGTCGTACCTCTTCTCCGTGAGCATCAGGTGGCCCAGGAGGCGCGTGGCGCGGTCGACGCCGAGCACGAGGACGCCGGTCGCCATCGGGTCGAGGGTGCCGGCGTGGCCGACCTTGCGGGTGCCGGCGAGGCGACGGACCCGGGCCACGACGTCGTGCGACGTCATGCCGCCGGGCTTGTCGACGACGACAAGACCGGGGGTGGTCACGGGGTCGTGTCGTCCTCGTCGTCGGACTCGTCGCCCTCGGCGCCCAGCGGGTCGGAGGCGTCGTCGTCCTCGTCGAGGATCTCGCGCGGCTTCTTGTAGGGGTCCTCCTCGCCGGCGTAGGACGTGCCACGCGCCGCGGCGGCCGCCTCGTCGATCGCGCGGGCCCGGGCGAGCACCTCGTCGAGCGCGCGGGCCTCCTCGGGCAGCGCGTCGTGGAAGAAGGTGAGGGTCGGGACGATCCGGGTGCCGAGCTGCTTGGCGACCTCGGAGCGCAGGGTCCCCTTGGCGGACTCGAGGGCCGCGGCCGTGCCGGCCATCTCCTCCTCACCGCCGAGGACGGTGTAGAAGATCGACGCCTGCTGGCCGTCGCCGCTCATCCGGACATCGGTGATGGTGACGAACCCGAGGCGCGGGTCCTTGATCCGCCGCTCGAGCATCTCGGCCACGATCACCTGGATCCGGTCGGCGATCTTGCGGACGCGCGGGCTGCTCATGGTTCCTACTTTCACAGATGCTGTAAATGCCGAGCAGGCGGCCCCCGCCGGAGCGGGAGCCGCCTGCACACGGGTGGATCTCAGACGCGCGGGATCTCGCGCATCTCGAAGGCCTCGACGATGTCGCCTTCCTTGATGTCCTGGAAGTTGCGCAGCACCAGACCGCACTCGAAGCCCTCGCGGACCTCGGAGGCGTCGTCCTTCTCGCGCTTGAGCGAGGCGAGGTCGAGGTTGTCGGCCACCACCTTGCTGTCGCGCAGGACCCGGACCTTGGCGTTGCGGCGGATGACCCCACCGATGACCATGCAACCGGCGATCTTGCCGATCTTGGAGCTGCTGAAGATCGCGCGGATCTCGGCCTGCCCCAGGGTCGACTCCTCGAACTCCGGCTTGAGCATGCCCTTGAGGGCCGCCTCGATCTCGTCGATGGCCTGGTAGATGACGGTGTAGTACCGGATCTCCACGCCCTCCTTGTCGGCCATCTCGGTCGCCTTGCCCTGCGGGCGGACGTTGAAGCCGATGATGATCGCGTCGGAGGCGGCAGCCAGGTCGACGTTGGTCTCGGTGATCGCACCGACACCGCGGTCGATGACGCGGATGCTGACGTCGTCGCCGACGTCGATCTGCGACAGCGCGTCCTCGAGGGCCTCGACCGAACCGGACACGTCGCCCTTGAGGATGAGGTTGAGCTCCTGGCTCGCGCCCTTCTCCATGGAGGCCATGAAGTCCTCGAGCGTACGACGCACGTTGCGCTTGGCCTGCATGGCCGCACGCTGACGCGCCTCGCGCTTCTCGGCGATCTGGCGGGCCATCCGGTCGTCGTCGACGACGAGGAAGTTCTGGCCGGCGCCGGGCACCGAGCTGAGGCCCAGGACCATCGCGGGACGACCCGGGTCGGCCTCGGTGATCTCGGTGCCGTGCTCGTCGAGCATGGCGCGCACGCGTCCGTAGGCCGCACCGGCGACGATCGAGTCACCGACACGCAGCGTGCCTCGCTGCACCAGGATCGTGGCCACGGGGCCACGACCACGGTCGAGGTGGGCCTCGACCACGAGACCCTGCGCGTCCTGCGTCGGGTTGGCCCGCAGGTCGAGGGAGGCGTCGGCGGTGAGGACGACGGCCTCGAGCAGCTTGTCGAGGTTGAGCTCGGACTTGGCCGAGACGTCGACGAACATCGAGTCGCCGCCGTACTCCTCGGGCACCAGGCCGTACTCGGTCAGCTGGCCGCGGACCTTGACGGGGTCGGCGTCGGGCTTGTCGATCTTGTTGACCGCGACGACGATCGGGACACCGGCGGCCTTGGCGTGGTTGAGCGCCTCGACCGTCTGCGGCATGACGCCGTCGTCGGCGGCGACGACCAGGATCGCGATGTCGGTGGCCTGGGCACCGCGAGCACGCATGGCGGTGAACGCCTCGTGACCCGGGGTGTCGATGAGCGTGATGCGACGCTCGGTGCCGTCGACGTCGGTGGCGACCTGGTAGGCACCGATGTGCTGGGTGATGCCACCGGCCTCCTTGTCGACGACGTTGGCGCCACGCAGCGCGTCGAGGAGCTTGGTCTTTCCGTGGTCGACGTGACCCATGACGGTCACGACCGGCGGCCTGATGACCAGGTCGTCGTCGTCGCCCTCGTCGGAGCCGAACTCGATGTCGAACGACTCGAGCAGCTCGCGGTCCTCGTCCTCGGGCGAGATGATCTCGATGACGTAGTTGAGCTCCTCGCCGATGAGCTCGAGGGTCGCGTCGTTGACCGACTCGGTCGCGGTGACCATCTCACCGAGGTGGAACAGCATCTGCACGAGCTGGGCGGCGTCGATGCCGGCCTTCTCGGCGAAGTCGGTCAGCGAGGCACCGCGAGCGAGACGGATGGTCTCGCCGCTGCCCTTGCGGACCCGCATGCCGCCCAGCGTCGGGGCGTCCATGGCCTCGAACTCTTGACGACGAGCGCGCTTCGACTTGCGACCGCGACGCGACGGACCACCGGGGCGACCGAAGGCACCCTGGGTCTGGCCGCGCTGGCCGGGACGGTTGCCGCCACCGGGGCGACCGCCACCGCTGGGACCGAAGCCGCCGCCACCGGGACGACCGGGAGCACCGGCACCGGCCGGGGCACCGCGACCGGGGGCACCGCCACCGGGACGACCGGGAGCACCACCGGGACGACCCGGACCACCGGGACGGCCACCAGGACCACCGGGGCCACCGGGACCACCGGGGCCGCGACCGCCGGGGCCGCCGCCGAAGGCAGCAGGGTTCTTGGGCATCATCGCCGGGTTGGGACGCGGCATGCCGGGAC
>NZ_JAURVJ010000017.1 GCF_030655615.1 Nocardioides sp.
CCCCCCCCCCCCCCCCCCCCCCCCCCCCCCCCCCCCCCCCCGGCGCGGCCCCCCCCCCCCCCCCCCCCCCCCGGCTCCCGCCGATCGGAGACCAGCCATGACCAGCACCCTGCCCGACCACGCCGCACCCGCCTCGCCCGGCTCGGGCGCCTCGGCGCTCGCCGAGATCGAGGCGCGCGACATCACCGCGTGGTTCGGCACCCACAAGGTGCTCGACCGCGTCTCGCTGGTCATGCCGGCCGGGGGCATCACCGCGCTCATCGGCCCGTCCGGCTGCGGCAAGTCGACCTTCCTGCGCATCCTCAACCGGATGCACGAGCTCGTGCCGTCGGCCTCGCTCGCCGGCGAGGTGCTGCTGGACGGCGAGGACGTCTACGACCCCTCGCGACGGCTCATGGACGCCCGCCGCTCGATCGGCATGGTGTTCCAGAAGCCCAACCCGTTCCCGGCGATGTCCATCCGCGAGAACGTCCTCGCCGGGCTCAAGCTCACCGGCACCAAGGCCTCCCGCTCCGACCGCGAGGCGCTCGTCGAGTCCTGCCTCGTCAAAGGTGGCCTCTGGAACGAGGTCAAGGACCGCCTCGACGCCCCCGGCGGCGGTCTCTCCGGCGGCCAGCAGCAGCGGCTCTGCATCGCGCGCTCCCTCGCCATCAAGCCGCGCGTCCTGCTCATGGACGAGCCCTGCTCCGCTCTCGACCCCACCTCGACCCGGGTCATCGAGGAGACCATGCTCGAGCTGGCCCGCGAGGTCACCATCGTCATCGTCACCCACAACATGCAGCAGGCCGCCCGGGTCTCCGGCCGGTGCGCCTTCTTCCTCGCCTCCCACGGCACCCCCGGCGTCATCGTCGAGCACGGCGACACCCGCGCCATGTTCGAGAACCCCCAGGACCAGCGGACGAGCGACTACGTCAACGGGCGGTTCGGCTGAGGGTGGGTGCCGCCGCCCGGCCTGTCGGGCGGTGAGCACGCCACCTTCTGGGGCCGTATGAGCCGTCTGTTCGGTGGTTCACGTACCGCTCACCCCGGCCGGGCCTGTCGGGCGGTGAGTACGCCACCTTCTGGGGCCGTCGGAGCCGGCTGTTCGGTGGTTCATGCACCGCCCACCCCGGGCCGGCCTGTCGGGCGGTGAGCACGCCACCTTCTGCGGTCCTCAGAGCGGGCCGTTCGGTGGCTCACGCACCGCCCACCCCACCCCACCCCCACGCGGCCCGACCGGACCCGCGCGGGTGGGTGGACTGTCGGTGGGCGGTCCTAGACTCGGAGCAACCCCCGGTCATCGGTCGAACGGGGGCCTGTCGTGTTGCCGTCCCACGCCCACCCGGAGTCCTCGTGTCCCTCGCCGCCCTGGCCAAGCTCGTCCTCGCGAGCGCGCCCTACGCCGACCTCGCGGAGCGTGCGACCAAGCCCGGCGAGCGAGCCCTCGACCTGACGGGCCCGGCCGCCCTGCGCCCGTTCGTCGCGGCCGCCCTCGTCGGGGCCGGGCGCACCACGCTCGTCGTGACCGCGACGACCCGTGAGGCCGAGGAGCTCACCGCCGAGCTCGGCGACCTGGTCGGTCCCGAGGTCGTCGCCCACTACCCGAGCTGGGAGACGCTGCCCCACGAGCGGCTCAGCCCGCGCAGCGACACCGTCGGCAAGCGCCTCGCCGTCCTCCGCCGGCTCGTCCACCCCGGCACCGACGCCAGCAACGGTCCGCTCCAGGTCGTCCTGGCCCCGGTGCGCTCGCTGCTCCAGCCGCAGGTCAAGGGCCTGGCCGACCTCGAGCCCGTCGAGCTCGCCCTGGGCGACACGATGCCGCTCGACGACCTCGTCCGGCGGCTGTCCGACGCCGCCTACAGCCGGGTCGACCTCGTCGAGAAGCGCGGCGAGTTCGCCGTGCGCGGCGGCATCGTCGACGTCTTCCCGCCCACCGAGGAGCACCCGCTGCGCGTCGAGCTGTGGGGTGACGACGTCGAGGAGATCCGCTCGTTCTCCGTGGCCGACCAGCGCACCCTCGACAAGGCCGAGCGGCTCTGGGCGCCGCCGTGCCGCGAGCTGCTGCTCACCGACGAGGTGCGCGCCCGCGCCGCCGAGCTCGGCCGCGAGCACCCCCAGCTCCTCGAGCTCACCGACAAGATCGCCAACGGCATCGCTGCCGAGGGCATGGAGTCCCTCGCGCCGGTGCTCGTCGACGAGATGGAGCTGCTCGTCGACCTGCTCCCCGACGATGCCCACCTGCTGCTGCTCGACCCCGAGCGGGTCCGTTCCCGGGCCCACGACCTCGTCGCGACGAGCGACGAGTTCCTCGGGGCCAGCTGGGCCGCCGCGGCCGGTGGTGGCACGGCCCCGATCGACCTCGGCGCGGCGTCCTACCGCTCGCTGGGTGACGTGCGCGAGCACGTGATCGGCCGCGGCCAGTCGTGGTGGACCCTCAGCCCGTTCGGCCTCGACACCGAGGACCAGACCGACACCGGCGACCGGCCCACCGTGGCTCTCCCCGCCGCCCCCGCACCGGCCTACCACGGCGACGTCGAGCAGGCCCTCAAGGACCTGGGTCGGTGGCGCGACGAGGCCTACCACGTCGTCGCGGTCCACCCCGGCCACGGACCGGCGCAGCGGCTGGTCGAGGCGCTCGGCGAGCGCGACGTCCCCGCCCGCCTCCAGGAGGTCGGCGACACCCTCGACGCGGCGGTCGTCACCGTCACCTGCGGCGCCCTGACCCACGGCTTCGTCGACGAGGTCGCCCGTGTCGCGGTCATCACCGGCGAGGACATCTCGGGCCAGAAGGCCTCGACGCGCGACATGCGCAAGATGCCGGCCCGGCGCAAGAAGCAGATCGACCCGCTCGAGCTCAAGTCCGGCGACTTCGTCGTCCACGAGCAGCACGGCGTGGGCCGCTTCGTCGAGATGAAGCAGCGCGAGCTCCAGGGCGCCAAGCGCGAATACCTCGTGCTCGAGTACGGCGCCTCCAAGCGCGGCGCCCCGCCCGACCGGCTCTACGTCCCGGCCGACGCGCTCGACCAGGTGACGCGCTACGTCGGCGGTGAGTCGCCGAGCCTGGACCGGCTCGGCGGCGCCGACTGGGCCAAGCGCAAGGGCCGCGCCCGCAAGGCCGTCAAGCAGATCGCCGCCGAGCTGATCAAGCTCTACGCCGCCCGCCAGGCCACCAAGGGCTTCGCCTTCGGTCCCGACACCCCGTGGCAGCGCGAGCTCGAGGACGCGTTCCCGTTCACCGAGACCCCCGACCAGCTGACCACCGTCGACGAGGTCAAGTCCGACATGCGGCAGGTCGTGCCGATGGACCGGCTCGTCTGCGGCGACGTCGGCTACGGCAAGACCGAGATCGCGGTGCGCGCGGCGTTCAAGGCCGTCCAGGACGGCAAGCAGGTCGCCCTCCTCGTGCCGACCACGCTGCTCGTCACCCAGCACCTCAGCACCTTCAGCGAGCGGATGAGCGGCTTCCCGGTCGTGGTCAAGGGCCTCAGCCGGTTCCAGACCACCAAGGAGGCCGCCGAGGTCACCGCCGGCCTGGCCGACGGCACCGTCGACATCGTCGTCGGCACCCACCGCCTGCTCAACCCCGACATCCGGGTCAAGGACCTGGGCCTGATCATCGTCGACGAGGAGCAGCGCTTCGGCGTCGAGCACAAGGAGCAGATGAAGCGGCTCCGCACGACCGTCGACGTCCTCAGCATGAGCGCGACGCCGATCCCGCGCACGCTCGAGATGGCCGTCACCGGCATCCGCGAGATGTCGACGATCACCACGCCGCCCGAGGAGCGCCACCCGGTGCTGACCTACGTCGGTGCCTACGAGGACCGGCAGGTGATGGCCGCCGTACGCCGCGAGCTGCTGCGCGACGGCCAGGTCTTCTTCATCCACAACCGGGTCAACTCGATCGAGAAGGCTGCGGCCCGGCTCCGCGAGCTCGTGCCCGAGGCGCGGGTCGCGACGGCGCACGGCCAGATGGGGGAGCACCAGCTCGAGCAGGTGATGCTCGACTTCTGGGAGAAGCGCTTCGACGTGCTCGTCTGCACGACGATCGTCGAGTCGGGCCTCGACGTCTCCAATGCCAACACGATGATCATCGAGCGCGCCGACACCCTCGGCCTCTCCCAGCTCCACCAGCTCCGCGGCCGCGTGGGCCGCAGCCGCGAGCGCGCCTACGCCTACTTCCTCTACCCCGCCGAGAAGCCGCTCACCGAGACCGCCCACGAGCGCCTCGCGACCCTCGCGCAGCACTCCGACCTCGGCGGTGGCATGGCGATCGCCATGAAGGACCTCGAGATCCGCGGCGCCGGCAACCTGCTCGGCGGCGAGCAGTCCGGCCACATCGCCGACGTCGGGTTCGACCTCTACGTGCGGCTCGTCGGCGAGGCCGTCAACGAGTTCAAGGGCGAGACCGAGCCCGAGCTCAACGAGGTCCGCATCGAGCTCCCGGTCGACGCCCACCTGCCCCACGACTACATCGAGAGCGAGCGGCTGCGCCTCGAGATGTACCGCCGGCTGGCCGAGGTCCGCTCCGACGACGACGTCGACCTGCTCGCCGAGGAGATGGTCGACCGCTACGGCGAGCCGCCCGTCGAGGTGCTCTCGCTGCAGCTGGTCGCGCGGTTCCGGGCCCGTGCCCGCCAGGCCGGCATCGGCGAGGTGACGATCGCCGGGCGCAACGTCCGGTTCGCCCCGGTCTCGCTGCCCGAGTCCCGCCAGGTGCGGCTGCTGCGGATGTATCCCAAGTCGGTCATCAAGAACGCCGTCGACACCGTGCTCGTCCCGCGACCCGGCACCCCCGGCGCCACCGGGAAGCCGTTGGAGGGGATCGCCCTGCTTGAATGGGCGCGAGGCGTGATCGACAGCGTCCTCGACCCGCCCAGCCAGTGACCGTCCGTCGACTGGCGCCGCTAGCCGCCCAGGAGTTCTCGTCGTGAGCATCACCCCTCGCCTCGCCGCGCTGGCCGTCCCGCTCCTGCTCGTGGGCGGTGCGCTCACCGGGTGCGGCGTGTCCGACGGGCCGCAGGTGCGACCCGGCGTCGCCGCCGAGGTCGACGGCACGACGATCGAGCTCTCCGACGTCGACGACACCGTCGCCGGCACCTGTGCCTACCTCGACGACGCCGACGGCGCGCTGCCGTTCCCGCGGGTGACCGTGCGCCGGCTCCTCGTCGAGACCCTGGTGCGCGAGACCGCCGCCGAGCGGCTCCTCGACGAGCTCGACGCCGAGCTCCCCGACACCTACGCGCCCGCGGTCGCCTCCATCGACCAGAACTACGCCGACGCCCCCGACGACCAGGCCGCCGCCATGCGGGCCGGCGACACCTCCAGCACCTACGTCGCCCTGGCCAGCGACGCGATCGGCAACACCCTGCTCCGCGAGGAGACCGGCGCCGAGCCCGGCAACCCCGAGGAGATCCGCGCCCGCGGGACCCAGGCCATCGCCGACTGGCTCGCCGACCACGACGTCGACCTCAACCCGACCTACGGTCTGCGCATCGATGACGGCAGCTTCGTCGCCGACGACGGTCTCTCGGTGCCGGTGAGCGACGGGGCCGTCTTCAACCAGGGCGTGGCCGGCTTCGACATCTCCGGCCAGGACGAGGAGCTGCAGACCAAGATCCAGCAGGCCTCCGCCCAGCTCAGCGACGACCAGGTCTGCGGCACCCGCACCGCCGGATGACCGAGCCCGGGCTCGAGCCGCTGCTCGAGTTCCGCGAGGTGATGCGGCGCCTGCGCGCCGAGTGCCCGTGGAAGCAGGAGCAGACGCACCGCTCGCTGGTGCGCTACCTCGTCGAGGAGCTCCACGAGACCGTCGACGCCATCGAGTCGGGCACCCCCGACGACCTGCGCGAGGAGCTGGGCGACCTGCTGCTGCAGGTCTACTTCCACGCCGCGATCGCCGAGGAGTCGGGCAGCTTCACGCTCGACGACGTGGCCGCCGGCATCGTCGCCAAGATGCGCCGCCGCAACCCGCACGTCTTCGGCGACGCGGGCCGGCAGGGCTCGGCGGCCGAGGTCAACGAGCTCTGGGAGTCGGTCAAGGCGACCGAGAAGCAGCGCGACCACGTCACCGACGGGATCGCGCCGACGTTGCCGGCGCTGCTCTATGCCGACAAGGTCCTCGACCGGCTCGGCCGGGCCGGTGCGGCTCCGGTCGCCCCTGCCGCGGCTGGCGACGGCGTGGGTGACCGGTTGCTCGCGCTCGTCGCCGAGGCGCACGACGCGGGCGTCGACCCCGAGCAGGAGCTGAGGGACGCCGTACGCCGGCTGCTCGACGAGGCCTGACGCGCCGGACCCCGGCGAGCGGTGCTCGCCGGGGTCCGGATGGGTCGTGCGGGTGGGGCGTCAGCCGAGGGTCAGCCGCCGTAGAGCGACGCGACACCCTCGCGGTCGGTGGCCGACATGCTGAGGTCCTCCGTCGCGCCGTTGCACTGCGGGTAGTGCATGATCGACGCCGAGTCGTAGGGCGTCAGCGGGCGCCAGTTGTTGTCCTCGAAGCAGGTGCCGGCCTCGGGCCGGGTGTGCTCGTGCCGGAAGCCCAGGACGTGCCCGAGCTCGTGGGCGAGGATGTTGGCGGGCGCCCAGCCGGAGGTCGTGAGCGAGTCGGCCACGAGCACGTTGCGCTCGACGTCGGCGCTGCTCGGGAAGAAGGCCCGTGCGATGTACTCGCTCGTGACGACCGGCTCGACCGGGAACAGCACCGCGTTGTTGCTGGTCACGCAGCTGCCGTCGGCCGACGGGACGTAGGTGAAGTCGATGCCGGAGGACGCCGCCTCCCACTGGCCGGCGCCGGCCGCCATGGCCGAGACCACCGTGGCCTTTTCGGCCCCGAAGTCGTCGCTCACGCAGTAGGTCAGGTTGGTCGCCTGGCTCGCGCTCCACACGTCGTCGTCGCCGAAGTCGTCGGTGTTGACGATGAGGCTCGTCGAGCCGGTGTCCTGCGTGGCGACCATGTGGTCGTAGTAGGCGCGCAGCTCGGCCTGGTCACTGATCGCCTCGTCGCCGTTGACGATGTACTGGCCGTCGTGGTCGCGGTAGGTCGCCGCCTCGAACTCCGCGAAGGACGGCGGCTGGGGCGCTGCCACCGAGTTCTCCTCCGGGGCGCCCTGTGCGGCGGGCGAGACGAGCAGCGCCGCACAGGCGGTGGCTCCGAGGACGACGACCTTGAACGGTCGGGAGTGCTTCATGCTGGGGTCTCCTTGTGGGTTTCCTTCTGCAATGGCAACCGGCGTCGTACGACCGGTCTAGACAACCTCTCCGATCCGCCCGCACCCTGCCTAGCGGGGTAACCCTCGACCTCACCCCCGCCTCCCTCGCCCCCTCGGCGCCGCGTGCGCCGGACCGAGGGGGCACGGGGGAGGATGACAGCGGTAGCGTGAGGCGTCCCATCGGTTCGGCCCCCAGGAGCAGTGACGTGGCATCGATCGAAGCCGTCGGAGCCCGCGAGATCCTCGACTCGCGCGGCAACCCCACCGTCGAGGTCGAGGTCGCCCTCGACGACGGAGCGTTCGCGCGGGCGGCGGTGCCCAGCGGCGCCTCCACCGGGGCGTTCGAGGCGGTCGAGCTGCGTGACGGCGGCGACCGCTACCTCGGCAAGGGCGTGGCCACCGCGGTCGACGCCGTGATCTCCCGGATCGGCCCGGCCATCGAGGGGATGACGGTCGACGACCAGCGGCTCGTCGACCAGACGATGATCGACCTCGACGGCACCCCCAACAAGGCCGAGCTCGGCGCCAACGCGATCCTCGGGGTCTCGCTCGCCGTAGCCCGGGCCGCGGCCGACTCGAGCGGCCTGCCGCTCTACCGCTACGTCGGCGGTCCCAACGCCCACGTGCTGCCGGTGCCGATGATGAACATCCTCAACGGTGGCTCCCACGCCGACTCCAACGTCGACGTCCAGGAGTTCATGATCGCGCCGATCGGCGCGCCGACCTTCCGCGAGGCGCTGCGCCAGGGCGCCGAGGTCTACCACGTGCTCAAGACGGTGCTGAAGAAGAAGGGCCTGGCCACCGGGCTCGGCGACGAGGGCGGCTTCGCGCCCAGCCTCGACTCCAACCGGGCCGCGCTCGACCTGATCGCCGAGGCGATCGGCGAGGCCGGCTACGACCTCGGCACCGACTTCGCCCTGGCGCTCGACGTCGCGGCCTCGGAGTTCTGCGACGGCGGCAGCTACTCGTTCGAGGGCGGCACCAAGACGAGCGCCGAGATGACGGCCTACTACGCCGAGCTCGTGGCGTCCTACCCCATCGTCAGCATCGAGGACCCGCTCGACGAGGACGACTGGGACGGCTGGAAGACGATGACCGACCAGCTCGGCTCGCAGATCCAGATCGTCGGCGACGACCTCTTCGTCACCAACGTCGAGCGGCTCCAGCGCGGCATCAGCGGCGGCAACGCCAACGCGCTGCTGGTCAAGGTCAACCAGATCGGCTCGCTCACCGAGACCCTCGACTCCGTCGACCTCGCTCACCGCAACGGCTTCCGCTGCATGATGAGCCACCGCTCCGGCGAGACCGAGGACACCACGATCGCCGACCTCGCCGTCGCCACCAACTGCGGCCAGATCAAGACCGGTGCCCCCGCCCGCTCCGAGCGCGTCGCCAAGTACAACCAGCTCCTGCGCATCGAGGAGGAGCTCGGCGACGCCGCCCGATACGCCGGAGCTGCCGCCTTCCCGCGTTTCGCGCGCTGATCCCGGCCTCTCTCGGGAGAGGATGGTCCGCATGTCCACGCCTGGCTCCGGTCGCCGTACGCCGTCCCGCGGGTCCCGTCCCGCTGGCGGCCGCGGCGGCCCCGGCCGGTCGCGCCCGACCCGGCCGCGCGCCGGTGCGGGAG
>NZ_JAURVJ010000031.1 GCF_030655615.1 Nocardioides sp.
GCGAGCGCAGCGAGCCCTCCACGGCGGCTGAGGTGCGAGCGCAGCGAGCCCTCCACGGCGGCTGAGGTGCGAGCGCAGCGAGCCCTCCACGGCGGCTGAGGTGCGAGCGCAGCGAGCCTCGAAGCCCCGTCACCCGACCGACCACCCGAACTCGCCCGCGTGGTCCCGCACCCACTCCTCGAACGACCTCGCCGGCCGTCCGAGGACGGATGCCACCCCGTCGGTCACCGTCTCGGGCTGGTCGACCATCGCGGCCCAGGCGTCGAGAGCACCGTCGACGGTGGCGTCGGGCCAGCCCCAGCCCCGCATCTGCCCGCGAGCCTCGGCGCGCGACAGCTCGACCCAGCGCACCGGTGTACCGATGGCGTCGCCGATGGCCGCGACCTGCTCCTCCTGGGTCAGCACCGTGGGACCGGTCAGCTCCGGGGACGCGCCGACGAGGTCGTCGGTCGTGAGGGCCCGGAGGGCCACCTCGGCCAGGTCGGCCTCGTGCACGAGCGGCCGGGCCGAGGCGCCGTACGGCCACCGCACCTCGCGCCCGTCGTGCACCATCGGCGCCCAGCCGAGCGTGTTGGTCGCCATCCCTCCGGAGCGCAGGAAGGTCCACTCACGAGCGCGCTCCCGCAGCAGCCGTTCGACGACGCCGTGCATCCGGGTGATCGGGTCGGCGTCCGCGTCGTCGCGGGCGCCCCGCGACGACAGGTAGACGATGCGGTTGGCGGCGGCCCCGATCACAGGTACGACGGCCTCCGCCGGTCCCGGCTCACCGAAGGGCCAGACCAGGAAGACCCGGTCGACGTCCCGCAGCGCCTCGGTCAACGACGCGGGGTCCGCGAGGTCGCCGGCCACGGGCTCGATGCCCGGCGGCAGGGCGGCGGCGGCCCGCCGGACCAGCGCGCGGGCCGGCACTCCGGCGTCGGACAGCAACCGGGCCAGGGCGCCGCCCACGTGGCCGGTGGCGCCGGTGATCAGCAGCGGTGTCTCCATGCGTGCGACGCTAGGACCTCAAGAACCCTTGAGGTCAAGGACGTCAGAGCCGCACGCTGTCGAGCAGAGCGCCCAGCTCGTCGAGGGTCAGCTCACGCAGCTCGCCCGCGGGCAGCCCGCCGAGCTTGACCGGCCCGAACCGGATCCGGCTGAGCTTGCGGACCGGGTGGCCGAGGTGGTCGAGGAGCCGACGCACGATCCGGTTGCGGCCCTCGTGGATCACCAGCTCGACGATCGACTTGGGCCGGGTCGACGCGATGACGCGCACCTCGGTGGGGCGCACCGGTCCGTCGTCGAGCTCGACGCCGGCCAGCAGCCGGGCCACGGTCTCCTTGGTGACCTCGCCGTCGACCTCGGCGACGTAGGTCTTGTCGACCTCGTAGGACGGGTGCGCCATCTTGTGGGCGAAGTCGCCGTCGTTGGTGAGCAGCAGCAGGCCCGAGGTGTCGGTGTCGAGGCGCCCGACGTGGAAGAGCCGCTCGGGCCGGTCGGCGACGAGGTCGTCGAGGGAGCGGCGTCCCTCGGGGTCCGACATCGTCGACACCACGCCTCGCGGCTTGTGGAGCACGAGGTAGATGTGTTCCGACACCGGGGGCAGCCGCTGGCCGGACACCCGGATCACCGCGGTCCGCGGGTCGACCTTGGTGCCGAGGCGCGTGACGACCTCGCCGTCGACGACGACCTCGCCGTCGAGCATCAGCTCCTCGCACTTGCGGCGCGAGGCCACGCCGGACTGGGCCAGCAGCTTCTGCAGCCGGATCAGCCCGTCGTCGTCGGTCGCGACCTCCCTCACGCGCCGGTGTCCTGGGTGGTCTCCGGAGCAGCGTCCTCGGCAGGTGCCTCCACGGCGACCGGGTCCGGACGGGTCTGCGACGCCGCCATCTCGGCCAGCTCGTCCTCGAGGTCGTCCATGTCGGGGAGGTAGGGCGCCAGGTCGGGCAGGTCGTCGAGCGACTGCGCGCCGATGCGCTCGAGGAAGTAGGCGGTCGTGCGATAGAGCGTGGCGCCGTGCTCGCCGTCGCGACCGGCCTCCTCGACCAGACCGCGTGTCAGCAGCGTGCGCATGACGCCGTCGACGTTGACGCCGCGGATCGCGGAGACGCGCGCGCGCGACACCGGCTGCTTGTAGGCGACGACCGCGAGGGTCTCGAGGGCTGCCTGCGTGAGCCGCGCCTGCTGGCCCTCGAGCACGAAGCCCTCGACCACGGCGGCGTAGGCCTCGCGCGTGTAGTAGCGCCAGCCACCGGCCACGTTGCGCAGCTCGAACCCGCGTCCCTGCGCGGCGTACTCCTCCGACAGGGCGTCGAGCGCCGCGGTCACCTCCTCGGCGGGATAGCCCACCGCGGTCGCCAGGACGGTCGCGTCGAGCGGCTGGTCGGCCACCATCAGCACCGCCTCGAGCGACGGGCGGAGGTCGGCGACGGGGATGGCGAGGCGGTCGTGCCCGTCGGCCAGCTGGGTGTCGGTCATGGGGTCTCCTCGGGTACGGCGGGTGCGTCGGCCGGTGCGTCGACCGGCGCGTCGACCGGCAGGGGCGTGCCGTCGAACTCGTCGATGTCGATGACGTCGGCGGTCTGGTCGTCGCCGGTCCAGCGCACGGTGAGCTCACCCAGCGCCTGCACCTGCTCGAAGGACACTGCTCCCTCGCGGAACAGCTCGAGCAGCGCCAGGAACCGGGCGACGGTGGTCAGGGTGTCGGGCGAGTCGCCGCACAGCGCCCGGAAGGTCATCGTGCCGCCGCGCTGGAGCCGGTCGACCACGAGGCCGGCCTGCTCGCGCACCGACACGGTGGCGGCGTGGATGTGGAGCAGGTTGACCTCGGGCTCGACCTTGGGCTCGAGCGCCCGGGACGCCAGGCCCGCGAACTGCTCGAGCCCGATGCCGATCAGCACCTCGGGCAGCAGTCCGGCGAAGCGGTCCTCGAGGCCGACGGACCGCGGGTGGCGCAGTGCCTCGCCCTCGAGCCGGGTGGAGAGGAAGCCGGCGACCTGCTTGAACGCCTTGTACTGCAGCAGCCGCGCGAACAGCAGGTCGCGCGCCTCGAGCAGCGCGAGGTCCTCCTCGTCCTCGACGTCGCCCTGCGGCAGCAGCCGGGCGCACTTGAGGTCGAGCAGGGTCGAGGCCACGAGCAGGAACGACGTCGTCTGCTCGAGGTCCCACTGCGCCGGGTGTTCAGGGGATCCCCCGGCCTTGACGTGGGCGATGAACTCGTCGGTCACCCGCGACAGCGCGACCTCGGTGATGTCGAGCTTGTGCTTGGAGATCAGGCTCAGCAGCAGGTCGAACGGTCCCTCGAAGTTGTCGAGGTGCAGCGAGAACTCGGGCGTGACGGCCCCCGGCTCGGGACGCTCCAGGTCGGTCGTCGTCATCCGGTGGTCGTCATTCGTCGAGCAGACCGCGCACGAGCATGCTGTCGGCGCCGTGCTCGTGGAAGTCGGCCAGCACGAGGTCGATCGCCTCGCGCACGAGACGTCCGCGGTCGACGGCCAGGCCGTGCTCGGCCCGCAGCTCGAGGCGGGTGCGCTCGAGGTCGATGAGCTCGGCCGAGGTGACGTAGACCGTCATCTTCTCGTCGTGCTTGATGCGTCCGCTGGCGCGCTTCTTGGCGGCCTCGGCCGCGTCCGTCGCGTCGTCGGGCAGGTCGGCGACCGGGCTGACCGATCGGATCCCCGTGCTCGCCGATCCCTGCGGCTTCCCCACCGCAGGATCGGCGTCACCGGGGGTGACGGTCGGCCGGAACAGGTCGTCGGCCGCGGGCAGGCTCACGCGTCGGGCCACCGGGTGAGCACCTCCCTCGCGAGCTGGCGGTAGGAGTCGGCGCCGGCCGACGTGGCGGCGTAGGCCGTGATCGGCTCGCCGGCGACGGTGGCGTCGGAGAACTTCACCGTGCGCTTGATGACCGTGTGGAAGACCGTGTCGCCCCACGCCTGCACCAGGCGCTCCATGACCTCGCGGCTGTGCAGCGTGCGGCCGTCGAACATGGTGCCGAGGACGCCATCGATCTCGAGCTTGGGGTTGAGCCGCTCGCGGACCTTGTCGATCGTCGTCTTGAGCAGCGCGACGCCGCGCAGCGCGAAGTACTCGCACTCCAGCGGCACGATGACGCCGTCGGAGGCGGTGAGCGCGTTGACGGTCAGCAGGCCGAGCGAGGGCTGGCAGTCGATGAGGATGACGTCGTACTGGTCGAGCGCCGGGGCCAGCACCCGCTGCAGGGTCTGCTCACGGGCCACCTCGTGGACGAGCTGGACCTCGGCGGCCGACAGGTCGATGTTGGAGGGCAGCAGGTCCATGCCGGGCACGCCGGACGGTACGACGACCTCGTCGAGCGTCACGTCGCGCTGCATCAGCAGGTTGTAGACGGTGAGGTCCATCTCGTGCGGGTTGAGCCCGAGCCCGACCGAGAGCGAGCCCTGCGGGTCGAAGTCGACCAGCAGCACCTTGCGACCCTGCTCGGCCAGCGAGGCGCCCAGGTTGATGGTCGTCGTGGTCTTGCCGACGCCGCCCTTCTGGTTGCACATCGACACCACGCGGGCCGGACGCCCCTCGACGACCGGACCCGGCACCGGGAACACCGGCATCGGCCGGCCCGTCGCGCCGATCTCGGGCTGCGACGACGCCGGGGGCACGGCGGGCGCGGTGGTCGCGGGCCGCTCGAACGGCAGCGTGTCGGCGGCGTAGTCGTGGCGCTCGGCCTGGGCGGTCACGGGTCGCGGGACCTCCGTCCGTGGCGGCATCGCGGGGGTGCCGACGAACGATCCGTCAGTCATGGGTGCTCCTCAGGTGGTGGTCGTCGAGGTCGGTGACCCGGCCCAGGGCCCAGTCTTCAATGTCGACACGGCGACTTTGGGGACGACTCGCCGGGAGCCTAGGGCCGCTTCACCCCGGACGGCACCATTGCCGCGCAATCCCCAGGCCAGACAGGCGATCGGTGCACTCACTGTGCACTCGCCACGCGGGTCCTCCACAGGCAGAGCCCACCTGTGGACGACCCTGTGGACGACCCCGTGGACGACGCCGACGCGGAGGGGGCACGATGGCCCGATGGACCGGACCACGGCTGAGCAGGCTGCCAGGCGCGTCGGCTGGACGACGCTGCCCATCGGGCTCGGGCTGCTCGTCGCCCCGTCCCCGGTCGCCGCACTGCTCGGTGACGGCGCCCACGACGCGGCGCTGCGGGCGATCGCGGTGTGCGACCTCGCGCTCGTCCCAGGGCTGGTCGGGGGTCACCGACCCCCGACGTGGTTGGCCGCCCGCGTGGCGTTGAACCTCGGGATCGCCGGTTACTGCTTGCACCTCGCCCGCGACGGCGCCCGGGGCCCTCGCGTGGGAGTCGCGGCGATGGTCGTCGCCAGCGTCGCGGACGTCCGCACCGCCATGGCGCTGCGACGCACCGCGATCCAGACGACGCCCCCCACCCCCTGAGCCGAGTCGGCGCAGAGTTCAAGTCGAGATCGGCCGAGTCGGCGCAGAGAGTGAGCGGCAACGCCGACTCCGCACGTCAGGACCTCTAGAAGCACTCAGTCGGTGAGGCAGCGGAAGGCGACGGTGGCGAGGACGAGCTCGCCGGCCTCGTCGGAGGCGTCGAGGTCGGCGACCGCCTCGATGACCCAGTCCCGGTCGCCGGCCGGGTCGGCGAGGGTCTGGGTGACCCGCCACAGCCGGGTGCCGTCGGCCGAGCCGTCGTAGGCCGGGTCCTCGTCGTCGATCCCGGCCGGTACGCCCGTCTCCCCCGCGACCCGCAGCAGCTCCGGGCCGCGCGCGTCACCGGCGGTGAGCAGGGTGTCGTGCTGGGCGTAGTAGGCCTCGATCGCCTCGTCCCAGGCCGAGCGCCCCATCACCACCGCCCGTGGCGGGTCCAGCCGGTCGGCGGCGTCGCGCTCGAGGCGCATCAGCCCGTCGAGGTCGTCGCGCGCGACCAGCTCGACGCGACGCCACATCGCGTTGCGCACCATGACCCGGAAGGCCCGGTCCTGCTTGGAGATCGGCCGCGGCGACGCCGGGGGCTCCCCCTCGGTGACCGAGCGCGCGGCACGCGCCACGGCGTCCGGGTCCGACAGCGCCTCCCACTCGTCGAGCAGCGAGGAGTCGGTCTGCCGGATGGTCTCGCCCAGCCACTCGAGCAGGTCGTCGAGCTCGGGCGTGCGGTGCGACTCCGGCACGGTCTGGCGCAGCGCGCGGTAGGCGTCGGTGAGGTAGCGCAGCACCAGGCCCTCCGACCGCGCCAGCTGGTAGCGCGAGCAGAAGTCGGTGAACGACATCCCCTGCTCGTAGATCTCCCGCACGACCGACTTGGGGTCGAGCGCGTCCTCGCGCAGCCAGGGGTGCCGCGTGCGATAGATCTCGTACGTCGCCTCGAGCAGCTCGGCCAGCGGCTGCGGCCAGGTGATCTTGTCGAGCAGGGTCATCCGCTCGTCGTACTCCAGCCCGTCGGCCTTCATCTCCGCGAGCGCCTCGCCGCGGGCCGCGTGCTGCTGGGCGAACAGGATCTGCCGCGGCGCCTCGAGCGTCGCCTCGATCACCGAGACGATCTCGGCCGTGTAGTCCTCCGACTCCGGGTCGAGCAGGTCGAGCGCCTCGATCGCGAAGTGCGACAGCGGCTGGTTGAGGGCGAAGTCGTCCGGCACGTCGTCGGCCAGCACGTAGCGGCGTCCGAGCTCGTCGAGCTCCTCGAGCCGCACCACCGTCTCGGAGGTGATGAGGCTGCGCGCCAGGCGCAGCGCCCGGCGGGCCAGCTTGAGCTGCTGGCGGCGCGGCTCGTGGTTGTCGGTGAGCAACCGGCGCATCACGCCGAAGGCGTCCTCGTCGCGCGAGAGGACGTTGACCAGCATCGCGTTGTCGACCTTCATCCGCGACACCAGCTGCTCGGGCACGCCTGCGACCAGCTTGTCGAAGGTCGCCTCGGTCCACACGACCGTGCCCTCGGGGGGCTTCTTGAGCTGGGCCTTGCTGCCCTTCTTGGCCTGCTTCTCCGCGCTCATCGCCGCGTTCTTGGCGGCCGCCTTGGCCTTGGCCTTCTCGTTGGCGATGGTGTGCTCGGGCGCCTGGACGACGACGTAGCCAGCGGTGTCGAAGCCGGCCCGGCCGGCGCGACCGGCGATCTGGAGGAACTCGCGGATCCGCAGCACCCGGCTGCGGCTGCCGTCGTACTTGGCCAGCGCGGTGAACAGCACGGTCCGGATCGGCACGTTGATGCCGACGCCGAGGGTGTCGGTGCCGCAGATGACGGTCAGCACGCCGGTCTGGGCGAGCTGCTCGACCAGCCGGCGGTAGCGCGGCAGCATCCCTGCATGGTGCACGCCGATGCCCCGGCGCAACAGCTTGGCCAGGGTCTTTCCGAAGCCGGCGCCGAAGCGGAAGCCCACAGGCAGGTCGACGACCGTCCCCTTCGGCAGCCAGGGGGCGGTGAGCAGCGAGGTGGCGTGCTCGACGGCGTCCTTCTGCGTGAAGTGGACGACGTACGCCGGCGCCTGGTGCGTCGTGACGATCTCCTCCAGCGTCTCCGCCAGCGGCGTCAGCGCCCAGGTGAAGGTCAGCGGCACGGGCCGCTCGGCCTCGTCGACGACCGCGGTCTCGCGGCCGTTGCGGCGTGTCAGGTCGGCGGCGAGCTCGCTGACGTCGCCGAGCGTCGCCGACATCAGCACGAACTGCGCCCCGGTCAGCTCCAGCAGCGGCACCTGCCACGCCCAGCCGCGGTCGGGCTCGGCGTAGAAGTGGAACTCGTCCATCACCACGAGCCCGACGTCGGCGGCGGCCCCCTCGCGCAGCGCGATGTTGGCCAGCACCTCGGCGGTGCAGCAGATGACCGGGGCGTCGGCGTTGACCGTCGCGTCGCCGGTGAGCATGCCGACGTTGTCGGCGCCGAAGACCTGGCAGAGGTCGAAGAACTTCTCGCTCACGAGCGCCTTGATCGGCGCGGTGTAGAACGACACCCGGTCGTCCGCCAGCGCCGCCTTGTGCGCGGCGAGGGCGACCAGCGACTTGCCGGACCCGGTCGGCGTCGCCAGGACGACGTTGTTGCCGGCCAGGATCTCGAGGACCGCCTCGTCCTGGTGGGGATAGAGCTCCAGGCCCCGGCCCGTGGCGTAGGCGGTGATGTCGTCGTAGACCGCGTCCCAGTCGGTGTCGGTCACCCGGCCATCCTCGCACCCGGCCCCCGCGGGGTCAGGACCCGTCAGGTGCGTCCACCGAGACGCGGCTCGTCCTCGGCGCCACCACGACGCCGTACCCGCACTCCGCGAGCGCGCGCAGGGCCGTGTCGACGCTGCCGGCGTGGCCGCGCTCGACGCGCGACAGCGTCATCCGGGTCACCCCGAGCCGCTCGGCGAGCTCGGCCTGGTCCCAGCCGTGGCTGTTGCGGGCCCGGCGGATGGCGCTGCCCAGCTCGGCGGGGTCCAGCACCCACGTCCACGGCTCGTCCATGGCCGGAGCGTAACCACCCCGGCTCCCGCCCTACCGGGCACGAGGGTGCGCGGTGGCGAACACCTCGCGCAGGTTGTCGACGGTGACCAGCGTGTAGACCTGCGTCGTGGTCACCGACGCGTGCCCGAGCAGCTCCTGCACGACGCGTACGTCGGCGCCCCCGTCGAGCAGGTGGGTGGCGAAGGAGTGCCTGAGCGTGTGCGGCGAGACGTCAAGGGTCACGCCGGCCCGCTCGGCGGCCTTGACCAGCACGGCCCACGCCGACTGGCGCGAGAGCCGGCCCCCGCGCGCGTTGAGGAACAGGGCGCCGCCGACCGCTCGCGTGGTGACCAGCTCGGTGCGACCGCGCACGAGGTAGGCCTCGACCGCCTCGCGGGCGAAGGACCCGACCGGGACCAGCCGCTCCTTGCCGCCCTTGCCGCGCAGCAGCACGGTGCCGTCGAGGAGGTCGAGGTCGTCGATGTCGAGCCCGACGGCCTCCGAGATCCGCGCGCCGGTGCCGTAGAGCACCTCGAGCAGCGCCCGGTCACGCAGTGCCAGCGTGGTGCCGGGCGACCCGGAGGCGTCGAGGATCGCCTCGACGTCCGAGAGCGGCAGTGCCTTGGGCAGCCGCTTGGCCGGTGTCGGCGGCTTGACCGCCGCCGCCGGGTCGAGGTCGGCGAGCCCGTCGGCCACGGCGAACTTGTGGAAGCCACGCACGGCGACGACCGTGCGCGCCGCCGACGTCGAGCTGAGCGGCGGGTGGTCGGCATCGCCCTCGCGCAGCCGCACCAGGAACGACGTCACCGTCGCCTCGCTCACCCCGGCCAGGTCGTCGATGCCGTTCGCCGCCAGGAACGCCAGGTAGCGGCGCAGGTCGCGCCGGTAGGACGTGAGCGTGTTGAGGGCCAGCCCCTTCTCGACCGTCAGGTGGTCGAGGTAGGTGCGGACGGCAGCCGCGACCGGCGACCCGGCCACGCTCAGGAGGTGAGCACGTCGTCGAGCGAGATCGCCTCGATGCCGACGGCCTCGGCCACGGGACCGTTGGTCAGGTCACCGGCGTGGGTGTTGAGGCCGAGCGCGAGCGACCGGTCGGCGACGCAGGCGTCCAACCAGCCCTTGTCGGCCAGCGCGACGGCGTAGGGCAGCGTCGCGTTGGTCAGGGCGTAGGTCGAGGTGTTGGGCACCGCGCCCGGCATGTTGGCCACGCAGTAGAACGTCGAGCCGTGCACCGTGTAGGTCGGGTCGGCGTGGGTCGTGGCGTGGGTGTCCTCGAAGCAGCCGCCCTGGTCGACGGCGATGTCGACGAGCACCGAGCCCGGCTTCATCCGCGACACCAGCTCGTTGGAGACCAGCTTGGGAGCCGCGGCGCCCGGGATCAGCACGGCGCCGATCACCATGTCGGCCTCGGTGACCTGCTGCTCGATCGCCAGCCTCGACGACGCCAGGCCGTGGACCCGGTTGTTGTAGCGCCAGAACGACATCCGCAGCTTGTCGAGGTCGGTGTCGAGCAGGGTGACGTCGGCGCCCATGCCGAGGGCGATGTTGGCGGCGTTCTGCCCCGAGACGCCGGCGCCGATGATGACGACCTTGGCGTTGGCGACGCCGCCGACGCCGCCCATCAGGGTCCCGCGGCCGCCCTGCGCCTTGAGCAGCGAGTAGGCGCCGACCTGCGGGGCGAGGCAGCCGGCGACCTCCGACATCGGGTAGAGCAGGGGCAGCCCGCCCGAGGGCAGCTGCACGGTCTCGTAGGCGATCGCGGTGATCTTGCGCTGGAGGAGCTCCTCGGTCAGCGGCTTGTCCGCGGCGAGGTGGAGGTAGGTGAAGAGGGTCAGGCCCTCCCGCATCCGGTGGTACTCCTCGGCGACCGGCTCCTTGACCTTGAGCACCATCTCGACGGCGCCGGCGCCGCCCTCGGTCCCCCAGGCGTCCTCGGCCGTGGGCACGATGGTGGCGCCCGCGGCGAGGTACTCGGCGTCGGTGATCGACGAGCCGAGGCCGGCGCCCTCCTGGATCACCACGTCGTGGCCGTGCGCGGTCAGCTCGTGCACGCCGATGGGCGTGATGGCGACGCGGTACTCGTGGTTCTTGACTTCCTTCGGGACGCCGATGCGCACGTCTTCTCCCTGGGTGTGGGTCGGGGTGTCTGGTGGTGGCTCGTGGCCTCGTCGAACGCTAGTGGTTGACGTCGCGTCAGACGAGCCCGCGGGCCCGGGCCAGCAGCACGGCCTGGATCACCGGACCGTCGCCGATCCGCCCGGCGAGCACCGCGGCGTGGAGGTCGTCGAACGGCACCCACGCGGCGGTCATGTCGGCCTCCTCGTGGTGCAGCTCGAAGTCGCCGCGGTCGGCGGGGCTCAGGCCGCGCGCCAGGAAGAGGTGCTGGACCTCGGCGCTGATGCCCGGCGAGGGGTAGGACGACACGAGGTGGGTCCAGGTGGTCGCCTGCAGCTGGGCCTCCTCGCGGAGCTCGCGCCTGGCCACCTCGACCGGCTCTTCGCCGGGGTCGCCGTCGAGCAGGCCGGCGGGGATCTCGACGAAGCGGTGACCCGCGGCGTGTCGGTACTGCCACAGCACGAAGACCCGGGCGTCGTCGTCGACGGCCAGGATCACTGCGGCGCCGGGGTGCTCCATCACGATCCGACGGGCGGTGTGGCCGTCGGGGGTCTCGACCTTGTCGGCCCGGAGCGCGACGACCCAGGCGTCCCGGTGCAGGTCGTCGGAGGCGAGCACCGGCCAGGCGGTCGGGGTGTCCTCGAGCTCGTCGCTCACTCGGCGCGCGCGACCGCGTCGTGGTCAGCGGTCTTGTCGGCGTTGGCGTCGGTGTCGTCGGCCCCGTCGATCTCGATCGGGAACCGGAGCTCCTTCTGACGCTCGATGGCCGCGCCGACGAGCCCGGCGAACAGCGGGTGCGGCCGGGTGGGCCGCGAGCGCAGCTCGGGGTGGGCCTGGGTCGCGACGTAGTAGGGGTGCACCTCGCGCGGCAGCTCGACGAACTCGACCAGGTCGAGGTCGTTGTTGCGACCGGAGAACACCAGCCCCGACTCCGCGATCTGGTCGCGGTAGTCGTTGTTGACCTCGTAGCGGTGCCGGTGGCGCTCCTCGATCCGGTCGGCGCCATAGACCTCGCGCACGATGCTGCCCGGCTGCAGGTCGGCCGGGTAGAGCCCCAGTCGCATCGTGCCGCCGAGGTCGCCGGCGCCGTCGACGAAGGACTTCTGCTCCTCCATCGTCGCGATGACGGGCTCGGGGCAGTCGGGGTCGAACTCGGTCGAGGCGGCCTTGGCCAGCCCGGTGACGCTGCGGGCGTACTCGATGACCATGCACTGCAGGCCGAGGCACAGCCCGAGCGTCGGGATGCCGTGGGTGCGGGTGAAGCTCAGCGCGCCGAGCTTGCCCTCGATGCCGCGGATCCCGAACCCGCCGGGTATGACGACCGCGTCGACGTCGCCGAGGTGCTTGGCCGCCCCGGCCGGGGTCTTGCACTCGTCGGACTGCACCCACCTCACGTGCACCTTGGCCTCGTGGGCGAAGCCGCCGGCGCGCAGCGCCTCGACGACCGAGAGGTAGGCGTCGGGCAGGTCGATGTACTTGCCGACGAGGGCGACGGTGACGTCCTCCTTGGGGTGGTGGACCCGGCGGAGCAGGTCGTCCCACACGGTCCAGTCGACGTCGCGGAACGGCAGGTCGAGGCGGCGTACGACGTAGGCGTCGAGGCCCTCGCGGTGCAGGACCTTGGGGATGTCGTAGATCGAGGGCGCGTCGGCCGCGCAGACGACGGCCTCCTGGTCGACGTCGCACATCAGCGAGATCTTGCGCTTGATCGAGTCGGGCAGCTCGCGGTCGGCGCGGCAGACGACGGCGTCGGGCTGGATGCCGACCTGGCGGAGCGCGGCGACCGAGTGCTGGGTGGGCTTGGTCTTGAGTTCGCCCGACGGGCCGATGTAGGGCACCAGCGAGACGTGCAGGAAGAAGCAGTTGTCGCGGCCGATCTCGTGGCGCACCTGGCGGGCCGACTCGAGGAACGGCAGCGACTCGATGTCGCCGACCGTGCCGCCGATCTCGGTGATCACCACGTCGATGTCGGGCGCACCCATCGCGAGGATGCGGTCCTTGATCTCGTTGGTGATGTGGGGGATCACCTGGACGGTGTCACCCAGGTAGTCGCCGCGGCGCTCCTTGGCGATCACGGTCGAGTAGACCTGCCCGGTCGTGACGTTGGCGATCTGGCCGAGGTCGGTGTCGAGGAACCGCTCGTAGTGCCCGATGTCGAGGTCGGTCTCGGCGCCGTCGTTGGTGACGAACACCTCGCCGTGCTGGAACGGGTTCATCGTCCCGGGGTCGACGTTGAGGTAGGGATCGAGCTTCTGCATCGTGACCCGGAGGCCTCGAGATCGCAGCAACCGACCCAGGCTCGAGGCTGTCAGCCCCTTGCCGAGAGAGGAGGCGACGCCGCCGGTGACGAACACGTGCTTGGACTGGTCAACCGGGGCCGCCTTCACGGGACTCCATCCTATCCCAGGTGGTGGGCGTCAACGTCCACCACCACGCGCAACCTCGAGCAGCTCCTTGGCGTGGGCCAGGGCCGTGTCGGAATCGGACTGTCCGGCGAGCATCCGGGAGAGCTCGCGCTCGCGCGCTGCGTCGTCGAGCACGGTGAGTCCCGACGTCGTCACCGAGCCGTCGCTGGCCTTCTGCACGAGCACGTGCCGGTCGGCGTAGGCCGCCACCTGCGGGAGGTGGGTGACTACCAGGACCTGGGCGGTGCGGGCCAGCTGGGCCAGCCGGCGTCCGACCTCGACCGCAGCGGCGCCACCGACGCCGGCGTCGACCTCGTCGAACACGAACGTCGGCACCGGGCTGGTCCCGGCGAGCGCCACCTCGAGGGCGAGCATCACCCGTGACAGCTCACCGCCGGACGCACCCTTGTTGAGCGGACGCGGGTCGGCGCCGGTGTTGGCAGCGAGCAGGAGCTGGACGTCGTCGGCCCCGTGGGCGGCGGGCTCGACGGGGGTGACGGTGATCGTCAGCCGGGCGTGCGGCATGGCGAGCAGCCCGAGCTCGGCGGTGACCTGCTTCTCGAGCCGGCGGGCCGCCTTGGTGCGGGCCTTGCTGAGCGCCGCGGCGGCCGCCGTCAGCTCGCCGGAGAGCCGGTCGCGGTCGGCGGTGAGGGCGACGATGCGCTCGTCGGTGCCGTCGAGGTCGAGCAGCCGGGTGGCCGACTGCTCGGCCCAGGCGAGGACCTCGTCGATCGTGTCGCCGTACTTGCGGGTCAGCGCGGTCAGCGCCGCCCGCCGCTCGGAGACCGTGGCGAGACGGGCCGGGTCGGTGTCGAGGCGGGACGCGTAGGACGCCACGTCGGCCGCCACGTCAGAGACCAGGTAGGTCACCTCGGCGAGCCGGTCGGCCAGCTCGGCGGCCTCGGTGTCGTGGTCGCGGACACTGTCCAGGAAGCCCCGCGCGGCCGACGTGGTCGCCAGGGCGTCCGGCCCCCCGGACTCGCTCGACAAGGCCTCGCGCGCCTGCTCGGCGGCGTTGCGCAGCGTGTCGGCGAACCCGAGCCGGGACTCCTCGACGGCCAGGCCGTCGTCCTCACCGGGCTCGGGCGACAGCTCCTCGATCTCGCCGAGCCCGAAGCGGAGCAGGTCGGCCTCGCGAGCCCGCTCGCGGGCCGAGGCGGTGACCTCGGCGAGCTCGCGGCCGGTGGCCTCGAGCGCGCGGTAGGTCGTGACGTAGGTCGCCAGCAGCCGCGCCACCGCGTCGCCGCCGAACCGGTCGAGCGCGTCGCGCTGGGCGCGGGGCAGCAGGAGCCGGTGCTGGTCGGACTGGCCGTGCACCGCCACCAGCGGCTCGGCGACCTCGGTGAGCCGGGCGACCGGCACCGTGGCGCCGCCGACGAACGCCCGCGAACGTCCCTCGGCCGAGACGTTGCGGGCGAGCACGACCGTGCCGCCGTCGGGCCCCTCGTCGACGTCGCCGCCGACCTCCTCGACCGCGGCGACGAACTGGTCGAGCCCGGCTGCCCGGATG
The DNA here is from genome assembly GCF_030655615.1 of Nocardioides sp. Lineage (GTDB taxonomy): Bacteria > Actinomycetota > Actinomycetes > Propionibacteriales > Nocardioidaceae > Nocardioides. The sequence continues at coordinate 14,416 of NZ_JAURVJ010000031.1, forward strand.
ACGCCCTCGACGCGGGCCTGCCGGGCGCCGGTGCGGACCGCGCCGGTGTCGGCGCGTCCGCCCAGGAGCAGTCCGAGGGCCGTCACGACCATCGTCTTGCCGGCGCCGGTCTCACCGGTGATGACGGTCAGGCCGGGCCCGAGCTCGAGCACCGACGACTCGATCACGCCGAGCGAGCTGATCCGGATCTCCTCGATCACGAGGGTCCTCCGAGCAGGCGTCGTTCGCCCTCGCCGCGCCAGCCGTCGACGTTGAGCCCGAACTTGGCCACGAGGCGGTCGGTGAACGGCGCCTCGCGCAACCGGGCCAGCCGCACCGGCTGGCGGCCCCGGCGTACCTCGATCCGGGCGCCGGGCGGCAGGTCGACGGTCCGTCGTCCGTCGCACCACAGGACGCCGGAGCCCTGGTTTCGGGCCAGCACCTCGATCGCGATCAGCGAGTCGGGCGCCACCACCATCGGCCGGGCGAACAGGGCGTGGGCGCTGAGCGGGACCAGGCAGAGCGCCTCGACCTGTGGCCACACGATCGGGCCGCCGGCACTGAAGTTGTAGGCGGTCGAGCCCGTGGGGGTCGCGCAGACCACCCCGTCGCAGCCCCACCGCGAGAGGGGGCGCCCGTCGACCTCGACGACGACCTCGAGCATGCGCTCGCGTGCGGCCTTCTCGACGCTGGCCTCGTTGACGGCGAAGGTGCGGTCGACCACCTCGCCGTCGCGGATCACCTCGACGTCGAGCGTGAGCCGGTCCTCGACCGTGTAGGTGCCGTCGACGATCGCCCTGATCGTCGACTCCATCTCGCCCACCTCGGCCTCGGCGAGGAAGCCGACGTGACCCAGGTTGACCCCGAGGACCGGGGTGCCGCTGTCGTGGGTGAACTCGACCGCGCGCAGGATGCTGCCGTCGCCGCCGATGACCAGGGTGAGCTCGCAGTCGCGGCTGGCGTCGGTCTCGGACTCGGTGAGCTCGATGCCCGCGCCGGTCTCTCCCGGCGCCAGACCCAGGTCCTTGGCCTCGGCGGCCATCAGCCGGACGACGACGCCCTCGCGGGTCAGGCCCTCGACGAACGCGATCGCCACCGCCCGCGCCTCGGCGCGGCCCGTGTGGGCCAGCAGGAGGACGCGTCGGGTGCTCATGTCTCCAGCCTCTCACCCGGCACCGACGGTTCGTCGGCGCCGTGCACAGCCCGCGCGACGTCGTCGGTCGAGATCTCGGGCTCGCCCCGCCGCAGCCACAGGAAGAACTCGACGTTGCCCGACGGTCCCGGCAGCGGGCTGCGGGTCACCATCCGGGCACCCCACCCGCGTTGGGCAGCCTCCGCGGCGACGTGCTCGACCGACTCGATCCGCAACGCCGGGTCGCGCACCACCCCGCCCTTGCCGACGCGGTCCTTGCCGACCTCGAACTGCGGCTTGACCATCAGCGCCAGGTCCCCGTCGGCCGCCGTCACCCCGAGCAGCGCGTCGAGCACCAGCTTCAGCGAGATGAACGACAGGTCCCCCACCACCAGGTCGACGGCGCCGCCGATGAGGTCGGGGGTCAGCTCGCGGACGTTCTGGCGGTCGCGCACCACGACCCGGTCGTCGCTCTGCAGCGACCAGGCCAGCTGGCCGTAGCCGACGTCGCCCGCGACGATCTCCCGCGCCCCCCGTCGCAGCAGGACGTCGGTGAACCCACCGGTCGACGCGCCCGCGTCGAGGCAGCGCCGGCGGGCGACCACCAGCCCGGCCGGCTCGAAGACGTCGAGCGCCCCCGCGAGCTTGTGACCGCCTCGGGACACGTAGTCCGGCCGGTCGGGGTCGTCCGCCACGACGATCGCGACGTCGGTCGTCACCCCGGTCGCGGGCTTGGTCGCCACCGACCCGGACACCTTCACCCGCCCGGCGGTGACGAGCTCGGCCGCATGCTCCCGCGAGCGGGCGAGGTTGCGTCGTACGAGCTCGGCGTCAAGGCGCAGCCGCCGGGGCGGCACGGTCAGGCCGGGCCGGGCGCGTCGAGACTCCGCCGCAGCTCGCCGTGGGCCTGCTCGAACACGGTGACCTGCTCGGCCAGCGGACGGTCCCCCACGCTCGCCACGGCGTCGATCACGGCGTCGACCCGGTCGATGCCGGTCGCGTCGGGGCGCTCCGCGGGCAGGTCGTCGAGCTCGTCGATCATGGGTCGAGCCTATCGAGCATCGGGGTCGGGAGCGGTCAGCCCCGTCGTGTCGGCGACATCTCCCGAGGCGTCGAGGAACTCCCAGGCGGCGGCCGCGACCACCCGCCACCAGTCTCCGGCGGCCCCGCCGCCCGCCACCTTGAGCGTCCCGTCGTCGACCGTTGCGGTCCAGCCGCCGAGGCTCCAGCTCCCGTCGGCCTGCTCGGGGGCCTCCTGCGGCTCGGTCAGCGCTCGCAGGTCGAGCCCGACGTAGGACGGGCGCTCCTCCTCCCGTGCCGACACGACCTCGGCCAGACCGGTCACCCCGGTCAGCACGAGGAGCGAGTCGATGCCGACCGTCCGGGCGCCCTTGATGTCGGTGTCGAGCCGGTCGCCCACCATCAGCGGGCGCTCGCCTCCGACGCGCCGGACGGTCTCGTCGAGCAGCGGCCGCTCGGGTTTGCCGGCCACCACGGGCTCGACACCCGAGAACCGCCGCACCGTGTCGACCAGCACCCCGTGTCCCGGAGCGATGCCGTAGGGCGTGGGGATCGTGCCGTCGGTGTTGCTGGCCACCCACCACAGTCCCTCGCGGATCCGGACCGCCGCTCGCATGATGTCGCCCCACGGCACCTGCGGTCCGTAGCCCGTCACCACCGCCTCGGCGTCGTCGTCGACCCCGACCGCCACCAACCCGCGCTCGGCCAGCGCCTCCTCGAGCCCGGCCGCTCCCAGGAGCAGCACCCGTGCCCCCTCGCCCAGCCGGTCGCGCAGCACCGTTGCGGCCGCCTGGGCCGAGGTCACCACGTCCGCAGCCGTCGCCGGGACACCGAGGTCGTTGAGGTGGTCGGCCACGGCACCGGGCGGGCGCGAGGCGTTGTTGGTGATGAACGCGACGCCCATGCCCTCCTCGCGCGCGGCCGCCAGGTGCTCGGCCGCCCCGGGTACGGCGTCCCGCCCGACGTAGACGACGCCGTCGAGGTCGAGCATCGCGAGGTCGTAGGCGCGGCACAGCGGGGACGAGGACGACGACAGCATGTCCCCACTCTCGCAGCAGGCGCGCCCGGTCCCGTGCTCAGCACCGGCCTCGTAGGCTGCCCGGATGGACCAGGCGCCGGTGACCCCACCTCTCGTCGCCGGGCCGCTCCGACTCGCCCCCTTCCGCGCGCTCCGGCTCGCCGGCTCCCGGATCTCGGACCCGGCCTCCGCCCGCACCCTGGCCCGGCCCTACCACGACGTGCAGGAACGACTCCGCACCTGGGAGCAGCGCGGCTTCCTCGTCCACGACGCCGAGCCCGCGCTCTACCTGCACGAGTACACCGTCAGCGGCATCACCGTCCGCGGCCTCGTCGGCGCGGTCGACGTCTCCCGGCGTGCGGTGCGCCTCGACCAGCGAGCTCTGCTGCCGCACGAGGGGATCTATCCGGCCCAGGCGGACGACCTCGCCGACCGGATGGCCGAGATGGGCATCAACCCGGCACCGATCCTGCTCGTCCAGCGCTCACCCGCCCCGCTCCGGGACCTGCTGCGCACGGTGCGAGCCGCACCGGCCGAGCAGCTCGTGGACCGCAGCGGCCAGCTGCACCGGCTCTGGACGCTGCGGGACCCGGAGCTGCTCTCCTCCGTCGGCGATCTCCTGGCCCCCACGACGGCCCTGATCGCCGACGGCCACCACCGCTACGCCGCCTACCTCAAGCTCCAGGCCCGTGATCCCGGTGCACCCACCGATCGAGGCCTCGCGATGCTCGTCGACCACGACGACACCCCGCTCTTCCTTGGCGCCATCCACCGCGTGCTCGTCGGGTCGTCGGTCCGCGACGTCGCCGACGCGGCAGCTGCTCTCGACATCCGCACTCGCGAGACGACCCAGGAGCAAGCCGTCGCCGCTCTCGGGCCCTCCACGCTCGTGGCCACCGACAACGAGACCTGGCTGGTCATCGACCTCGAGCTCGCAGACGGCCGCGTCGAGGTGGAGGTGCTCCACGACCGGCTCGTCCCGTCGCTCGCCCACGGGCCGAGCCGGATCACCTACCACCACGCTGCTCAGGACGCCCTGCACCAGGCGGGGCCCGATCACGGAATCGCGCTCCTCATGCCGGCGCCGACGCTGGCCCAGGTGCAGCAAGTCGTGGGAGCGGGGCGGCTGTTCCCCGAGAAGGCGACCTCGTTCCAGCCCAAGCCGGCCTTCGGCGTCTTCATCAGGTCCTGGCACGACGAACAACGCGTCCCCTCGTCACCTCCACCTCCACCCGCGACGCCGGGCCCGCCGCGGTCCTGAAGAACCGTCGGCGCAGCGACCCGGTCACCTCGACGACGTCGCCGAGCCGCCAGGACCGCACCGATCGCTTCGCCCGCGCCGTCCAGGCGACGCACTCGAGAGCGTCCACCGTCACCTTGCTCTTGGCGTCCGGCACCCGGGGCACCACCACGCGGAACGACACCAGGACGTCACCGCTCGGCAGCTCCTTCTCCTCGGGCTCGGCCGAGAGCCGTCCGACCAGACGCACCTCGTTGACGACGTCGGTCATATCCAGCGTCGTCACGTCGTCCTGTGCCACCTTTGATGCAGCCATTGCACCTCACCTCCTGCGCAGAAGGCTCGTGGCCGGCGCCGACAACGTCGGTAATGGTCCGACAACCCTGTGGATAGACCGCGCAGGAGGGGTGCTTGTGCACGACTCCCGGTCAATTCCACAGGGGGGAAGTGCGAAAAACACAAAGAGGCGACCCGATAACGGGTCGCCTCTCTGCGAATGTTTGTCCGGCGGCGTCCTACTCTCCCACAGCCTCGCGGCTGCAGTACCATCGGCGCTGGCAGGCTTAACTTCCGGGTTCGGTATGGGACCGGGTGTTTCCCTGTCGCTATGGCCGCCGTAACTCTGTGCACCCGCCT
>NZ_JAURVJ010000032.1 GCF_030655615.1 Nocardioides sp.
CCGGCGCCGGCCAGGTGCGTCGTCCAGGCCGCCGAGACGAGCGCGAGGGGGACCACGGTCGCGACTCGCTTCAAGCGCGTCGTGCTGCGTGCCATGGTCGTCTGTCCTCGTGATCGTGTGCGGCCGCCGCTGTGGGGTCCAGCGTCGCGATGCTCCGGTGACCCGTGCCCCGGGAGCGGTCCCATTAGACCACCCGCGTCTGACCGGTTCTGCCAAAGTCCATCATCGTGCTGAACATTCAGCGGGCGTTCAGTCAATCTTGAGGAATCGTTCTCGTCCGCACCAGGTCCGGAAGGGCAGCGAGGGGGGCCCGGACGGGCCATCCCCGCCTGATCGATCGTCGGAGGACCGCCCGGGGACCGCCGTACGACGGCCCGTCGGCCGCTCAGAGGCGGCCGTTGAACGCCACCGTGCCGCGGGTCAGCTGGAGGCCCTTGATCCCGGAGTGCTTCTGGGCGAAGGCGAGCTCCTTGGCCAGGTCGCCGAGGTTGTTGGAGGCCGGGAGGGGCGCGAGGGCGACGGTCGACAGGGTGCCGACCGCCTTGCCGCCGGCGGTCATGAAGCCGGAGCCCGAGTCTCCGGGGATGCCGGGGGTGACGGTGTAGAGCGGGTGCGACCAGCCGCGGTCGGAGGCGGCGTCGCCGAGCCCTGCGCCGAGCTTGGGCGACAGGACGGTCAGCCCGGCGCGCAGGCTGGAGTTGCCATAGCTCCAGACCTGGTCGCCCAGGCGCAGCCCGTTGGTGTCGAGGCCGCTCGGCCCGCCCCAGAACGGCACCGACGGGTTGACCTTCTTGACGTCCTTGGGGTCGACCTTGACCAGCGCGAAGTCGTTGTAGGCGCAGGTGGTGGGGTCGGTGATGCCGATCTTCTTCTCGGTCAGCCACGAGGAGTAGGCGAGGCGGCCGCCGCCGAGGCGGGTCCCGCCGCTGACGAGGCTGCCGCCCCGGACGAAGTCGACCTTCGTGCCGAGCGGGAGCGACGCCGTGCCGCAGCCGTTGGTGTCGGTGGCCTCGCCCTTGCCGGCGCAGTGGGCGGCGTAGCCGACGTAGACCCCGCCGACGGCGTCGGTGAACACGAAGTTGGCGGTGCACTGCGCGCCGGCGGTGTAGGCCATCACCCCGGGCGTGATCGTCGCGCGCGAGGCCGCGGTGAAGGTCGTCTTCCGCTTCGCCGGCGCGGCCTCACCGGGGCTCGGCGCCAGCAGGAGCGCGGCGGCGAGGGCGGCGGTGGTGCCGCTGGCGAGCAGACGGGTGAAGCGGTTCATCGGTCCTCCAGAGAACGGGTCTCTGGACCAACGACGCCCACCCCTCCCTGGTCACGGTCCAACCGTCACGGTCCCAGCACGTGCGCGAGGTGGTCGTTGCCGAGCACCCGCTGCGGGTCGAGCCGGTCGCGCAGGGCGCGCAGCTCCTCGAAGCGCGGGTAGCGCTCGCGCAGGTCGGCCGCGTCGAGACCGTGCAGCTTGCCCCAGTGGGGCCGGCCGCCGACGTCGCCGGCGATGGCCTCGAGCGTGGCGAAGTACGCCGCCCGGTCGGGACTGCCGGGGGCGGTGTGGACGGCGACGTAGAGGGTGTCGCGGCCCTCGGCGGTCGAGAGCGCGATGTCGTCGGCGGCCGCGACCCGCACCTCGACGGGTACGGCGATCCCCCAGCGGCTGCGCTCGACGGCCCGCACGAGCTCGCGGACGACGTCGAGCCCGTGCTCGCGCGGGACGGCGTACTCCATCTCCTCGAAGCGCACCCGCCGCGGCGAGGTGAGGACGCGGTGGGAGACGTCGCTGAACGCGCGGTCGCCGAGCGCCGACGCCGAGACGCGCGCCAGGGGCCGGACCAGCGCAGGCACGCGACGCCCGGCGCCGACGAGGCCGCCGAAGACCGTGTTGCTGAGGAAGTCGTCGTCCCACCAGGCGCGGCGGCGCGAGAGCGGGGCGAGGTCGTCGAGCCCGACGCGGGTGTTGTGCTTGGTGAGGACCCGGCGGGTGTGCGGGAACCAGTAGAACTCGACGTGGTCGGTCGTCGCCGCGTCCTCGTCGAACCGCTCGAGCACCTCGTCGAGCGTGCTGCTCCCCTCCCGCGCGTGGAGTCCGAAGGCCGGCTCGGTCTGCAGGGTGACCGCGGTGACGACGCCGAGCGCGCCGAGGCCGACCCGGGCGACGGCGAAGACCTCGGGGTTCTCCTCGGGCGAGCAGGTGAGGGTCGATCCGTCGGGGAGCGCGAGCACGAGGGCGCGGACCTGGGTCGCGAGGCCGCCGAACCGCGCGCCGGTCCCGTGGGTGCCGGTCGAGATGGCCCCGGCGAGGGTCTGCTCGTCGATGTCGCCGAGGTTGGTCATCGCCAGGCCGAGGGCGTCGAGAGCCCGGTTGAGCGCGCTGAGGCGGATGCCGGCCTCGACGGTGACCAGCCCGGTGGCGGTGTCGGCGTGGAGCACGCGGTCGAGGCGGTCGAGGCGGAGCTGGACGTGCTCGGGGCGGCCGATGGCGGTGAAGGAGTGGCTGCTGCCGATCGGGCGGACCCGCCGTCCGCGGGCGCCGGCGCCGGCCAGGAGGGGCGCGACCTCGTCGGCGGTGGAGGGCGTCACGACCTCGATGCCGTCGGCGCTCTGGTTGCCCGCCCAGTTGCGCCAGTCGGTGGGGCTGGCTTGACTCGCACTCATGGTCAGCCAGCATGCCCGTCTCGAGCACGCGACACAGCACCTCGACGCGCCGCTGGCGGTGGTCGACCTCGATGCGTTCGACGCCAACGCCGCCGACCTCGCCCGCCGCGCGGGCGGCACGCCGATCCGGGTGGCCAGCAAGTCGGTGCGCTGCCGGGCGCTGCTGCAGCGGGTCCTCGACCAGGAGGGCTACGCCGGCGTGCTCGCCTTCACGCTCGCCGAGGCGCTCTGGCTGGCCGACGGGATGGACGTGGAGGACGTCGTGGTGGGCTACCCCACCGCCGAGCGGGCCGCCCTGCGCCGGCTGGCCGCCGACCCCGTGCTGCTCGAGCGTGTGACGCTGATGGTCGACTCGGTGGAGTCGCTCGACCTGGTGCGCGCGACCGTCGCGCAGGTCGAGCAGCCGATCCGGATCTGCCTCGACCTGGACGCCTCGCTCCGCTACCTCGACGGCCGGGTGCACCTCGGGCCGCGGCGCTCACCGGTGCACTCCGTGGGCGAGGCGGTGGCGCTGGCGCGGGCGGTCGCGGCCGACCCGGTCTTCACGCTCGTCGGCGTCATGGCTTACGAGGGCCAGGTGGCGGGGCTGCAGGACCGGCCCGCCGGCGGGGTCGCCAGCACCCTCCGGGGCCTGGCCGTACGACGCCTCAAGCGCGCCTCGGTCGCCGAGCTGACCGAGCGCCGCGGCGCGGTGGTGGCGGCGGTCCGCGAGGTCGCCGACCTCGAGCTCGTCAACGGCGGCGGCACCGGCTCGATCGAGACGACCGTCGCCGACCCCTCGGTGACCGAGGTCGCGGCCGGCTCGGGGCTGCTCGCGCCGGCGCTCTTCGACGGCTACGACTCGTTCACCCCGGCCCCCGCCGCGCTCTTCGCGCTGGCGGTCACGCGGCGCCCGGGACCCGGGCTGGTCACCGTGGCCGGCGGGGGCTGGATCGCGTCGGGTCCCGCCGGGCCGGACCGGCTGCCCGTGCCGACGTACCCGGTGGGGCTGGGGTTGCTCGGCGCCGAGGGTGCGGGCGAGGTGCAGACGCCCCTGCGCGGTGCCGCCGCCGACGACCTGGCGATCGGCGACCGCGTCTGGTTCCGCCACGCCAAGGCCGGGGAGCTCGGTGAGCGGGTCGCCGACTTCCACCTCGTGGCGGGTGACGAGGTGGTGGACGTGGTGCCGACCTACCGTGGCGAGGGGCTCACGTTCGTGTGACGAGACGGTGACGTGACGTCTCAGGGTGTCGACCTTGTCGGTGGCGTCGTGTTCACTCGTGGGATGACCACCACCACGCAGACCCCGGCCGACTGGCCGACCGACTGGGACCCGATCGCGCTCGTGCAGCGCTACGACGAGGTCCGTGCGCACACCGAGAGGCTGGCTGCGCCCCTCTCCCCCGAGGACCAGACCGTCCAGTCCATGGCTGACGTGTCGCCGACGAAGTGGCACCGCGCCCACGTCACCTGGTTCTTCGAGACCTTCCTGCTGGCCGACCACGAGGCCGGCTTCGCCCCCTTCCAGGACCAGTACTGGTTCTTGTTCAACAGCTACTACGAGACGCTCGGTCCGCGCTTCTCCCGCCCCGACCGTGGTCTCATCACCCGGCCCGGCGTCCACGAGGTCGGTGACTACCGCGCCAACGTCGACGACCGCGTCCGTGACCTCGTCACCCGCCTCGACGGCGGCACCCTCGACAAGCTCTCCGCGACGATCGAGCTCGGCTTCCACCACGAGCAGCAGCACCAGGAGCTGCTGCTGATGGACATCAAGCACGTCCTCTCGCGCAACCCGCTCCAGCCGGTCTACGTCGGCGCCCCGGCCACCTACACCGACCCCAGCGAGCCCGACGACCTCGGCTGGGTCGAGGTCGAGGGCGGCCTGGTCGAGGTCGGCCACGACCCGACCACCCAGGGGTTCCACTTCGACAACGAGCTCCCCCGCCACCGGCAGTGGCTCGAGCCCTACCGGCTCGCCGACCGGCTGGTCACCAACGCCGAGTGGCAGGCCTTCATGGCCGACGGCGGCTACCGGCGCCACGAGCTGTGGCTCTCCGACGGCTGGGGCCGCGTCAACGCCGAGGGCTGGGACTCCCCGCTCTACTGGACCCAGCACGACGGGGTCTGGTTCGAGCACACGCTCCACGGCACCTGGCCGGTCGACCCCGGCGCCCCGGTCTGCCACGTCAGCTTCTACGAGGCCGAGGCCTACGCGACCTGGGCCGGCAAGCGACTGCCGACCGAGGCCGAGTGGGAGCACGCCGTCGCCTCCACCGGCCCTGGCCAGGAGCCGTCGTCGGGCGACGTCTTCCACCCGCGTGCGGCCGGCCCGGCCACCGGCGGGCTCCGCCAGGTCCACGGCGACTGCTGGGAGTGGACCTCCTCCGCCTACCACCCCTACCCCGGCTTCCACCCGGCCGAGGGCGCGATCGGGGAGTACAACGGCAAGTTCATGTCCAACCAGATGGTGCTGCGCGGCGGCTGCGCGCTCACCTCGCCCGGCCACGCCCGCACCACCTACCGCAACTTCTTCCCGCACGCCTCGCGGTGGGCGGTCTCCGGGCTGCGCCTCGCCGACGGCGGCGCGCCGGCGGTGGGCGCATGACGGAGCTGAAGGTCTCGGTGCTCGTCGACAGCGACTGGGCGTCCGGCTCGCTGGTCGACGACGTACGCCGCGGGCTCGGGTCCCACCCGCTCCGCCTGCCACCCAAGTGGCTCTACGACGACGAGGGGTCCCGCCTCTTCGACGAGATCACCCGGCTGCCGGCCTACTACCCGACCGAGGCCGAGCGCCGCATCCTGCTCGACCACGCCGCCGACGTCGTCGCCGCCAGCGACGCGACGACGGTGGTCGAGCTCGGCTCCGGCACCAGCGACAAGACCCGCACCCTGCTCGACGCGTTCGCCGCCGCCGGACGGCTGCGCCGGTTCGTGCCGGTCGACGTCTCCGAGCAGACCCTGCGCGACGCCGGGGCGATGCTCAGCGAGCGCTACCCCGGCCTCGCGGTCGAGGCGGTCGTCGGCGACTTCACCTTGCACCTGTCGCACCTCCCGGCCAACGAGCCGGGCGGGCGTCGGATGGTGGCGTTCCTCGGCGGCACCATCGGCAACCTCTACGTCGAGGAGCGCGGCGCGTTCCTCGGCGCGCTGGCCGACTCGCTCGAGCCGGGCGACTGGCTGCTGCTCGGCACCGACCTGGTCAAGCCGGTCGACCGGCTGGTCGCGGCCTACCACGACGAGGGCGGCGTGACCGACCGCTTCGTGCGCAACAGCCTGGCCGTCCTCAACCGCCAGCTCGGAGCCGACTTCGACCTCGGCGCGTTCTCCTACGTGCCGTTCTGGGACGGTCACATGGAGCGGATGGACCTCCGCCTCCGCGCCGAGTCGCCCCAGCACGTCCGCGTCCCGGGCGCCGGCCTCGAGCTCGACCTCCACGTCGGCGACGAGATCCACGTCGAGATCTCGACCAAGTTCCGTCCCGACGGCATCCGCGCCGAGCTCGACGCGGCCGGCTTCGAGACGGTCCGGCTCTTCACCGACCCCGACGGCGACTTCGGGCTGACCCTCGCCCGCCTGACCTGACGCGCCCTACGCTTCCGCCATGCCCGACGACGCCGGCGCTCCCGCGACCTCCCTCGACATCGGGGTCGTGTTCGTCGTCGGCCTGGCGGGCCTGGGCGCGCTGCTCGTCGGCATCGCCACCGTCACCCAGGCCGACGTCCTGCTGACGGCGAGCACCATCGCGGTCGTCGGCGCCAGCTCCGCCGTGCTGTGCGGCCTCTGGCACCGGCCGACCGCCGTCACGCTGCAGGTGCCGGCCCTGCTCGGGGTCGTCTTCGTGGCCTTCGCCGCCGGCCCCTACGCCTACCCCGTCCTGGGCTACGTCGCGGTCATGCTGCTCGTCGCGGTGCTGTCACGTCACTTCGAGGCCGTCCGCCTCGACCACGACCGCCGCGCCGTCGACTGAGGATGGGGATACCCCCGGGGGGTGTCGGAGTCCCCGGCCGGCCGACCGCCAGCTCAGGCCGACGACCCGAGCGCCGCCAGCCCGTCGAGGAGCCGGTCGACCTCGGCGCCGGTGGAGTACGGCGACAGCCCCACCCGCACGCCGCCCGCGTCACCCAGCCCGGCGTGACGCGAGGCCTCGAGGGCGTAGAAGCTGCCGGCCGGGGCCAGCACGCCGCGCTCGGCGAGAGCGATCCGGACCTGCTCGCCCGCGAACCCGTCGACCTGCAGCAGCACGGTCGGCGTACGACGGGCGGGCGAGCCGTGCACGCGCACGTGCGGCAGCCGACCGAGGCCGGTGAGCAGCCGCTCGAGCAGCCCGTCCTCGTAGGCCTCGACCTCGGCCATCCCGCCGATGTCGTCGATGAAGGCCAGCGCCGCGGTCACGCCGGCGAGCTGCTCGTAGGGCAGCGTGCCGAGCTCGAACCGCTCGGGCACGACCTCGGTCGACGGCAGCAGCTTGTCCGGGTGGAGCGTCTCGAGGAGCGCGGGGTCGGCGGCGAGGACGCCGAGGTGCGGCCCGAAGAACTTGTACGGCGAGCACGACAGGAAGTCCGCGCCCAGCTCGGTGATCGACACGGGGGCGTGGGCGGCCAGGTGGACCGCGTCGACGTGCACCAGTGCCCCGACCGCATGGGCGGCGTCGGCGATCGCCCGCACGGGCGGCCGGGTGCCGAAGAGGTTGGAGGCCGCGGTGACCGCCACCAGGCTGGTGCGGGGCGACAGCACCGTCGAGACGTCGTCGAGCTCGGTGGTCACCGGGTCGAAGCCGAGCCAGCGGACGGTCGCGCCGGCGCGCTCGGCCGCGACGACCCAGGGCCGGATGTCGGCGTCGTGGTCGAGCCGGGTCACGACGACCTCGTCGCCCGGGCCCCACGACCGGGCCAGCGTCCGTGCCAGGTCGAAGGCGAGCGCCGTCATCGACCGGCCGAACACGACCCCGCGCGGGTCCGCGCCGAGGAACCGTCCGACCGCCGCGCGCGCCTCGGTCGTGGTCGCCTCGGCCAGCCGCTCGGGCTCGGTCACGGTCCCCCGCTGGCACATGCCCGACGTCATCGCGGCGGCCACGGTCCGGGCGACCTCGTCGGGCACGAGCGAGCCGCCCGGTCCGTCGAAGCGCGCCAGGCCCGAGGCCAGCGCGGGGAACGATGCTCTGACCCGGTCGACGTCCATGGGGACAGGCTGCCACCTGCCGCCCGGCGCGCCCCTTCCGGCGTCAGTCCGCGGGTGGGACGACCAGCGACACCAGGTCGGCGATCGAGTCGACGATCTCCGTCGGCCGGTAGGGGAACGTCTCCACCTGCTCCGGCCGCGTCGAACCCGTCGTGACGAGGACGGTCCGCAGCCCGGCCTCGAGGCCGCTGATGATGTCGGTGTCCATCCGGTCGCCGACCATCACCGTCGACTCGGAGTGCCCGTCGATCCGGTTGAGCGCGCTGCGCATCATCAGCGGGTTGGGCTTGCCGATGAAGTAGGGCGTCCGCCCGGTCGCCGTGCTGATCAGCGCCGCCACCGAGCCGGTCGCGGGCAGCAGGCCCTGCTGGCTGGGGCCGCTGGGGTCGGGGTTGGTCGCGATGAACCGCGCCCCCGCCGCCACGAGCCGGATCGCCTTGGTGATCGCCTCGAACGAGTAGGTGCGCGTCTCGCCGAGCACCACGTAGTCGGGGTCGCGGTCGGTCATCACGTAGCCGATGTCGTGCAGCGCGGTCGTCAGCCCCGCCTCGCCCACGACGTACGCCGTCCCGTAGGGCCGCTGGTCGGCCAGGAACTGAGCCGTCGCCAGGGCCGAGGTCCAGATGGCGTCCTCGGGCACGTCGATCCCGCTGCCCAGCAGCCGCGCGCGCAGGTCGCGCGGGGTGTAGATCGAGTTGTTGGTCAGCACCAGGAACCGGCAGCCCGACTCCTTGAGCGCCCGGATGAAGTCGGTCGCCCCCGGGATCGGCACCTCCTCGTGCACGAGGACGCCGTCCATGTCGGTCAGCCAGGTCTTGACCGGGCGGGACGTGAGCAACGAGGTCATGGCCTCAGTCTCCACCCGCGGCCCGAGCGGGCTCGCGTCGCGCTGGCAGGATGACGGCGTGCCGACGCGCATCACCGACTACCTCGAGCTCGTGCACCAGCTGCCGGAGGTCGTGCGCACCGACCACGGCCGCTACGCCAAGTTCGTGGTGAGCGGCCACACCTTCGGCTACCTCTGGGAGCCCACCCGCACCGTCGGCCTCAAGCAGACCCTGGCCGAGCAGCTCGCCCTGGTCGCCGAGCGCCCGGAGGTCTTCGAGGTCCAGTTCACCGCCGGTGCCTTCGGCTGGGTCGTCGTCCACCTCGACGGCGTCGAGCGCGACGAGCTCGCCGAGCTCACCTTCGAGGCCTGGCGCCTCACCGCCCCGACCGCCCTCGTCACCGCCCGCGACGACCGCCTCCCCACCTGAAGACGACGCTGACCCGTCGTAGATCTACGACGGGTCGGCGGTCAGGAGGCGTCGAGGGCGGCGAGGTCGTCAGGGGTGAGCCGGAGGTCGGCGGCGGCGGCGGAGTCGCGGATCGACTGGGGACGCTTGGCGCCGGGGATGGGGATGACGACGGGCGAGCGGGCGAGCTCCCAGGCGAGGGCGACCTGCTGGGGGCTGACGCCGTGGGCCTCGGCGACCGAGGCGAAGGCCGGGTGCTCGTCGGCGAGGTCCTTGGCGCTGCCGAGGCCGCCGAGCGGGCTCCACGGCAGGAAGGCCAGGCCGAGCTCCTCGCACACGTCGATCTCGGGGGCGCTGGAGCGGAAGGCCGGGCTGTACTGGTTCTGCACGCTCACCAGCGCGTCGCCGAGCACCGAGTGGGCGAGCCGGATCTGGTCGGGGTCGGCGTTGGAGAGGCCCACCATCGCGACCTTGCCGGACTCGTGGATCTCGCGCAGCGTCCCGACCACCTCGTCGTAGGACACCGACGGGTCGGGCCGGTGGTGCTGCCACAGCGCCAGCTGCTCGACGCCGAGGCGCTCGAGGCTCGCGTCGACGGCCGCGCGCAGGTGGGTCGCCGAGCTGTCGAGACCCCAGCCGCCGCCGTCGGTGCGCACGTGGCCGCCCTTGGTGGCGAGCAGCACCTGGCCGCGCACGCCGAGCTCGTCGAGGATCGAGGCGATCAGCCGCTCGTTCTCGCCCTGCGCGCCCGCCCCCTTCTCGTCGCCGGGCCCGTAGGCGTCGGCGGTGTCGAGGAGCGTGACGCCGGCGTCGAGCGCGGTGCGCACGGTGTCGACGAGCTGCTGGCGCGGCTGGGTGCCGCTCTGGTCGAAGGTCATCAGGCCGAGGCCGACCGCACCCACCTCGTGGCTGCCGATGTGTCGTGTCTGCATGCCTCCGGTCTAGCGGTCGGCTCCAAGCCTGTCGACTCCGGCCCGACCCGGCGCGACCCGCGGCGCCAGCCGCGGGACCACGAGGCGATAGACCCGGCGCACGACCCACGCCGGCACGTAGCGGTGCCGCTCCTCGCGCCACACCCGCGCCCGCCGGTGCGGCTTGACCAGGCGCAGCCCGCGGTCGACCGAGGCCACCGGGTGGTAGCGCAGCCGTGGCTCCGTCGCGTGCAGCTCGATCCGGCGCAGGTGCTTGACGCTCACGAAGCCGTACTGCTGCGGGCTCACCACCCGCAGCGGCGCGCCGTGCTCGGGCGTCAGCGGCTCGCCGCCGAGGCGGTCGGCGAGCAGCACGTCCTCGCCGAGCGCGTCCTCGAGGGCGAGCACCGCGCGGTAGCCGTCGTGACCCTCGAGCACGACGTACGCCGGCCGCTCGGCCCCGCTCCCGAGCCGCGGCCCGAGCACGTCGGCGAGCCGCACCCCCTCCCACCGCAGTCCCAGCGCCGTCCAGCCCGAGACGCAGTGGAAGTCGGCCTCGAGCTCGACGCGCGGCAGACCTGCCAGCTCGTCTGCCGTGACCGCACCTTCGTCACCCGCGAGGCCCACGACCTCGATGGCCGAGCCCGGCGGCACCCTCGGGGGCGGCTGGTCGAGCGCCGCACCGAAGCGCGGGAACCCGTCGACGACCCACTGTCCGGGAGGAAGCGTCATGGTCGGTCTCCATTCCATACGGTGGCGTATCCATACGCTAGCGTATGCGACGTGGCCGCACCAGTCCGAACTCCGCGTGAGACCTGGCTCGAGGGTGGCCTGCGACTGCTCGCCTCGGGTGGCCCGGACGCCGTCCGGGTCGAGCCGCTCGCCAAGGAGCTCGGCGTCACCAAGGGTGGCTTCTACCACCACTTCGCCGACCGTCAGGCGCTGCTCGAGGCGCTGCTCGACACCTGGGAGGAGCGTCTCGTCGACGAGGCCATCGAGACCGTCGACCGGGGCGGTGGCGACGCACGGACCCGGCTGCGCCGACTGTTCGCGCTGGCTGCTGCGGGCGGCAGGCTCTTCCAGGTCGAGCTCGCCGTGCGCGACTGGGGCCGGCGCGACGACCAGGTCGCGGCGCGCGTCCGCCGGGTCGACGACCGGCGGATGGCCTTCCTGCGCCCGCTGTTCGCGGAGTTCTGCCAGGGCCCGGCCGACGTCGAGGGCCGCAGCCTGCTCGTCCTCACGCTCTTCGTCGGCTCGGCGTTCGTCGACGCCGACCACGGTCGGCGTACCCGCGACCAGGCGCACGCCGCCGCGATCCGCCACCTGCTGCGCTGACTTCGAGGCTCGCTGCGCTCGCACCTCAGCCG
>NZ_JAURVJ010000038.1 GCF_030655615.1 Nocardioides sp.
CGGCTGACCGGCTGGGTGCCGCGCCCGGCGCCGGTCGAGAGCGGGTCGCTGGCCGCCCGGCGTCGTCAGCGCACCGGGCTCGTCGTCGCGTTCGTGGTCGCGGTCAACGCCCTCATCTGGCTCGGCACCGACGCGTGGGCCGCCCGCGCCCTCTTCCTGCTCCTCAGCCTGCTCGTGGCCCCCATCGTCGTGTCGATCCTGAACCGGAAGTGAACCCGTGACCTACCTCCAGCTGCTCCCCGCCGTCGACATCACCGAGGGCCGGGCCGTCCAGCTCACCCAGGGTGTCGCCGGCTCCGAGAGGATGTACGGCGACCCCGTGGCCGCCGCCCGCCGCTGGCAGGACGCCGGCTCCGAGTGGCTGCACCTCGTCGACCTCGACGCCGCCTTCGGCCGCGGCACCAACCGCGAGCTGCAGGCCGAGATCGTCGGCGCGCTCGACATCGACGTCGAGATGAGCGGCGGCATCCGTGACGACGAGTCGCTCGAGGCCGCGCTCGCCACCGGCTGCCGTCGCGTCAACATCGGCACCGCCGCCCTGGAGTCGCCCGAGTGGTGCGCCAGGATCATCGCCGAGCACGGCGACCGGGTGGCGATCGGGCTCGACGTCCGCGGTCGCACCCTCGCCGCGCGCGGCTGGACCCGCGAGGGCGGCGACCTCTACGAGGTGCTCGCCCGGCTCGACGCCGAGGGCTGCGCGCGCTACGTCGTCACCGACGTCAACAAGGACGGGATGCTGCAGGGGCCCAACCTCCAGCTGCTGCGCGACGTGTGCGCCGCCACCGACCGCCCGGTCATCGCCTCCGGCGGGGTGACGACGCTCGACGACGTCCAGGCCCTGATGGGGCTGGTCGGCGACGGAGTGGAGGGTGCCATCGCCGGCACCGCGCTCTACGAGGGCCGCTTCACCCTCGAGGACGCCCTCGCCCTGACCCGCGGCGGCGCCTCGTGAGCCTCGCCGTACGCGTCATCCCCTGCCTCGACGTCGACGCCGGCCGGGTCGTCAAGGGGATCAACTTCCTCGACCTCCGCGACGCCGGCGACCCGGTCGAGCTCGCCCGCACCTACGACGCCGAGGGCGCCGACGAGCTGACCTTCCTCGACATCTCCGCCTCCCACGAGGGCCGCGCCACCACGATGGAGATCGTGTCGCGCTGCGCCGAGGAGGTCTTCATCCCGCTCACCGTCGGCGGAGGCGTCAGCAGCGTCGACGACGTCGACCGGCTGCTGCGTGCCGGCGCCGACAAGGTGGCGGTCAACACCGCCGCCATCCACCGGCCCGAGCTGGTCGCCGAGATCGCCGACCGCTTCGGCAACCAGGTGCTGGTGCTGTCGGTCGACGCCCGACGAGTCACCGCCACGACGACCGGCGGCACCGACTCCGGCTTCGAGGTCACGACCCACGGCGGCCGCAAGTCGGCCGGTCTCGACGCCGTCGCCTGGGCGGCCAGGGCCGCCGAGCTCGGCGCGGGCGAGATCCTGCTCAACGCCATGGACGCCGACGGCACCCAGGACGGCTTCGACCTCGACCTCATCCGCCTGGTCCGCGCCGCGGTGTCGGTCCCCGTGATCGCCTCGGGCGGCGCAGGCCGGCTCGACCACTTCGCGCCCGCCGTCGACGCCGGCGCCGACGCGGTCCTGGCCGCCACGGTCTTCCACTTCGGCACGCTGCGGATCGGCGAGGTCAAGGGCGCCCTCGCGGAGGTCGGTCACCCGGTGCGCTGAGGTCCTGTGACGACGCGCGCCGCTGGACCTACATCCCGAGGTCGGCTGCGCGCACCCGGTCCACCAGCTCGTCGCGACCCTCGAACGTCAGCCCCGTGACCCGGTCCCGCCCGTAGAGGAACATCACGAGCTCGACGACCGGACCGCTGACGACCACCGACGGCTCGCCGCCGCGCAGCGTCGCGACCGCGTCGGTGTCCGTGCGTCGGATCGACACCGGCACGCCGGCCGGGCGCACCAGCATCCGACCGGCCAGGCGGATCGACCGCCACACCGCGTCGAGGTCGTCGGGGTCGAGGACGCGCGGCGTCCAGCCGGCCTGCGCCCGTCGGAGGTCCTCGTGGTGGACGACGTACTCCAGCGTGTTGGCGAGCACCTCGACCGGCCGCAGGGCGAACGGCGTGAGGCCCGGCGTGCGGACCTTGCCGACCAGGCGGGCGAACTCCTCGCGCCCGGCGCGCTCCATCGCCTGGTCGGTCAGCCGCGACAGCGGGGGCACCGCGATGCCGAGCCCGCCGAGCGGACGGTGCTCGCGGACGTAGAGGTGCGCGAGCAGCTGGCGCGCGTCCCACCCACCGCACAGGGTCGGTACGTCGGGCCCGAGGTCGAGCGCGAGGTCGCACAGGTCGCGGCGCTCGCGCCGGGCGAGGGTGGGGCTCATGACCCCACCCTAGGAGCGAGCCCTTGACCTCGACCGTGCTCGAGGTCGTTCACTGGGACGCACCCCGGCCGACCGGTCGGGAGCCGTTCGGATGAGCAGGATGTCGGCGCCCGGGAATAGCCTGCCCGGGACGACAGGTTGCCGCCCGGGGCCCGTCGCCGGACCCCCAGTCAGGAGAAGCGTGAGCACCACCGAGAGCCTCGACCAGGCCGGCCCGGTCGAGCAGCTCGGCCGCGGGTCGACCAGCGCCGGGTTCCGGGTGCTGTGGGTCGCGATCAAGCGCGAGCCGTGGATCTTCACCGTCTCCACGATCGGCAGCGTGCTGTTCGGGGCGCTCACCGTCGCCGACGCCTGGGTGCTCGGCTGGTCGACCGACCACGTCGTGCTGCCGGCCTTCGAGGACGGCGACATCGGCAGCGACATGCTCCTCGCGGTGCTGGCGCTCTTCGTCGGGGTCGCGATCCTGCGCGCGGTCGGCATCGTCGCGCGGCGGCTCGGCGCCGGCATCATGCAGTACCGCATGCAGGCCCACTACCGCCGCGCCGTCACCCGCCGCTACCTCGCCCTGCCGATGGAGTGGCACCAGAAGCACCCGACCGGCGAGCTGCTGTCCAACGCCAACTCCGACGTCGAGGCGGCCTGGGGTCCGATCGCCCCGCTGCCGATGGCCGTCGGCACCGTCGCGATGATGGTGATCGCGGTGGCGCAGATGTTCGTCGCCGACGTGGCGATGGCGACGGTCGGGCTGCTCGTCTTCCCTGCGGTGCTGGCGACCAACGTCGTCTACCAGCGCTACGCCCAGGGCTGGGCCACCCGGGCCCAGGAGCTGCGGGCCGAGGTCAGCGAGATCGCCCACGAGTCCTTCGACGGTGCGATGGTCGTCAAGACCCTCGGCCGCGAGGGCGAGGAGATGGACCGCTTCGCGCTCAAGGCCCGCGAGCTGCGCGACGTCAACATCCGGGTCGGCCGCATCAGGGCGGCGTTCGACCCCGCCCTCGCCGCGCTGCCCAACCTCGGCGTCCTCGTCGTGCTCGCCGTCGGGGTCTCGCGGGTGACCAGCGGGGCGACCGACGCCGGCGACGTCGTCACCGTGGCCTACCTGCTCACGATCGTGTCGTTCCCGATCCGCTCGATCGGCTGGCTCCTGGGCGAGTTCCCGCGCAGCGTGGTCGGGTTCCGTCGTGTCGACGCCGTGCTCAGGACCACCGGCGAGATGCCCTACGGCGACGGCACCGTGCCGGCCGCGACCGGTGGTGCCCGTCTCGACGTCGTCGACCTCGCCTACTCCTACACCGCCGACCAGCGACTGCTCGAGGGCCTCTCGTTCAGCGTCGAGCCGGGTCGCACGGTCGCGCTCGTCGGCGCCACGGCGTCGGGCAAGAGCACCCTCACGACGCTGCTGACCCGGCTCGTCGACCCCGACGCCGGAGCGGTCCTCATCGACGGCGCCGACGTCCGCGACCTCGCGCGCGGCGCGCTGGCCGACGTCGTCTCGATCGTCCCGCAGACGGCGTTCCTCTTCGACGACACGGTGCGCGGCAACGTCGCGCTCGGTGCCGACGTGTCCGACGACGAGATCTGGGCCGCCCTGCGCACCGCCCAGGCCGACGGCTTCGTCGCCGCCCTGCCCGACGGGCTGTCGACCAAGCTCGGCGAGCGCGGCACGTCGCTCTCCGGCGGCCAGCGCCAGCGGATCTCGCTGGCCCGCGCCCTCGTGCGCCACCCGCGGCTGCTGGTCCTCGACGACGCCACCTCCGCCGTCGACCCCGAGGTCGAGGCCCGCATCCTCGCCGGGCTGCGCCGCGTCGACGCGGCGGCGACGCTGGTCGTGGTCGCCTACCGCAAGGCGACGATCGGGCTGGCCGACGAGGTGCTCCACCTCGAGGGCGGTCGCATCGTCGACCGCGGCACCCACGCCGAGCTGCTGGGTCGCTCCCCGGCCTACGCGCGGCTGGTCAACGCCTACGAGCAGCAGGAGGTGCCGGCATGAGCACCGACGCGGCCGACACGGCTGCCGACGCCGGGACCGCCCCTGAGGGGACCGTCGCCGCCGGGCGCAAGGCCTCGGCCTCGGGCACCACCATGACGACGGGTGAAGAGCTCGGCGCCATGGAGACGATCCGCCGCGGCCTCCACCACTCGCCCGAGCTGACCGACGGCTTCCGCGGCACCCTCGCGCTCGCGGTCCTGGCCTCCGTCGGGCAGGTCGTCGTCCCGATCGCCGTGCAGCAGACCCTCGACCGCGGGCTGTCCCGCGCCGGCGGCCCCGACCTCTCCTTCACCGTGCTCATGGGCCTCGTCGCGGCGCTGGCCGTGGTGCTCACCAGCGTCGCGTCCTTCCTGATGACCTCGCGGCTGTTCCGGGTCTCCGAGCGCGGCCTGGCCACGCTGCGCATCAAGGCGTTCCGCCACGTGCACGACCTGCCCCTCCTCACGCAGAACAGCGAGCGCCGCGGCTCCCTGGTCTCCCGGGTGACCAGCGACGTCGACCAGGTCAGCCAGTTCCTCGTCTTCGGCGGGCTCCTGTTCGTGATCAGCGTCGGCCAGGTCCTCATCGCGACCATCGTGATGCTCTTCTACTCCTGGCAGCTCGCGATCGTGGTCTGGCTCTGCTTCGCCCCGCTCTTCCTGTCGCTCCGGTTCTTCCAGCGCAAGCTGTCCGACGCCTACGGGGTCGTACGCCGGCAGGTCGGCTCGATGCTGTCGGCCATCTCCGAGCCGGTCGTCGGGGCCTCCGTCGTGCGGTCCTACGCCGTCGAGGACCGCACCCAGCAGCGCATCGACGAGGCCGTCGACATCTACCAACGGGCCAGCACCCGCGCCCAGGGGTTCACGGCGGTCTCGTTCTCGCTCGGCGGGCTCTCGGCCGGCCTGGCCAACGCGGGCGTGCTCATCGTCGGCATCTGGCTCGGCTTCGCCGACCAGATCTCGGCCGGCGAGGTCCTGGCCTTCGCGTTCCTCGTGACGCTCTTCGTCGGGCCGGTGCAGCTCGGCACCCAGATCCTCACCGACGCCCAGAGCGCGATCGCCGGCTGGCGCCGGGTCATCGGCATCCTCGACACCCCGGCCGACCTGGTCGACCCCGGCCCCGACGGTCACGACCTGCCGCGTGGACCGATCGACGTACGGTTCGAGCACGTCGAGTTCGCCTATCCCGGCGGGCCCCCCGTGCTGCGCGACGTCGACCTGACCATCGAGTCCGGCCGCCGCGTGGCGATCGTGGGCGAGACCGGCTCGGGCAAGTCGACCTTCGCCAAGCTGCTCACGCGGCTGATGGACCCCACCCACGGCGCGGTGCTGCTCGACGACATCGACGTCCGCGACATCACCCCGACCTCGTTGCGCTCGAGCGTCGTGCTCGTGCCCCAGGAGGGCTTTCTCTTCGACGACACGCTCGCC
This sequence comes from Nocardioides sp., assembly GCF_030655615.1. Classification (GTDB taxonomy): domain Bacteria; phylum Actinomycetota; class Actinomycetes; order Propionibacteriales; family Nocardioidaceae; genus Nocardioides. The sequence goes on from NZ_JAURVJ010000038.1 coordinate 5,786, forward strand.
GCCAACGTGCGCTACGGCCGCCTCGGCGCGCCCGTCGAGGAGATCCTGGCGAGCGCCGACGAGCTGGGCCTCGGCGACTGGCTCGCCGGCCTGCCCGACGGCCTCGACACCCGGGTCGGCCAGCGGGGCGAGTCGCTCTCGGCGGGGGAGCGGCAGCTCGTCGCGCTGCTCCGCGCCCACCTCGCCGACCCCGACCTGCTCGTCCTCGACGAGGCGACCAGCGCCGTCGACCCCCAGCTCGAGATGCGCATCGGCCGCGCGCTCGAGCGGCTGATGTCGGGTCGCACCAGCGTCACCATCGCCCACCGGCTGTCGACCGCCGAGAGCGCTGACGAGGTGGTCGTGGTCGACCAGGGCCGCGTCGTGCAGCGCGGACCCCACGCCGTGCTGGTCGCCGAGGTGGGCAGCGTCTATGCCGGGCTCCACCGCAGCTGGGTCGCGCAACAAGGTCCCGGGGACTCGGCGGGCCCGCGAGCCGAGACCCCGACCAGGGCCGCAGACTGAGGATCGCGCTCGGCGAGCCCCGGACCCGTCGAGCCGTCGTCGCACAGGCGGCCCCGACGATGTCGCCGCGCAGCCGCTCCGTCCGAGTCGGGCACCAGTCTGCGCCACCCACAGCGGGCCGTGACACCGCACCCGGGATACTCGCAGGGTGAGCCCGCTGGACCCCGCCATCGCCGACCGTCTCAAGCGCGCGCCCGACGCCGAGGGACGCGGCCTCGTCGCCGCGATCGCCCAGCAGCACGACACCGGCGAGGTGCTGATGCTCGGCTGGATGGACGACGAGGCGCTCCACCGCACCCTCACCACCGGGCGGGCGACCTACTGGTCCCGCTCGCGCCAGGAGTACTGGGTCAAGGGCGACACCTCCGGCCACGTCCAGCACGTCGTCGAGGTCCGCCTCGACTGTGACGGCGACACCGTGCTCGTCCGCGTCGACCAGACTGGCGCGGCCTGTCACACCGGTGACCGCACCTGCTTCGACCAGGGGCTGCTGAGTGGCTGACGGCGAGCCCGACCCGCAGGACCGGAAGCCGCGCAGCACCTTCGGCCCGACGGTCCTGCTGGGCCTCGCGGGCGGCACCCTGGCGGCCGTGGCCGGCAACCAGGCCTGGGTCTCCATCGACGACGGCGGCAGCGGCGACGCCGCGTTCGCCTCGACCGCGTCCGTCGGCGGCGACCTCACCGCACCGCCGGTGACCGCGACCGCGCTGGTGCTGCTCGCGACCTGGGGCGTCGTCCTGGTCACCCGCGGGCGGGTACGCCGCGCCGTGGCCTGGCTCGGCCTGCTCGCCGGCCTCGCCGTGGTCGGGTTCGCCGTCGCGGCCTGGGCGGCGCGCCCCGGCGAGGTGGCCGACGACCTGCGCACACTCGACCTCGGCACCGGCCGGACCCTGTGGGCCTACGTCGGCGTCGTCGCCGGCGGGGCGGGTCTCGCCGCCTCGGTGATCGCCGTGCGTGGTGTCCGCTCCTGGCCCGAGATGGGTCGGCGGTACGACGCCCCGGCCACCTCCGCCGACGCGGCGGTGGCGTCCCTCGAGGACGGCGTACCGCCCGAGGAGCAGAGCAGCATCGACCTGTGGAAGGCGCTCGACGAGGGTCGCGACCCGACGGACGGCCCCGCCCACTAGAATCTGAGCACCCGCCCAGCGCACCAGCCACAGCACAGCCCGAGGAGCCCGCATGTCTGACAACCACGGCAACACCCCGGCCGCCTGGACGGCCGTGGCAGTCGCCCTGGTCGGGTTCGCGGTCGGCGGCGCGGGCCTCATGCTCGACCCGATCAGCTACGTCATCTTCTGGATCGGGGTCGGCCTCAACGTCGTGGCGGGCGTCCTCTTCGTGGTGATGGCCAAGCTGGGCCTCCACGAGTCCGGGCACTGAGAGCCACCGAGACCAGCACCATGGCCACGACGGTCACGACGCCCCCCGCGGCGACCGTCGAGCGAGGCCGGCCCCGGCGGCTCGCCGGCCCGGCCGCGACCGTCGCCGGCCTCGGGGCGGCCACCGTCGCCCTCGCGTTGCGCGACCCCCACACGCACGGCTCCTGGGGGCTCTGCCCGAGCCAGGCCCTGGGCTTCGACTGCCCCGGCTGCGGGGGCCTGCGAGCCGTCAACGACCTGACCCACGGCCGGTTCCTCGACGCCGCGTCGAGCAACGTCTTCCTCGTCGTGGCCATCCCGGTCGTGGTGGCGCTGCTGGGCCGCTGGGCGCTCGACGCGTGGCGCGGCACCGAGCGCGGCGCGTCGGCGCTGACCACGCCGCTGCTCGTCGTGGCCTTCACCGCGCTCGCGGTGTTCACCGTGCTCCGCAACGTGCCGGCGTTCGGGTGGCTCGCGTCCTGACGAGCCGGCCCTAGGCCGGCGACAGCCAGGTCCAGCCCGGCACGTTGCGCAGGACCGCGAAGGCCAGGACCAGGCCGAGCAGGGCCCAGATCCACCGGGGCCCGATCCGGGTCGGGTGGGGGGCGTCACGGCCCGCGAGCCGTAGGCCCCAGCAGACCCACGCGACCGCGAGGGCGGCGACGCCGGCCACCGCGAGCGGGTTGCGCTGCAGGCCCCCGACGAGGTCGAGGTGCAGCAGGTCGTGCAGGGCCCGGAGCGACCCGCAGCCGGGGCACCAGACGCCCGTCACCGCGAGGAACGGGCAGGTCGGGTAGTGGCCCGACTGGTGGGGGTCGACGGTGCGGAGCACGCCGGCAGCGGCGAGCGCCGCGCCCGTGGTCGCGACGAAGCCCCCGACCGCGCCGCGACCCGGTCGGGTCGTCGGCGCGGTCGGCTGCCCGGAGGCGAGGAGCTCCATCTCGGGCGGGGTGGCGATCAGGTGGTGCCGACGCCTACGGCGACGACCAGGATGATGTAGCCGAGGATGACGACCAGGCCGACGACGGCACTGGCGATCGCGAAGTTCTTGGCCTTGTTGGCCGCGTCGTGAGCGCCGGCCTGGTCACCGGACTGCCACTTGCCGTTGACCTGGGCGGCGAAGACGATCGAGACGACGCCGAGGGGCAGGCAGCAGAGCAGGGTGCTGAGGATCGCCCAGACCAGGTTGTTGGACGGCGGGGGGCCGGCGGGCGGGCCGCCGTAGGGCTGGCCGCCGTAGGGGTTGGGGGGCGGGGGCTGGCCATAGCTCATGAGGGAGTCCTTCCAGACGTGGGAGCAAGGGTCGCGGCAGACCCTATGGGTTCACGTGCCAAACTTCTGAGCGAACCAGCAGGTTTCGCCGTCCGTGTCTGTGAGGAGAGTCGTGTCCGTTCTCGACGAGATCGTCGCGGGCGTGCGCCTCGACCTGGAGCGACGCGAGGCCGCGACGCCGCTGGCCGACGTCCGCGCCGCCCTGGCCGACGCGCCCGCGCCGCGCGACCCGATGCCCCACCTGCGCGCGCCGGGCTCGAGCGTCATCGCCGAGGTCAAGCGACGCAGCCCCAGCAAGGGCCACCTCGCCGAGATCCCCGACCCGGCCTCCCTCGCGGTCGACTACGCCGCAGGCGGGGCCGCCGCGATCAGCGTGCTCACCGAGGAGCGCCGCTTCGGCGGGAGCCTCGACGACCTGCGGGCCGTGCGCGCCGCGGTCGACACCCCGCTGCTGCGCAAGGACTTCGTGGTCGAGAGCTACCAGCTCGTCGAGGCCCGCGCCGCGGGCGCCGACCTGGCGCTGCTCATCGTGGCCGCGCTCGACGACGACACCCTCCGCCGGCTGCACGACGAGGCCCGTGAGCTCGGCCTGGCCGTCCTCGTCGAGGTCCACGACGAGGCCGAGACCGAGCGCGCCGTCGCGCTGGGAGCCGAGCTCGTCGGCGTCAACGCCCGCAACCTCAAGACCCTGGCCGTCGACGCCGACACCTTCGGCCGGCTGGCCCCGCTGGTGCCCGCCGACCGCGTCCTCGTCGCCGAGTCCGGCATCTCCGACGAGACCGACGTCAAGCGCTTCGTGGCCGAGGGCGCCCGTGCCGTGCTGGTCGGCGAGGCGCTGGTCAAGGACGGGGCGCCGCGCGAGGCGGTCGCCCGGATGACGGGAGTGCAGGCATGACGACCTCCAGCACGACGCCGGGCGCACCGACGTCCTACCTGGCCGACGACAAGGGGTGGTTCGGCACCTTCGGCGGCCGGTTCATGCCCGAGGCGCTGATCGCCGCCCTCGACGAGCTCGACATCGCCTGGCAGAAGGCCCTGGTCGACCCGACCTTCGGGCTCGAGTTCGACGCGCTCCTGCAGAACTACGCCGGCGTCCCGAGCATGCTCTACGAGGCCCACCGGCTCTCCGACCTCACCGGCGCGCGGATCCTGCTCAAGCGCGAGGACCTCAACCACACCGGCGCCCACAAGATCCGCAACGTGCTCGGCCAGGCGCTGCTCACCAAGCGGATGGGCAAGAAGCGGGTCATCGCCGAGACCGGGGCCGGCCAGCACGGCGTCGCGTCGGCCACCGCCGCCGCCTACCTCGGCCTCGACTGCACCGTCTACATGGGCGAGGTCGACACCGAGCGCCAGGCGCTCAACGTCGCCCGCATGCAGCTTCTCGGCGCCGAGGTGATCCCGGTGACCAGCGGCTCGCGCACCCTCAAGGACGCCATCAACGAGGCGCTGCGCGACTGGGTCGCCAGCGTCGACCACACGGCCTACCTCTTCGGCACCGCCGCCGGTCCCCACCCGTTCCCGAGCCTGGTGCTCAGCTTCGTCCGCGGCATCGGCGACGAGGCCCGCCAGCAGTGCCTCGACCTCACCGGCCGGCTGCCCGACGCCATCGCCGCGTGCGTCGGCGGCGGCTCCAACGCCATCGGTCTCTTCGCCGCGTTCCTCGACGACCCCGAGGTCGCGATCTACGGCTACGAGCCGGGCGGCGACGGCGTCGAGACCGGCCGCCACGCCGCGACCATCCACGCCGGCGACGTCGGCGTCCTCCACGGCGCGCGCACCTACGTCCTCCAGGACGAGGACGGCCAGACCGTCGAGTCCCACTCGATCTCCGCCGGTCTCGACTACCCGGGCGTCGGCCCGCAGCACGCCCACCTCTCGGCCACCGGCCGGGCGACCTACCTGCCCGTCACCGACAAGGCGGCGATGGAGGCGATGGCGCTCCTGGCCCGCACCGAGGGCATCATCCCGGCGATCGAGTCGGCCCACGCCATCGCCGGCGTGGTCGAGCTCGCCAAGGAGCGCCCGGGCCAGACCCTCCTGGTCAACCTGTCCGGGCGCGGCGACAAGGACATGGGCACCGCGCTCGACTACTTCGGGCTCGGCCGGGCCGAGCCCGTCGCCGACCCGCAGGCCGCCACGCCGGAGCAGCAGTAGATGGGGGTCTCCACCGCCTTCGAGCAGGCCCACGCTGACGACCGCGCTGCCCTGGTCGGCTACCTGCCCGCCGGCTTCCCCGACGTCGACGGCGGCATCGACGCGCTCCGCGCCATGGTCGACGCCGGCTGCGACGTCATCGAGGTCGGGCTGCCCTACAGCGACCCCGTGATGGACGGGCCGACGATCCAGGCCGCCGCCCAGCAGGCCCTCGAGCTCGGCGTCCGCACCACCGACGTGCTGCGCACCGTCGAGGCCGTCGCCGCCACCGGAACGCCGACCGTGATCATGACCTACTGGAACCCCGTCGAGCGCTACGGCGTGGAGCGGTTCGCCTCCGACCTGGCCAGCGCCGGGGGAGCGGGCCTCATCACGCCCGACCTGACGCCCGACTTCGCCCCCGAGTGGATCGCCGCCGCCGACGCGCACGACCTCGACAAGATCTTCCTGGTCGCCCCCTCGTCGACCGAGGAGCGGATCGCGATGACCACCGCCGCCTGCCGCGGCTTCGTCTACGCGACCGCCGTCATGGGGGTCACCGGCGCCCGCACCACGACCAGCGACCTCGCCGGCCCGCTCGTGGCACGCACCCGCGCCGCCGCCGGCGACCTCCCCGTCGGGGTCGGGCTCGGCGTCAGCACCGGCGACCAGGCCGCCGAGGTGGCGTCCTACGCCGACGGCGTCATCGTCGGCTCCGCCTTCGTCCGGGTGCTGCTCGACCACGCGGGCGACCGCGCCGGCGGGCTCCGGGCCCTCGCCGCCCTCACTGCCGACCTCGCCGACGGCGTACGACGTGCGCGCTAGCAGGCTCGCCGCCCTCGGCCTGGCCGCGGCGCTGCTGCTCAGCGGGTGCGGCAGCGACGAGGCCAAGACGTTCTCGGGCAAGGCCCTCGACAACCCCTACACGGTCCCGACGACCGAGCTGGTCGACACCGACGGCAAGCCCTTCTCGCTGGCCGACGACACCGACAAGCCGCTGACGCTGGTGTTCTTCGGCTACGTCAACTGCGTCGACATCTGCCCCGCGGTGCTCAACCACCTCGCCTCGGCCATGACGCGCCTCGACGACTCCGACCGCGACAAGGTCGACGTCGTCCTCGTGACCAGCGACCCCGACACCGACACCCCCGCGTCGCTGCGCACCTACCTCGACCGCTTCGACGAGTCCTTCATCGGCCTCGACGGCGACTTCGCGACCATCAAGGCCGTCGGTCGTGCGCTCGCCGTCGGCATCGACGATCGCGACCCGGGCGGCCACACCACCCAGGTCATGGGCGTCGACAGCGACGACATGTCTCCCGTCTACTGGAGTGCCGACACCAGCCCGGCGCAGTTCGCCGACGACATCCACACGCTCCTCGAGGACACCTGACGTGACCCAGACAGCCCTGTCGACGCTGTCGGCCCTGACGATCCCCAGCCCGTCCAACGGCGTCTGGAACCTCGGGCCGCTCCCGATCCGCGGCTACGCGCTGTGCATCATCGCCGGGATCGTCTTCGCGATCTGGTTCGGTGAGCGGCGCTGGCAGGCCCGCGGCGGCCGCGCGGGCGAGGTCCAGGACCTCGCCGTGTGGGCCGTCCCGTTCGGCGTCGTCGGCGCCCGGCTCTACCACGTGGCCACCGACTGGGAGAAGTACTTCGGCGACAGCGGCCACCCCTGGCAGGCGCTCTACGTCTGGAAGGGCGGGCTCGGCATCTGGGGCGCGGTGGCGCTCGGCGCCGTCGGCGTCTGGCTCTGGGCCCGCCGCAAGGGCGTCCGGATCGCCCCGATGCTCGACGTCCTCGCTCCCGGCGTGATCGTGGCCCAGGCGATGGGCCGCTGGGGCAACTGGTTCAACCAGGAGCTCTACGGCAAGCCGACCGAGCTGCCGTGGGGCCTCGAGATCGACCGGGAGAACTGGCCGCAGAGCTGCGACTACCCCCAGGGCAGCGGGACGTGCCTCGACGGCTACCCCGACTCGACCGTCTTCCACCCGACCTTTCTCTACGAGTTCATCTGGAACCTCGGGGTCTTCGGCCTGCTGCTGTGGGCCGAGCGGCGGTTCAAGCTCGGCTTCGGCCGGGTCTTCGCCCTCTACGTCATGGGCTACACCCTGGGCCGCGGCTGGATCGAGTACCTCCGCATCGACGACGTCCAGCTCGAGAACGTGCTCGGCCTGCGGTTCAACGTCTGGACCTCGATCGTGCTGTTCGTCGTCGCCGCCGTCTACTTCGTGGTCAGCAGCCGCCGCCACCCCGGCCGCGAGGAGTCGGTCTACCAGGACGGCTTCGGCCCGGAGACCGACCTCGTGAGCGACGTCGACCTCGACAAGGACGTCGACACCGATGCCGACACCGACGTCGACACCGACGTCGACACCGATCTCGACGGGGCCGACGACGTCGACGACGAGGAGACCACGGTCGACGTCGAGGACGACGACGTGAGACCCGCGAAGGCCGACCCCGGGCGCTGACCGGGTCGGGTGTCCACGAGCGGGCCCATCACCCCTCGGTTCCGAAACATCCTGGTAATCTCGGCAACTCCGCCGCGTGGGCCGACGTTGTCCCTGCGACTCCACCACGACAGCGTTTCCCTAAGCTGTCCCGCCGACGGGAGAACACCAGTGCCCTACCAGCACGCGTTCCCGGCGCCCCAGGGGCTCTACGACCCGGCCAACGAGCACGACGCCTGCGGCGTGGCCTTCGTGGCCACCCTTACCGGCGTCGCCAGCCACGACATCGTGCTCAAGGCCCTCACGGCCCTGCGCAACCTCGACCACCGCGGCGCCGCCGGCGCCGAGGTCAACTCGGGTGACGGTGCGGGCATCCTGCTCCAGGTCCCCGACGAGTTCCTGCGTGCCGTTGCGGCGGAGTCGGGGTTCGAGCTGCCCCCGCCCGCGTCGTACGCCGTCGGCACGGCGTTCCTGCCCGGAGACGAGGACGACGTCGCCCAGACCCGTGCCCGGATCGAGGAGATCGCCGGCGTTGAGGGCCTGACCGTCCTCGGATGGCGCGAGGTCCCCGTCGACCCGTCGACCCTCGGCAGCATGGCGCTGTCGGTGATGCCGACGTTCAGCCAGCTCTTCGTCGCCGCCTCCGGGCAGCGCCTGACCGGGATGGCGCTCGAGCGACTCGCCTTCTGCCTGCGCAAGCGCGCCGAGCGCGAGACCGACGTCTACTTCCCGTCGCTGTCGTCGCGCACCCTCGCCTACAAGGGGATGCTCACGACCGACCAGCTCGACCAGGTCTTCCCCGACCTGCGCGACGAGCGGATCGCGTCGGCCCTGGCCGTCGTCCACTCGCGGTTCTCGACCAACACGTTTCCGAGCTGGCCGCTCTCGCACCCGTTCCGCTTCATCGCCCACAACGGCGAGATCAACACCGTCATGGGCAACCGCAACTGGATGCGGGCCCGCGAGGCGTTGCTCGCCTCCGACGTCATCCCGGGCGATCTCGACCGGCTGTTCCCGATCTGCACGCCCGGCGCGTCCGACTCCGCGTCGTTCGACGAGGTGCTCGAGCTCCTCCACATGGGCGGCCGCTCGCTGCCCCACTCGGTGCTGATGATGATCCCGGAGGCCTGGGAGAACCACACCGAGATGGACGCCAAGCGGCGCGAGTTCTACTCGTTCCACTCCGCGCTCATGGAGCCCTGGGACGGCCCCGCCTGCGTCGTCTTCACCGACGGCTCCCAGGTCGGCGCGGTCCTCGACCGCAACGGCCTGCGGCCCTCGCGCTACTGGGTCACCGACGACGGCCTGGTCGTGCTGGCCTCCGAGGTCGGCGTGCTCGACATCGACCCCGCGACCGTCGTCCGCAAGGGCCGGCTGCAGCCGGGCCGGATGTTCCTCATCGACACCGACGAGCACCGCATCATCGAGGACGAGGAGATCAAGGCCGAGCTCTCGGCCGAGCACCCCTACGGCGAGTGGCTCCACGCGGGCCTCATCCACCTCGACGACGTCCCGGCGCGCGAGCACATCGTCCACACCCACGCCTCGGTCACCCGGCGCCAGCAGATCTTCGGCTACACCGAGGAGGAGCTGCGGGTCCTGCTGACCCCGATGGCCTCGACCGGGGGCGAGGCGCTCGGCTCGATGGGCACCGACACGCCGATCGCGGCACTGAGCGCCAAGCCGCGGCTGCTGTTCGACTACTTCAGCCAGCTCTTCGCGCAGGTGACCAACCCGCCGCTCGACGCGATCCGCGAGGAGCTCGTCACCTCGCTCAACGGCACCATCGGTCCCGAGTCCAACCTGCTCGAGCCGACCCCGGCGTCGTGTCGTCAGGTCGTCATGCCCTTCCCGGTCATCTCCAACGACGACCTGGCCAAGATCCGCCACATCAACCGCGACGGCGACATGCCGGGCTTCATCACCCACGTCGCGCGCGGCCTCTACGAGGTCGCCGGCGGCGGCACCGCGATGGCCGCCCGCATCGAGGAGATCTGCACCGAGGTCAGCGCCGCCATCGCCGACGGCGCCCGGGTCATCGTGCTGTCCGACCGTCACGGCGACGCCGACCTGGCGCCGATCCCGTCGCTGCTGCTCACCGGCGCGGTCCACCACCACCTGGTCCGCGAGAAGTCGCGCACCCAGGTCGGGCTGCTGGTCGAGGCCGGCGACGTGCGCGAGGTCCACCACGTCGCGCTGCTCGTCGGCTACGGCGCCGCGGCCGTCAACCCCTACCTCGCCATGGAGTCGGTCGAGGACCTGGCCCGCGAGGGCTACTACGTGACGGTCGAGCCCGAGAAGGCCGTCGCCAACCTGGTCAAGGCGCTCGGCAAGGGCGTGCTCAAGGTGATGTCCAAGATGGGCGTCTCCACCGTGGCCTCCTACACCGGCGCGCAGATCTTCGAGGCCGTCGGCCTGTCGCAGGAGGTCGTCGAGCCCTACTTCACCGGTACGACGTCCAAGCTCGGCGGCATCGGGCTCGACACCATCGCCGAGGAGGTCGCCCGGCGCCACGCCACGGCCTACCCCCGCGGCGGCGTGCTGCCCACCCACCGCGAGCTCGAGACCGGCGGCGAGTACCAGTGGCGCCGCGACGGCGAGCCCCACCTGTTCAACCCCGAGACGGTCTTCCGGCTGCAGCACTCGACCCGGACCCAGCGCTACGACATCTTCAAGCAGTACACCGCCGCGGTCGACGAGCAGTCGACCGAGCTGATGACGCTGCGTGGGCTGTTCCGGTTCAAGGGCTCCCACGTGACCGGCCGCGACTCGATCCCGATCGAGGACGTCGAGCCCGTGACCGACATCGTCAAGCGCTTCGCGACGGGGGCGATGTCCTACGGCTCGATCTCGATGGAGGCCCACGAGACCCTCGCGATCGCGATGAACCGGCTGGGCGGCAAGTCCAACACCGGGGAGGGCGGCGAGGACGCCGACCGGCTCTACGACCCCGAGCGGCGCAGCTCGATCAAGCAGGTCGCGTCGGGCCGGTTCGGCGTCACGTCGGAGTACCTCACCAACGCCGACGACATCCAGATCAAGATGGCCCAGGGCGCCAAGCCCGGCGAGGGCGGCCAGCTGCCCGGCAACAAGGTCTATCCCTGGATCGCCAAGACCCGCTACTCCACCCCCGGAGTCGGTCTGATCAGCCCGCCGCCCCACCACGACATCTACTCGATCGAGGACCTCGCCCAGCTCATCCACGACCTCAAGAACGCCAACCCGCGGGCACGGGTGCACGTCAAGCTGGTCAGCGAGATGGGCGTCGGCACGGTCGCGGCGGGTGTCTCCAAGGCGCACGCCGACGTCGTGCTGGTCTCCGGCCACGACGGCGGCACCGGCGCGTCGCCGCTCACGTCGCTCAAGCACGCGGGCGGACCCTGGGAGCTCGGTCTCGCCGAGACCCAGCAGACGCTGCTCCTCAACGGGCTGCGCGACCGGATCGTCGTGCAGACCGACGGCCAGCTCAAGACCGGACGCGACGTCGTCATCGCCGCGCTGCTCGGTGCCGAGGAGTACTGCTTCGCGACCGCCCCGCTCGTGGTGTCCGGCTGCATCCTGATGCGGGTCTGCCACCTCGACACCTGTCCGGTGGGCGTCGCGACCCAGAACCCGGTGCTGCGCGAGCGCTACTCCGGCAAGGCCGACTACGTCGTCACCTTCTTCGAGTACGTCGCCCAGGAGGTCCGCGAGATCCTGGCCGAGCTCGGCTTCCGCACCCTCGACGAGGCCATCGGTGAGGTGTCGACGCTCGACATGGTCGAGGCCATCAACCACTGGAAGGCCTCGGGTCTCGACCTGACGCCGATCCTCCACGAGGTCGACACCACCCACTTCCCCGACCAGGACCGGCGCTGCACCAAGACGCAGGACCACGGCCTGGCCAAGTCGCTCGACCTGACCGAGCTGGTCCCGCTCGCCGAGGCGGCGCTCGAGCGCGGCGAGCCGGTGCGCGCGCAGGTCGCCATCCGCAACGTCAACCGGACCGTCGGCACGATCCTCGGCCACGAGGTGACCAAGCGCCACGGCGGCGAGGGCCTGCCCGAGGGCACGATCGACATCACCTTCACCGGCTCGGCCGGTCAGTCGTTCGGCGCCTTCATCCCCCGAGGCATCACCCTGCGGCTCGAGGGCGACGCCAACGACTACGTCGGCAAGGGCCTGTCCGGTGGCCGGATCGTCGTACGCCCCGACCGGGCGGCGACGTTCAGGAGCAACGAGCAGATCATCGCCGGCAACACCATCGCCTACGGCGCGACGTCCGGGAAGATCTTCCTGCGCGGCGGGGTGGGGGAGCGGTTCGCCGTCCGCAACTCCGGTGCCTGGCTGGTGACCGAGGGCGTCGGCGACCACGGGTGCGAGTACATGACCGGCGGCCGGGTCGCCGTCCTCGGCAAGACCGGGCGCAACTTCGCAGCCGGCATGTCCGGTGGCGTGGCCTGGGTCCTCGACCTCAAGCACTTCCGGGTCAACCAGGAGCTCGTCGAGCTCGGACCGGTGGCCGGCGAGGCCGCCCGCGAGCTCGAGGCCCTGGTGCGGGAGCACCTCGAGGAGACCGGGTCACCGGTCGCCGAGGAGCTGCTCGCCGACTGGGAGACCGCCCTGACCCGCTTCACCGAGGTCATGCCCCGCGACTACCGGATCGTGATGGACGCCAAGGCCAAGGCCGAGGCCGACGGGCTCGACGACACAGAGATCGCCAACGCGATGATGGAGGCGCTGCATGGCTGACCCCAAGGGCTTCCTCAAGGAAGGGCGCAAGGTTGCCGAGCGCCGTCCTGTCGAGGAGCGCGTGCACGACTGGAACGAGGTCTACCCGGGTTCGGCCGGGCGGGCCCTGCTGCCGATCATCGCCGAGCAGGCCGGGCGCTGCATGGACTGCGGCATCCCGTTCTGCCACTCGGGCTGCCCGCTGGGCAACATCATCCCGGAGTGGAACGACCTGGTCTGGCGCGACGACTGGGAGGGCGCGATCGAGCGACTCCACGCGACCAACAACTTCCCGGAGTTCACCGGTCGCCTCTGCCCGGCCCCCTGCGAGACCGCCTGCGTCCTGGGCATCAACCAGGACCCGGTGACCATCAAGAACGTCGAGGTCTCGATCATCGACAAGGCCTGGGAGTCCGGCCTGGTGCGCCCGCAGGCGCCCGAGTGGCTCTCGGGCCGCACGGTCGCGGTGATCGGGTCCGGTCCTGCCGGGCTCGCCGCCGCCCAGCAGCTCACCCGCGCCGGCCACACCGTCGCCGTCTACGAGCGGGCCGACAAGATCGGCGGGCTGATGCGCTACGGCATCCCCGAGTTCAAGATGGAGAAGCAGCACCTCGACCGGCGCCTCGGCCAGATGAAGCGCGAGGGCACCGTCTTCCGCGCGGGCGTCGACGTCGGCTCCGAGGAGTCCGGCCTGACCGGCGACAAGCTGCGCGAGCGCTACGACGCCGTCGTCCTGGCCATGGGCGCCACCGAGGCCCGTGACCTCCCGGTCCCCGGGCGCGAGCTCGGCGGAATCCACCAGGCCATGGAGTTCCTGCCGCAGGCCAACCGGGCCGCGCTCGGCGAGCCCCAGCTCGACGGCGTCGAGCAGATCCTCGCCACCGGCAAGAACGTCGTGATCATCGGCGGCGGCGACACCGGCGCCGACTGCCTCGGCACCTCCACGCGCCACGAGGCGGCGTCGATCACGCAGCTCGAGATCATGCCCGAGCCGCCGACGGCGCGACCGGCCGGCCAGCCGTGGCCGACCTACCCGATGACCTTCAAGGTGTCCTCGGCCCACGAGGAGGCCGGCGAGCGCGTCTATGCCGTCTCGACCAAGGAGTTCCGCGGCGACGACGAGGGCAACGTGCGCGCGCTGCTCCTCGTCGACGTGGTCTTCGAGGCCGGCAGGCTCACCGAGATCGAGGGCACCGAGCGCGAGATCCCGGCCGAGCTCGTGCTCTTCGCGATGGGCTTCGTCGGACCCGAGAAGCCCGGCCTGGTCGAGCAGCTCGGTGTCGACCTCGACGACCGCGGCAACGTCGCGCGCGACAAGGGCTACCAGACCTCGGTGCCCGGCGTGTTCTCCGCCGGCGACGTCGGTCGCGGCCAGTCGCTGATCGTGTGGGCCATCGCCGAGGGACGGGCCGCTGCGGCGTCCGTCGACGAGTACCTCACGGGCTCGACGACCCTGCCCTTCCCCATCCCCCCGACCGCCCGTCCCCTCGTCGTCTGACGCCGACCCGTCAGCAGTTGCTGACGGGTCGGCGGGGATCCAGGTCGACCCGTCGTCGATCGACG
>NZ_JAURVJ010000051.1 GCF_030655615.1 Nocardioides sp.
CCACTCGATCCCCGACGCCCTCGCCGTCGCGATCCGCACCGGGACCGCGCTGGTGCTCGACACCGGTGACTTCAAGATGGACCAGCTCCCGCTCGACGGCCGGATCACCGACCTGCGGGCCTTCGCGCGGCTGGGCGAGGAGGGTGTCGACCTCTTCCTCACCGACTCGACCAACGCCGAGACCCCGGGCTTCACGCCGTCGGAGAAGTCGATCACCCCGGCCATCGACCAGGTGTTCCGCGACTCCAAGCAGCGCATCATCGTGGCCTGCTTCGCCTCCCACGTGCACCGCGTCCAGCAGGTGCTCGACGCGGCGGTCGCCCACAACCGCAAGGTCGCCTACGTCGGCCGCTCGATGGTCCGCAACATGGCCATCGCCCGCGACCTCGGCTACCTCACGGTCCCCGGCGGCACCCTCGTCGAGGCCAAGGACCTCAACGACCTGCCGCCCGAGCGCCAGGTGCTGATCTCGACCGGCAGCCAGGGCGAGCCGATGAGTGCGCTGAGCCGGATCGCCCAGCGCAACCACCACTTCGTCCACATCGAGGAGGGCGACACCGTCCTGCTCGCGAGCAGCCTCATCCCCGGCAACGAGAACGCGGTCTACCGCGTGATCAACGGCCTGGCCCGCTGGGGCGCCAACGTGGTCCACAAGGGCAACGCGCTGGTGCACGTCAGCGGCCACGCCAGCGCCGGCGAGCTCCTCTACTGCTACAACATCGTCAAGCCGCGCAACGTGCTGCCGGTCCACGGCGAGATCCGCCACATGCTCGCCAACGCCGAGCTCGCCCGCTCCGTCGGCGTCGAGAACGTCGTGGTCGCCGAGGACGGCGTCGTCGTCGACCTGGTCGACGGCGTGGCCACCATCTCGGGCAAGGTCGACGTCGGCCTCGTCTTCGTCGACGGCACCTCGGTCGGCGACATCACCGAGGCCGACCTCAAGGACCGCCGCATCCTCGGCGAGGAGGGCTTCATCTCGGTGATCGTGGTCGTCGACTCCGTCACCGGCAAGGTCTCCGCCGGCCCCGAGATCCACGCCCGCGGCAACGCGCTCGAGAACGACGACTTCAGCAGCGTCAAGAAGTCGGTCGTCGACGCGCTCAACGCCGCTATCGCCGAGGGCAACACCGACTCCTACCAGCTGCAGCAGACCGTACGCCGGGTCGTGGGCCGCTGGGTGAGCAACACCCACCGCCGCCGGCCGATGATCATCCCGGTGGTCGTGGAGGCGTAGTCCGCCGACGGAGGAGGCGGAGCCACAGACTGCCGCCCGACGTCGTACCCCCGAACGGCGAGAACCCCCGCCGGCCCTGAGGCCGACGGGGGTTCCCTGTGTCGTGCGGGGTGCTACTTCTTCACGGTGATCGTGATGACCTTGGCGTTGCTCGGCAGGAAGTTGGTACCGCCTGCATAGCTGGCCGTCAGCTTGAGCTTGCCGGCCTTGGTCAGCTTCTTCGTCACGATCTTGACGATGCCGCCGGCCAGGACGCCGGTGCCGTAGACGACCCCGCCGCTCTTGAGGACGACGCGACCGGCCGGGGTGGCCCCGGTGGCCTTGACCTGGATGCGGAGGGTGGCCTTCTTGCCCTTCTTGACGGTCTTGGGGAACGACGTGACCGTGCTGGTCGTGCGTGCCTTGTTGACCTTGGCCGCGACCGTCGAGGTCGAAGCGCCGTAGGCGCCGTCACCCGAGTAGACGAGGCTCCAGCTGTAGGAGCCCGCCTTGGTCGTGGCCGGGACCGCGATGGACGCCGTGCCGTCGGCCAGCTCGGCCGTGCCGACCGTGGTCGACCCCGACTTGAGGGTCACGGTGCCGGTCGCGGACGTGGGCGCCGTGACGTCGACGCGGCTCGCGACGCCGTAGGTCGACGGGTTGGGCACGTGCGTGCCCGTGACCTCGGCGACCTTCTTGCAGACGGAGAGCACCAGGTTGTCGAGGTACCAGCCGTCGACACCGCCACAGCCGTCACGACCCATGTCGAACCGGATCTTGATCTTGTCGCCGGCCTTGGCGCCGAGCTTGGCGAGCGAGATCGTCGACTTGCCCCAGCTGCCGACGGTCTTGCCTCCGTCGGTGCCGGTGAAGCCCGGCTGACCAGCGATCGGGCTGGTGTTGGTGGGCCCGGCCGCCATCGTGGCGTTGTAGGGGTTGAAGAGGAACGCCGCTGCCGGCACCGTGGTGAAGGCCCCACCGTTGAGGCTCGTCTTGACGTTGCCGCCGTCGTAGCCGGCCTCGGTCGCCACGTAGTGGTCGAACGTGACGCGGGCGCTGGAGCCCGTGGGGATGGTGTACTCCGGGCTGATCATCGTGTCGCGGCTCGAGATGTCGTCGCCGGCGGCGCAGGAACCCTCGGACGGGTCGGGGCCGAAGGCGACGGTCCCGGTGCGACCGGCGGGGGCCTTGTTGACGGCCTCCCACGGGAAGCCCTTGTTGGCGCCGGTCTGGAGCTGCTGCTCCAGGGTCCAGGCACTGATGCCGTTCTCGAAGTCGTCGAGAACGGTGGTGTCGGTGACGGTGCCCTCACCGCAGGCGCTGAGCTCGCCGGCGGCCAGCAGCGGCTGGAAGTTGCACTGCACCGGGTCGGTGCGCATCTCCACGGCCGTCATCGTCTTGGCGACCTGGGTGCAGTCGGCAGCGACGATCGAGGCGACGGGGGTCGCCCCACCGTTGGGCGTCGTGGTGATCTTGTTGATCGTCTTGCCGATGAGGTCGGCACACGACTGCTCGAGCCCGTCCGCCGCGTTGGTGAAGTCGGACGACGGCGTCAGGTAGTGGGTCTGCGCGTACCACCAGATGTTGGCGGCCTTGTCGAGGCCCAGGCCGGAGATCGTCTCGCCGTTGAAGGTGCCACCGTCGACGACGAGGGCGTAGGCGTGGTTGGGCACGCCCGAGTTGCCGTGGACGCCACCGGAGTCGAGCAGGTTGGGGTCGCAGTTGTACTCCGCGTCCGAGACCTTGCCCGGGTTGCCGTAGCAGGTGGGGTTCCACATGTCGCGGATCGCTCCGCCGAAGGCCTCGGACTTCTCACCGATCAGCCAGCGGGACGTGGGCGTCCGCGCCGAGATGTCCTCGGCGTTGATGCTCATCGTGACCGTGCCGACGCTCTTGATGCGCGTGCCGTCGGCCTGGGTGACCGTCAGGCCGGGGATCGTGGCGGTGCCGGCGGGGCTCGGCGGCACGCCGGCGGCGTTGTTGCCGATGACGATGCCGGTCGCGCCCGCAGCGGTCGCGAGGTCGACCTTGGCCTGGAACGTGCAGGTGCCGCGGTCGACGTAGACGTAGTTGCCGGTGACGGCCGTCGCGTTGGTGTAGGCCGAGCAGCCGTCGGTGGTCGACGGGCCCGCAGCGTTGGCAGCGTCGTTGGCGACGACGACGGTGGGGGTGACCGGGGTGGTGGTGAAGGCCGGGCCGAAGCCGGCAGCGGTGGCGCGGCACGGGCCGGCGACGCTGGCGGGCGCGGTGATCGCGACCTGGAGCGCCGGCGGGGCCGTCGGGTCACAGGTGCCGACGGCACGCTTGACCGTCAGGTCGCCCTCGTCCTCGTCCTCGCGACCGTTGACGAGGTCGAGCGTCTCGCCCCACACGTCGGAGTAGGACTCGTTGAG
>NZ_JAURVJ010000053.1 GCF_030655615.1 Nocardioides sp.
GCGAGCAGCGCGGCGGTGAGGGCGGTGGTCAGGGCCAGGCCGAGGAAGCGGGTCACTCCTCGACGGTAGGCGCTACACGGCGTTCACGTACCGTCGGTACGGTGTGTTTCCCACCACGCACCCGCACCGCCACCAGGGCCAGGGCGGCCAGCACCGGCCACAGCGCGAGCCGCTCGAGCGCCCCGCTGCCGGCGCCCCCGTCGACGAGGACGAACCCGATCGCGCCCACCGCGGTGAGGAGGCCGCCGGCCAGCAGGGCCCGCGAGCGCAGCACCCGGGACAGCACCAGCAGGGCGATCGGCTGGGCCACGAAGAGCGGCGTCGCGGCCAGCGTGTGGAGGCCGGCGTCCTGGTCGACGGGCGCGAGCCCGACCGCCACCGAGCTGACGCCCGCGACCACGAGCAGCACCGTCGACAGCCGCCCGATCCGTGGCGCCAGCAGCAGCGCCCCGAGCGCGAGCAGGATCCCGAACCCGACGAACGAGCCGTTCATCAGGGCGTGCCGCGGCGAGCAGTACGCCGCGTCGCAACCGGTCGCCCCGAGGTCGCTCACGGTGTCGTCGACGAAGCTGTAGCCCCCGGTCGTCGCGGCCGCGGTGACGACCTCCGCGGCGACGTACGCCGGGCGCACCAGCCAGAGCGCCACGCCCCACCTCGTCCGCCGGTCCACCCCGCGAGCATGACCTACTCACCACGGGTGCGTCGGCTGCAGCGCGACCGACCGAGGACCTTGGGGGTGTGGTGGCGGCCCGCCGGGTCCGGTGGGGTCGGCCCGTGATGGGACGGTTCACCGACGTGGTGCTGCGGCACCGGCGCCTGGTCGCGCTCTTCTGGGTGGTCGTGGCGGTCACCGGCGGCGTGCTCGCCCCGACGACGGTCGACCGGCTGAGCTATGAGTTCTCGCTGCCGGGCCAGCCGGCCTACGAGACCAACGTCGACATCGACGAGCAGTTCGGCGGGGGCGGCACGACCGACCCGCTCGCGCTGGTGGTGACCGGCCCCGACGCGCAGCAGCAGGCGGTCGCGCTCGCGCGCACCGTCGAGCAGACCGTCGACGGCACCCGCACCGTGACCGCCGACGACCCCGGCGCCGAGTCGCTCACCGGCGAGGGCGGCGAGGTGTCGGTCGTCGTGGTCTATCCGCGCGTCACGCCCGGTCCCGAGCCCTACGCCGAGGCGCAGCCGCGGCTCGAGGGCCTCGTCGAGGAGGCGCGGGCCAGCGGGACCGAGGTCGAGCTGACCGGGTTCCTGCTGCTCGCCGAGGGCGGGGCCGAGGGCGACCGCAGCGTGCTCGTCGAGGTGGCCTTCGGCGCGGTCGGCGCGCTGGTGGTGCTGGCGCTGGTGTTCGGGTCGCTGCTGGCCGGCGTACCGCTCCTGGTCGCGGCGGTCTCGATCCTCGGCACCTACCTGGCCCTGCTCGGGCTGACCGGTGTCACCGACGTGTCGTTCGTCGTGCAGTACCTCGTCGCGCTGATCGGGCTCGGCGTCGCGATCGACTACTCGCTGCTCATCGTCACGCGCTGGCGCGAGGAGCGGGCGGCCGGGCGTGACAACGACGACGCCGTGCGGGTCGCGATGCGCACGGCCGGCGAGTCGGTGCTGTTCAGCGGCGTCACCGTCGCGGTGTCGCTGGCCGCGCTGGTCCTGGTGCCGCTGCCGTTCCTGCGCTCGATCGGCCTCGGCGGGCTGCTCATCCCGCTGCTGAGCGTGGCCACGTCGCTGACGCTGGTGCCGGCGCTGCTCAGCGCGTTCGGGCCCCGGCTGACCTGGCCGCGGCGCAAGCCCTCCGACGGCCGGTCGCGCTTCTGGGCGCGCGTCGCGACGGTCGTCGTACGCCGGCGCTGGCTGACCATCGTCGGCTCCGGTGCGTTGCTGCTCGCCCTGGCCGCGCCCGTCGTCACGCTCACCCTCGGCTCGCCCCAGCTCGACGGGCTCGCGTCCGACGCCCCCGCCTCCCGCGCCGCGACCACCGCGATCGACGACGGCGTGCCGGCCGGGGTGCTGCGCCCGGTCGAGGTCGTCGTCCCCGAGTCCGACGTGCAGACGGTCGCCGACGAGGTCCGCGGCCTCCAGGGCGTCGGCGCGGTCGCCGTACCCGCCGCCGACGGCTGGACCGCCGACGGCCGGTCGCTGCTCCAGGTCTGGCTCACCGACGACCCCGCCAGCGACGGCGGCCGCGACGCCCTCGACCGCGTCCGCACCGCGGTCGGCACGGACCGCGTCGGCGGCAGCCCGGCCGAGGACGCCGACTTCGTCTCGGCCGTCTACGGCAACGTCGTCTGGGTCGTGCTCGGCGTGGTCGTCGTGACGTTCCTGCTGCTGGCCCGGGCGCTGCGGTCGTTCTGGCTGCCGGTCAAGGCGCTGGTGCTCAACGTGCTGTCGATCGGGGCGGCCTACGGCGTCACCGTGCTGGTCTGGCAGGAGGGCTTCGGCTCCGAGCTGCTCTTCGGCCAGCCGGCGACCGGCGTCATCACGACGTGGGTGCCGATCGCGGCGTTCTCGTTCCTGTTCGGGCTGTCGATGGACTACGAGGTGTTCATCCTGTCCCGGATGCGCGAGGCGTACGACGACCACGGCGACACCCCGCGTGCGGTCGTCGACGGCATCGCGCACACCGGGCGGCTCGTCACGTCGGCCGCACTGATCCTGTTCCTGGCGTTCGTCGCGCTGTCGACCGTGCCGGCGGTCGAGGTAAAGATCCTCGCCACCACGCTCGCGCTCGGCATCGTCATCGACGCCGTCGTCGTGCGCGGGCTCCTGGCGCCGGCGCTCGTCGCCGTCCTGGGGCGGGCCAACTGGACCCTGCCCGACCGGCTCGCGCGGGCGCTGCGGGTCAGGCGACCTTGATCCGGATCTTCCCGACCTGGGGGCCGAAGGTGCACGCGTCGCCGAACGTCGGCTTCAGCGTCTTGTCGCACCCCAGCCAGCCGTTCTGGAATCCGGCCCGGCCGCCCTGCACGTAGATGCCGAAGGTGTCGTCGCTCGACGTCACCGTCATCGTGAAGCGGCCGTCGCGGTTGGTCAGGTCGGCGGCGAGGAAGTCGGTGTCGTTGCCGTCGAACGTCGACACGCGCACGTTGCGCACGGGCCGGCCGTTGCCAAAGCGGACCACGCGGCCCGTCACGGTGTAGACCGTCGGCCGGGCCGAGGACACGCTGTGGGAGGCGGCGGTCGACGCCGCGTCGGCGTGGGTCGGGACGCCGGTCAGGGCGAGGGCGGGCAGGACGACGAGGGCAGCGGCGAGCGCTCGGGAGCATCGGGTCACGGGAATCATGCTCGCTTCGGAGCCGGTCGCTCGCCATAGTGCGTTCGTGCCATTCCCCGCCGACGTCCCGACCCTCACCGACGGCGTCGTCACCCTGCGCGCCCACCGCCCGTCCGACGCGCCGCGGGTGGTCGAGCAGTGCGCCGACCCCCTGACCCAGCGGTGGACGACGGTGCCGTCGCCCTACGACGACGCGGCGGCCGCGGCGTTCCTCGGCGACGTGGTGCCCTACGCCTGGGCGAGCGCGACGGCGGCGTACTTCGCGATCGAGCACGACGGCCGGTTCGCCGGCACGATCGACCTCCGGTCCACCGGGGTCGGCGAGGCCGAGGTCGGCTTCGGGCTGCACCCCGACGCCCGTGGTCGAGGGGTCGCGCGGCGGGCGCTGACCCTCGCCCTCGACTGGGGGTACGCCGAGCGCGACCTCGCCGTCGTGACCTGGCGGGCCCAGGTGGGCAACTGGGCGTCGCGGCGGGCAGCGTGGTCGGTGGGCTTCGCGTTCGGCCCGACCGTGCCGGGGATGCTCGACCAGCGGGGCGAGCGACGCGACGCGTGGATCGGGTGGCTGACGCGCACCGACGACCGAGGGCCGCGCACCCGGTGGCTCTCGCCCCCGGCGCTCGAGGGCGGCGGGGTGCGGCTGCGGCCCTGGCGTGACACCGACGGCGACCGGCTCGTCGAGGCGGCACTCGACCCGGTGCTGCGCGCCGCCCTTCCCCGCGCACCCCTCCCCCGCACGGCCGACGAGGTCGCCGGCTACCTGCTGCGCGTCGGGCTCGGCGCGGCCAACGGCGACCGGGTCGCCTGGTGCGTGGCCGACGCCGCCACCGACGTGGCGCTGGGCAACGCGGCGGTCTTCGGGTTCGAGGACGGCTCCGCCGAGGTGGGGTTCTGGTCGCACCCGGCCGGCCGCGGGCGCGGCGCGATGACCGCGGCGCTCGGGCTCGTGACCGCGCACGCCCTGGCCGGCGCCGAGGCCGACGGGCTCGGCGTACGACGGCTGGACCTGCTGACGGCGGCGACCAACCGGGGTGCGCGCGGGCTGGCCGAGCGAGCCGGCTTCACCCTCGTCGGCGTCGAGCGCGCGACCTCGCCGACGCGCGACGGCGACTGGGACGACACCGCGCGCTACGAGCTGCTGGGCTGAGCGACGACGGCCTCGCGACGGCCGTGCGCGCCGGCCATCCGCTCGACCAGCTCGCCGGCCGGCGCGACGTGGACGAGGTCCTGGCCGACGTCGCGCACCTGCACGGCTCCAGCCGACGCCTCGCGCTCGCCGACCACGCCGATCAGGTGGTCGCGCCGCTGACGAGCCGCCCGGATCCGGGCGCCGAGGGACCCGTCGTGGGCGACTTCGACGCGCAGTCCCCGGGCGCGGGCGCCGTCGGCCAGGGCACGCGCGGCCGCGTCCTGCTCGGGGTGGACCGGCAGCACCACGAGCTGGACCGGGGCCAGCCAGAACGGCAAGCGGCCGGCGTACCGCTCCAGGAGCGCAGCGACGACGCGCTCCATCGAGCCGACCGCGCCGCGGTGGATCATCACCGGGCGGTGCCGCCCGCCGTCGGCGCCGACGTAGGACAGGTCGAGCCGCTCGGGCTGGTTGAAGTCGAGCTGGACGGTGGCGATGGTCTCCTCGTGGCCGCGGCCGTCCGAGACCTGCAGGTCGAGCTTGGGTCCGTAGAACGCGGCCTCGCCGACGCCGTCGACGAGCGGCAGGTCGTGGTCGGCCAGCACGGCGTACGCCGCCGCGCGGAGGTCCTCCTGCGCGAGCGACCACTGCTCGGCGCTGCCCAGCCACCCACCGGAGTCGTCGCGCAGGGAGAGCCGGACGTGGTCGACCGGGAGCCCCAGCGCGGCCTGGGCGGCGAGCGCGGAGCGCAGCCCGCGGGCGGCCTCGTCGGCGACCTGGTCGGGTCGGCAGAAGACGTGGGTGTCGTCGAGGTTGATCTGCCGCACCCGGCTCAGCCCCGACACGACCCCGGACCGCTCGGCCCGGAACATCGGCGCCAGCTCGTTGAGCCGGATCGGCAGCTCGCGGTAGGAGTGCGGCTCTGCGGCGTAGACGAGCGCGTGGTGGGGGCAGTTGGCGGGGCGGAGGAACAGGTCCTCGTCGGGCGCCTCGCCCATCGCGAGCGGCGGGAACATGTCGTCGGCGAACTTGGCGAGGTGGCCCGACCGCTCGAACAGCCCCCGCTTGGCGAGCACCGGGGTGTGCACGTCGATGCAGCCGTCGGCGTGGGCGAGGTCCTTGGCGAGCCGGGCGACCTCGTCGAAGACCGCGGCGCCGGCGGGCAGCCACAACGGCAGGCCGGGCCCGACGAGCGGGTCGCCGGCGAAGACGGCGAGGTCGCGGTTGAGGTCGCGGTGGTCGAGGTGGTCGGGACGGTCGGGGCGGTCGGTCACGGGGGCTCCTGGGTGGTGGGCCGGAACACCCTGGGAGCAGCACGGCCCCGGAGTGGCTCCGGGGCTCGGGGTGCTGGGTCAGGTCAGCAGCGGGTCGCCGGAGGACCCGGCGTGGTGACGTGCTGGCTGACCATGCACCGACCGTAGGCCGCCCACCACCACCTCGGCCACCGACTTTCCCCGAGACGCTGACCCGTCAGCAACTGCCGACGGGTCGATCACACACTGACCCTGACCCGTCAGCAGCTGCTGACGGGTCAGCGTGGGTGGGGCTAGAAGAAGGCGCGGAGGAGGGCGGTGAGGCCGACCGCGACGGCGGCGCTGAGCACCAGCGGCACCCGGCAGACCAGCAGCAGTGCACCGGCCGCGACCCCGACGGTGTCGGCGCCGACGGTGTAGCGCTGCTCGTCGGAGAAGACCGCGGTCGCGACCAGGGCGGCGAGCAGGGCGGGCGCCATCATCGCGATCACGCCGGTGGCCCAGCGGGGAAGCTCACGCCCGCCGACGATTGCCGGGCCGGCGGCCTTCATCAGCGTGGCCATCGTGACGAGCGCGATGATGAGCACCCAGACCTGGCCCTCGCTCAGCCTCATGCCGGCTCCTGCTCGGGTGCGCCAGCGTCGGGCGCGTCCGGGGCGACGCCGAGGCCGATGAGCGCAGCGGCGGCCGCGACCAGGACCGGCACGCCGGGCGCGGTGAACGGCACCAGCGCCAGGGCGAGGACAGCACCGAGCGCCGCCGCCACCCGGGCGCGCGGCCGGCCCAGCTCGGCGAGCAGGATCCCGACGAAGAAGGTCGGGAAGAGCGCGTCGAGGCCGTAGCGCTCGACGTCGCCGAGGAGGTCGCCGGCCAGGGCGCCGACGATGGTGCCGGCCAGCCACGCGACGTACTGCGGGATCGTCGTGCCGAACAGCAGCATCCGGTCGAAGGTGCCGTCACCCTTGTTGGCCAGGGCCCACGACGCGTCGACCACCGCCTGCCCCTCGACCGCGCGCCGCAGTGGGCCGCCGGGCAACGACGGAGCGAAGGCGATCCCCATCGCGAGGAACCGCGAGTGCATCAGGGTCGCGGCGGTCAGTGCGGCCGGGATGGCGCCGCCGGCCGACACGATGGTCAGCGCCGCGAACTGCGCCGACCCGCCGAACACCAGGGCCGACGTGACGATCGCCTGCAGCGTGGTGAACCCCGCCTGCACCGCGAGCACGCCGAACGACAGCGACAGCACGCCGCTGACCGCGCCGTAGGGGAGGCCGAGCCGGATCCCGCGCCGGAACACGGCACGGCTGTCGGCATCCACCCCCCGAGGCTAGGGGCCCACCCGGTCGACCAGGACCGCGCCTCCGGGTGAGGCCGGACGGCTAGTCGTCGGCGCAGTCGCAGGTGACCTTCTTGAGCCACCAGCCGTCACGGACGACCTGCTCGTGGCTGCAGCGCAGGCCGTGCCAGTCGTGACCGCAGTCGTCGCACGCCATGGACCGCTCCTTCCGGACAGGTGGTCACCTGCCCAAGTGGACAGGTACCCGCCGAGGGTACGAAGGATGCGGCGGCGCCCGTTAGGACGACGGTCACAGCCGGCCCGGGTCGGGCACGGTCAGGCGTCGAGGACCGCGTGGAGCCGCGCGGCGAACGCGTCGGGCTCGCCGGTCTGGCCGTACTCGCCGCCGAGGAACCCGCCGTGGTCGCCGGGGAACACGGTGAGCTCGCGGCCGAGCGCCTCCGCGATCGACCGGCCGCCGCGGACCGCCATCTCGTCGTGCGAGCCGGCACCGCCGGCGACGACGAGCCGGTCGCCGAGGACGGCGAGCGCGTCGAGGTCGGGCTGGTAGCGGTTGCAGCCCGGGAAGTTGCGCATCAACGGGTCGGTGCGGGTGCCGTCGTCGTCGGCGCTCATCCCGAACTGGGCCGGGTCGGGCGCCGGGCGGTCGAGGTAGTCGTCGGTGACCTCGCCGCTGTGCATCACCAGCGCGATGAACTTGGCCATCGCCGGCCCCTGCCCGGACGTCTCGTAGGTCGCCTTGACGTCGGCGCACGCTGCGAGGAGGTGGTCCCGGTCGGGCAGCAGCATCGCGGTGGGCGGCTCGTGGGCGACCACCCGGCGTACGACGTCGGGGTGGGTCTCGACGAGCCGGAGGATGTTGACCGCGCCGCCGCTGCTGGCGAAGACGTCGACCGGTCCGGCGCCCTGCTCAGCCAGGGCCGCGATCACGGCGGCGATGTCGGACGCGTGCTCGTCGGCGGTGATCGGCGCGGTGTCGGTCGGGTTGCGGGCGGCACCGCGCGGGTCGTAGGTCACCACGGGGCGGTCGGTGAAGTGGCTCGCCAGCGTCGCGAACCCGCTGGCGTCCATGGGCGAGCCGAGCAGGAAGAGGGCGGGCCGCTCGGGGGTGGCCGTGCCGAGGTCGCCGTGGACGTCGTAGGTCACGGCGGCCGCGCCCTCGCCGACGGTCGCGGTGCGGACGGGGACGGTGGGTGGACTGGTCTCGGTCATGGCAGGGAGACCCCCCGCCTCGTCGGAACTCATCGCCCCTGTCGAGGGCAGCCGGGCAGGTCCCTCAGTGCGCCATGTCGACGAAGCGCGAGTAGTGGCCCTGGAAGGCCACCGTGATGTCGCGGGTGGCGCCGTTGCGGTGCTTGACGACGAGCAGGTCGGCCTCGCCGGGGCGGGTCGACTCCTTCTCGTAGACGTCGTCACGGTGCAGCAGGATCACCATGTCGGCGTCCTGCTCCAGGGACCCCGACTCGCGCAGGTCGCTCATCATCGGGCGCTTGTCGCCGCGCTGCTCCGGCCCGCGGTTCAGCTGCGAGAGAGCGATGATCGGGATCTCGAGCTCCTTGGCCAGGAGCTTGATCTGGCGGGAGAACTCCGAGACCTCGAGCTGGCGGGACTCGACCTTGCGGCCCGAGCTCATCAGCTGCATGTAGTCGATGACGATGAGCTTGAGGTCGTGGCGCTGCTTGAGGCGGCGTGCCTTGGCCCGGATCTCCATCATCGTCATGTTGGGGCTGTCGTCGATGAACATCGGCGCCGACGAGACCTTGCCCATGTGGCGGGCGAGCTTGTCCCAGTCGCCCTCCTGCATGTTGCCGTTGCGGATGTGGTTGAGCGGGATCTTGGCCTCGGCCGACAGCAGCCGCATCGTGATCTCGGAGCGCGTCATCTCGAGGCTGAAGAAGCAGCTGGTCAGGTTGTTGGCGATCGATGCCGACCGGCAGAGGTCGAGGGCGAAGGTCGATTTCCCCATGGCGGGCCTCGCCGCGACGATGATCATCTGGCCGGAGTGGAGACCGTTGGTGAGGTCGTCGAGGTCGGCGAACCCGGT
>NZ_JAURVJ010000059.1 GCF_030655615.1 Nocardioides sp.
GGGCTCCGGCTCGCGCCGCTCGACGCGATCGCACCGGTCCTCGTCCTGCCGCGCCGCCTCCAGGCCGGTCCCTCGCCCGACCGGTCGTCGGCCGCCGCCGCAGAGGCGCTGGTCATCTTCACCTCCGGCACCACCGGCGACCCGCGCGCGGTCGTGCACACCACCGCCTCGCTCTCGGCCGGGATCGGCACCGTCACCGACCTGGCCGACGTGGTGCCCGGCGCCCCGGTCGTCGGCTCGACCTTCTTCGCGATGGCGCCCGCGCTGCTGGCGGGCGTCCCGGTCGCGACCCGGACCCGCCGCCGGACCATCGAGGGGCTCGCGCCCCAGCTCACCTACGTCACCCCGCCCCAGGCACGCGACCTGCTGGCGGCCGGCACTCGTTTCTCCGGCCGCGTCTTCGCCGGCTCCGCGCCGGTCTCGGCACGTCTGCTCGGCCGGCTGCGGGACGCGGGGGCCCAGCAGGCGTGGGGGGTCTATGCGATGACCGAGGCGTTCCCGGTCGCGGCGGTCGAGGCCCGTGCCAAGGCGGCGTACGTCGACGGCGGCGGCGCGGGCGACCTCGTCGGCAACCTGGTGCCGGGCACGACCGCCCGCACCGACGCGCACGGACAGGTCGTCGTGGCGGGAGTCGGCACCGCGGCCCGCTACCTCGGTGGCCCGGTGCTCGACGAGGTGGCGACCGGCGACCGGGGCGAGGTCGTCGGGCGCAGCGTGGTGCTGCACGGCCGGCTCAAGGACATGGTCCTGCGCGGGGCCGACAACATCTATCCCGGCCTGCACGAGCCGTCGCTCCAGGTGCCCGGCGTCGCCCTGGCCCTGCTCGTCGGCGTCCCGGGCGACGACCTCGACGAGCGGCTCGTGCTGGTGGTCGAGCCCGAGCCGGGTGTCGCCGAGGCCGACGTACGCCGACGGCTCCGCGGCCCGGTCGCCGCGCTCGGCCCGGCCGCACCCGACCGGATCGTCGTCGCGACGATCCCGACCCAGGGACGCTCGCGCAAGCCGGACCGCGCGGCCACCGCCAGGATGGTGTCGTGAGCCCGACGACGCGACGCTGGCGCGAGCTGCTCATGGCCTCCCACAAGCGCTACACGCGGGCCAACGGCGACGCACTGGCCGGCTCGGCGACCTACTCCCTGCTCGTCGGGCTCGTCCCGGTCCTCCTCCTCGTCGGCACCGTGCTCGGCTGGGCCGGCACCGACGGGTCGACGGTCGCCGCCGGGGTGCGCAGGGCCGCCGACCGCACGCTCCCCAACGAGGTGGCCGACGTCGTCGTCACCGCGAGCGCCGACCTCGACCGCAGCCTCACCTGGGTCTCGGCCGCGATCATCCTGTGGCTGTCGGTGCGCTCGGTGCGCGCCCTGCGGACGGCGTTCCGCGCGGCCTGCGGGCAGGACAACGGCTCGGGCAACCCGGTCCTCGACAACCTGCGCGACGTCTGGCTCGCCGCGGTGCTGTACGCCGCCGCCACCCTCGCCGTGGTCGTCGTCGCCGCGATGCCGTCGCGGCTGAGCGGGGAAGTGGCCGGTGCGGTGCTGCTGACCGGGCTCGTCGGCGGGGCCATGTGGCTGCTGCCGTGGGCCGACTCCCGCCGCCCCTCGGCGGCCCGGACGACCGGGGCGGCGGTGGGTGCCTCGGCGGTGGTGCTGCTGCTCGGCACGGTCGGCGGCGCCTACATCGATCACACCATGCCCGGCCGGAGTGCGGTCTTCGGTGCCGTGGCGACGCTCGTGGCCACCGCCCTCTGGGTGGCGCTCTCGGTGCGCGCGGTGCTGCGGTCGCTGTCGATCGCCTCGGTCGCGGAGGAGTGGGCGCAGCCGGCGCCGCCCGACGACCGGGTGCTCTGGGTCGTCGTGCCGGCCTACCAGGAAGCTGTCGGGATCGGCGCCACCCTCGAGGCACTCGCCGCCCAGGACGACCTGAGGTTCGCGCTGGTCGTCGCCGACAACGCGTCGACCGACGGCACGGTCGCGGTGGTGGAGGCGTTCGCCGTGACGGCGCCGTTCCCGGTCCACGTCGTCGTCGAGACCGAGCGCGGCGTGGGGTGTGCGGTCGACACCGCTGTACGTCTCGCCCTCGAGCACGGGGCCGAGCTCGTCGCCCGCACCGACGCCGACGCCCTCCCGCATCCGGACTGGGTGCGCCGGATCCGCGACCGGTTCGCCCGCGGCGCCGAGGTCGTCGCGGGTGCGAGCGTCCCGCGACGCGACGAGCACCCGACACCGGCCGAGCGGTTCGTGCTGCCGGCGGTGCAGCGACTCCTCGCGGTCTACGGCCGCCACCGGGGCGAGCACCGCGGGCCCGACTACCTCGCGCCCTACGTGCTGACCCACGGGCACTCGTTCGCGATCACCGCCGACGTCTACGTGCGATCGGGCGGCGCCGTACGACAGGCGCTCGAGGCCGGCTCCGAGGACGTCGCGCTGCTCAACCGCGCCCGTCGCGTCACGCCCCACGTCGTGCGCGCCGACGAGGTCGTCGTCGAGAACAGCCTGCGCCGCCTGCGGCAGTGGGGCGTGCGCAACACCTTGCTCTGGTACTGGGACCGCAGGTACGTCCCGCCCACCGCGGACGAGGTGCACGTCCGGTGACGGCCCGGTCACGCGACCGACGCGTCTACACCGCGTCACACCCCGTCCTCTTCGGACTGCTGACGGCCACGCGCCGCAGACCCCTGCAGCGACTGGGCTCCCGGGTCGTCGTCAACGGGCACGACGAACTGCGAGCAGTGCTCACCGATGTGCCGCTCGACCGCACCGACGACCGGACGACGGGCGGGGCGATCCGCAAGCACGAGGGGGAGGGAGCCCTCTTCGACGAGTCCGGCACCCAGCACCGCGCCTCGCGCCGGGCGCTCGCCGAGCGGCTCGACTCCCGCGGCGTCGCGGCGCTGCGCCCGGTGTGGCGGCCGGTCCTCGACGACGCGGTCGACCTGCTGCGCGCGGGCGGTGAGCTCGACGTCTGCCGGCTGGCCGACGAGGTCTCCGGGCGCACCACCGCGGCCCTGCTCGACCTCGACCTGACGCCGGGGGAGTGCCGCGAGCTCGCCCGCGCCGCCCGCCGTACGGCGTCCTCCGCGGCCGCGGCCGAGGTGCCGTCCTGGCGTCGGACGCCCTATCGCGACCACCTTGCCGACGCCTTCGGCGGGCGCGTCGACCCGCTCGGCAAGATGCTCGCGCTGGCCGCCATCAACACGACCTTCGCCACCCTGCCGCGGGCGGTCGCCTGGGTCGCCGACGAGGGCTGGTGGGCCGACGCGGGTGACGAGGCCCGGCGCCCGGTGCTGGTCTCCGAGCTGCTGCGGGTGCTGGCGCCGACGCCGCTGCTGCCCCGGGTGACGGCGGCACCGGCGACGGTCGGCGGCCACGAAGTCACCCCCGACGACCAGCTCCTGCTGATGGTCCGGCACGCCGTCGACGCCCACCGTCGCGACCCGTCGGTCGACGACCCCGCCCCCGCCGCCGTCAGCCGTCTGGTCTTCGGCGCCGGGCCGCACGCCTGCCCGGGCGCCGGGCTCGCCCGGGCCCAGCTCGACGACGTGCTGGCGGCGCTGGCGGTGCTGGCGCCGCGGGTCGTCCGGGCCCGGCCCGACCGGCACGCCGCGCTCCCCGCCTGGCGCGAGCTCGTGGTCGCGGTACCCCGGTGAGGCCGGGATGAGCGTCGCGGTCACCGGCGCCAGCGGCTTCTGCGGCGGCGTCGTCGCCCGGCTGCTCCTCGCCCATGGCTACGACGTCGTCTCGCTCGGCCGCCGCCCCGGACCCGACGGCACCGAGCACCGCCGCTGGGACGCGTCGGTCGACACCCCCGACCTCGTCGGCTGCGCCGCCGTCGTCCACCTCGCCGCGGCGGTGGGCGACCCGCGGCCCGGCACCGACGCGCGGGAGTTCGAGCGCGTCAACGTCGACGGTGCCCGGAGGCTGCTCGAGGCAGCCGGCGACCGGCCGGTCGTCTGGGTCAGCTCGTCGAGCGTCTACGACCCCCGCCCCGACCGCACTCGCGTCACCGAGGACCACCCGACGAGCGGTGGGCACCTCAACGCCTACGGCCGCACCAAGGCGCTCGGCGACCGGCTCGCGCTCGACGCCGGGGCCGTGGTGCTCCGGCCGCGCGCCGTCTACGGCCCGGGCGACACCCACCTGCTGCCCCGCCTGCTCCGTGCGACCCGCCGTGGCCGGATCGTGCTGCCCGGCCACGACGTCGAGCTGTCCCTCACCCACGTCGACAACCTGGCGGGCGCCTGCGTGGCCGCGCTCGGCTGGGTGCCCGGGCCCTACAACGTCGCCGACGAGGTGCCCGTCCGCCGGGACGCGACCCTGGTCGACGTGCTCGAGGCGGCGCTCGCGCGGCCGGTCGCCGTCGGCCACGTCCCGGTCCCGGTCGCCGCCCGGGCGGCCGACGTCCTCGACACGCTGGCCCGGCTGACCGGCCGCGAGCCGCTGCTGACGCCGTACGCCGTCGACACGCTGGCACACACGTTCTGCCTCGACACGACCCGGGCCCGGTCCACCGGGTGGCGGCCGCGCGACCTGATGGCGGACTACCTGGCTACCTTGGGGGAGTGGCCGCCCGACTCCGTCCCGCCGACCCGCTCGCGGTCGCGGACGCGACCGGGCGGGTGAGCGCGGGCACCGCCGAGCGGGCCGACCTCAAGCTGCTCGTCAAGCACTACCTCGCGCTGCTCGAGGACAAGGCGCCCGGCGCCTCCGTCGAGGTGCGCGTCCCGCCCTACGCCGCCGTGCAGGTCGTCCCCGGCGTGCGGCACACCCGCGGCACGCCGCCGGCGGTCGTCGAGACCGACGCCGAGACCTGGATCGCCCTCGCCACCGGTTCGATGGCCTGGGTCGACGCCCTCACCGACGCCAAGGTCATCGCCTCCGGCGAGCGCACCGACCTCTCGCCCTACCTGCCGCTGGGATAGTCCCCCACGAACGGGATTCTCGAACGACTCCAGAATCCCGTTCGTGAGGGACTACCGCGGCGCTCAGTCGTGGGTGTGCTCGTCGCCGTGCACGTGCACGTGGGCCTCGCCGTCGTGGGCGTGCTCGTGGTCGTGGTGCTCGACGGGGTCGGGTCCGTCGTGGTGGCCGGGGCCGTGGGGGTGCACGTGGGCCGTGCCGTCGGCGTGGGTGTGCTCGTGCTCGGCGTGCTGCTCGCTGGTCTGCTCGGTCATGGTGCCACTATATGCATATGCACGCAGACGGCGAGGACTTCACGGTCGCGGCCGAGATCTTCCGGCTGCTCGCCGACCCGACGCGAGTCGCGCTGCTCCACGCGCTCACCCACGACGACGAGCTGTCCGTGACCGCGCTCGCCGAGAGCGTCGACAAGCGGCAGGCCTCGGTGTCGCAGCACCTCGCCAAGCTCCGCATGGGCCGGCTCGTGACCACGCGCAAGCAGGGCACGACGGTGCTCTACCGGCTGGCCAACGCCCACGTCGGCCGGCTCGTCGTCGACGCCCTGAGCCAGGCGGACCATCTCGGGCCCGGCGTACCCGCCCACCACCGGCAGCCTGACGGCGTCGACCCCCCCGGCTAGGTTGCAGGCATGAGCGACGACATCCGCGCCCGCGTCACCGAACTGCTGCCCCAGATCCGTCAGGACCTTGAGGACCTCGTCCGCATCGAGTCGGTCAGCGCCGACCCCGCCCGCGCGAGCGAGGTGCAGCGCAGCGCCGAGGCGGTGGCCGAACTGTTCCGCGCCGAGGGCTTCGCCAGTGTCGACATCGTGAGCGCCGACGGCGGCGCACCCGCCGTGATCGCGCACAAGCCCGGGCCCGAGGGCGCGCCGACGGTGCTGCTCTACGCCCACCACGACGTCCAGCCCGAGAACGACCACGCTGAGTGGGACAGCCCGCCGTTCGAGCCGACCGAGCGCGGCGACCGGCTCTACGGGCGCGGCGCCGCCGACGACAAGGCCGGCATCGCCGCCCACCTGGGCGCGCTCCGCGTGCACGGCGACGACCTTCCGGTGAGCGTCACGATGTTCATCGAGGGCGAGGAGGAGGTCGGCAGCGACTCCCTCCCGGCCCTGCTCGCGGAGCACCAGGAGGCGCTGCGCGCCGACGTCATCGTCATCGCCGACTCCGGCAACTGGGACATCGGCGAGCCGGCCCTCACCACCAGCCTGCGCGGCCTGGTCCGCGTCGACGTCGAGGTCCGCACCCTCACCCACGCCGTCCACTCGGGCATGTGGGGCGGTCTGGTGCCCGACGCGATCATGACGCTCACCAAGCTCCTCTCCAGCCTCTACGACGACGAGGGAGCCCTGACGATCGAGGGCCTCCACTCCCAGCCGGCCGCCGACGTCGACTACCCCGAGGAGCGGCTGCGCGCCGAGTCCGGCGTCGCTCCGGGCGTCGAGTGGGTCGG
This sequence comes from Nocardioides sp., assembly GCF_030655615.1. GTDB lineage: Bacteria > Actinomycetota > Actinomycetes > Propionibacteriales > Nocardioidaceae > Nocardioides. Next base: position 6,369 of record NZ_JAURVJ010000059.1, read on the forward strand.
CCGGGGTCCGGTCGTCGAGCGCCTCTGGACCCAGCCCGCGCTCACCATCACCGGCCTCGACGCGCCCAAGGTCGACGGCGCCAGCAACACCCTGACCGCGGCCGCGCGGGCCAAGCTCAGCCTGCGCGTCGCCCCCGGCGACACCACCACCAACGCCCTGGCCTGCCTCACCGAGCACCTCGAGAAGCACGTCCCCTGGGGCGCCGCGCTCACCGTCACGACCGTCGACACCGGCGAGGCGACCCAGATCGACGCCACCGGACCGGCCTACGACGCCGCCCGCGCCGCCTTCACCGAGGCCTGGGACGGCACCGCCCCCGTCGACATGGGCGTCGGCGGGTCCATCCCGTTCATCGCCGAGTTCCTCGAGGCCTTCCCCGAGGCCAGCGTGCTCGTCACCGGCGTCGAGGACCCCGACACCCGTGCCCACGGGGCCAACGAGGGCCTCCACCTCGCCGAGTTCGAGAAGGTCGTCCTCGCCGAGGCCTTCCTGTTGCGCAACCTCGCCGCGATGTAGGCCGAGTCCGTGCGTGCGGCAACGCTGGACTTCCTGGCCCGCCACCGGCGCGAGCGGCTCGACCCGATCGCGGAGAAGCTGGTCGACACGATCCAGAGCGAGAACCCGACCTACCGCGTCGACCGCGTCCCCCGCTCCGACCTGATGCACTCGTGCGTCACCAACGTCGACCGCATCCTCGAGCTCCTCGCGCACGCGGTCCGCTCGGGCATCCGGCCCTACCAGAACGACCAGGACCCGGCCTACGACGCCGCCCGTGCGACCGGCCAGAGGCGCGCTGAGCAGGGCATCCCGCTCGACGACGTGCTCCGGTCGTTCCGGATGGGTGGCCGGCTGGTGTGGGAGGACCTCATCGAGCGGGGCGAGGAGCTGCTCGACGCCGCCGCGCTGCGCGACATCGGGACCCAGCTCTGGGAGGTCGTCGACGCCACGTCCGCCCAGGTCGCCACCGCGTACCACGCCCACGAGCGCGGGCTGGTGCGCGCCGACGAGCAGCAGCGCGCCGAGCTCTGGGAGGGCTTGCTCACCGGCCGCGGCCGCGAGCCCGGTTTCGCCCGCGGCGCGGCGCTCCGCCTCGACCTCCCGGTGACGGCCGACCTGCTCGTCGTCGTGGCCGCCCGGCTCGACCGGCGCGCGGCCGACGAGCGGCTCGCGCCTCATGCGACTGCGTGGGTACGCCGCACCGAGGGCGTCGTGGGCCTCGTCGCCCTTCGCGAGGACAGCACCGCCGAGGCCTGCGCCGCGCTCGACGCCAGCGCGCGGGCCGACGGCGTCCCGCTCGGGGTCTCGGCGCTGGTGGTCGGTCTGGCGGCGGTGGACGAGGGCTACCGGCAGGCGGCGCTGGCGTTGCGCGCGCAGGGCGACGTG
>NZ_JAURVJ010000084.1 GCF_030655615.1 Nocardioides sp.
TCGACCCAACGAGACGCTGACCCGTCAGCAATCAACGACGGGTCGACCCAACGACACGCTGACCCGTCAGCAATCAACGACGGATCGACCCAACGACACGCTGACCCGTCAGCAATCGACGACGGATCGACCCAGCGAGACGCTGACCCGTCAGCAATCCATGACGGATCGACCCAACGAGACGCTGACCCGTCAGCAATCAACGACGGGTCGACCCAACGACACGCTGACCCGTCAGCAATCCATGACGGGTCGGCGTTCAGGCGATGAGTCGCGAGCGGGCGCGATGACGCTCCCACTCGATCCGAAACGTCTGCTCGAGGTCCTGGTGGGGGCCGACGACGTTGTGCTTGCGCGCGACGACGATGAACCATCGTTGCGGCCCGCGGAGCCAGACGAGACGGGCATCATCATGCGGCTCCTCGTCCTCACCGTGGAACTCTTCGCCGAAGTACTCCCCACCGAAACGGTCGTCGGGCAGGCCGAAGTCGACGTGGTAGAGGCCGTCGTACGGCGCCTCGACGGGGCACTGGCACGTCGGGCGCGGCAGCCCGGCCGTCAGCCACCGCCGGCGTCCGATGGTCTCGAACTGCGAGTCCGAGTCGGGGTCGACGAATGGCGCCCACGTGCGGGCCTGGACGATCCCGCGGTAGCCCTTGAACCGACCGAGCTCCTCGACGAGCTCGTCGACGTCGAACACCCGCAGCGTCGCGAGGCTGTCCATGGCCGCGAAGGCCTGGTCCGGGTGCAGGAGGCGACCGAGGTCGCAGGCCGTCCGGAGCGGCGTGGTCAGGCGGAGGCCACCCACCTCGACGACGTCCTTCGCGAGCAGCATCCGCTCGCCACTGGTCGTGAGCCCGTTGCGCAGACGACGACCCGGTGGCGCGAACACCGAGACCAGGGGCGTGCTCAGGTGCTCGTCCGGAGCCAGAGCTCGGTCCCCCACCCACACCCAGGCGGCGGTGCGGTCGGTGACCACACAGTCGTCCGGGACCACCAGCTCCAGGCACTGCAGGCGGAGCTCGAGCGAGTCGATGAGACCGGCGACGTGGAACACGCCCGGGAGCCGCCGCTCCATCCGTCCACGCTCCAGCAGCAGCCGACGTCGGCCGTCGCCCACACCACACTCGTCCGCCTGAGCGGCGGTGAACGGTCGATCGGCCGGAAGCGGCGCCATCAGGTCATCGAGCTTGCCAGGACTGAACGGTCTGGTCATGCACCGATGGTCGGACAAGTCAGCGTGACTCGCATCCGCTCCTCCACAGGCCTCGTCGACCCGTCGTAGATCGAGGACGGGTCACCGCAAACACCGACTGACCCGTCGTAGATCGAGGACGGGTCACCGCAAGTGTCGACTGACCCGTCGTAGATCGAGGACGGGTCAGCGGAAATTGCCGACTGACCCGTCATAGATCTACGACGGGTCAGCGAGGGTGGATCAGAGGGCAGAGCCGCCCTGGTAGTCCTTGAAGGACTTGTTCCAGTCGCCGTAGCCGTTGTCGAAGGTCATCGGGCGGTCGGTGCCGGTGTATTCGACGACGTCGCCGCGGCGGCTGATGGAGTAGAGCCAGGCGGCGTTGTCGGTGCTCATGCCGGTGCAGCCGTGGGAGACGTTGGCGTAGCCCTGGGAGCCGACGGACCACGGGGCGGCGTGGATGAACTCGCCGGAGTTGGTGACGCGCATCGCCCACTGGACGTTGTCGATGTCGTAGGACTCCGAGCTGCCCTGCGGGATGCCGACGGTCTCGGAGTTCATCCGCTTGGACTCGAACTTCTCCATGATCACCTTGACGCCGGAGCGGGTGGTGAAGCCCTCCTTGCCAGTGGTGATGGGGAGGGTGCGCAGGAGCTTGCCGTTCTCGAAGACCTTCATGTCGTGGGTCTTGGCGCTGACCTGGTAGATGTGGGCCTTGCCGACGTTGAAGTCGACGACGCGGTCCTCCTGGCCGTAGATGCCGTTGCCGGCGTCGACCCCGTTGACGTCGACGTCGACGGCGACCTTGCTGCCGGGCTTCCAGTAGGTCTTGGGACGCCAGTGGGCCGTGGTGTCGCTGAGCCAGTACCAGGAGCCGGCCTGGGCCGGCGAGGCCGTGACGGTCATGTGCTTCTCGAACTCGGCGCGGTCGGTGACCGGGAGGTCGAAGGTGACGACGACCGGCATGCCGACACCGACCGTCTCGCCCTGCAGCGGGGCGACGGACGGGTAGGTCTGCTCGTCGAGGGTGAGCGGCGACGCGGTGAACGTACGACGGACCTGTGAGCTCGCACCGTCGGCCTCGGCGACCGCCTTGAGGGAGTAGGTGGTGCCGGGCTCGAGGCGCTCGGACGCGGTCCAGGAGACGCCGTCGTCGCTGATCGCACCCGGGAGCTCACCCTCGGGCGAGCTGATCGCGACCGAGGTCAGGGCGCCGGTCTCGGCCGCGACCTTGACGAGGGTCGAGACGGGGACGGCGGGAGCACCCTTGGCGACGTTGAGCTTGATCGCGGGGCCGACGGGGGTCGTCGCATCGTCCTCGGCGACACCCTCGCCGGTGGCGCCGCCGTCGGTGCTGCCCGTGGCGTCACCCTGACCGGCTCCGGCGCCCGGGGCGCTGTCGGAGTCGTCCGAGCCGACGCTGCACGCGGCCATCGTGAGGCCGAGGACGGCGGCCAGGCCAGCCGCGGCCAGTCGGCGCGCACTCGCGCGACCTGAAGGACGAACGGACATCAAGGACTCCCGGGAAGCAGGTGTGGCGGAGCCTCAATCGTAACCGGCGGTCGGACACGAACCGATTCGCCGTGCCAGGAGATGCCTAGTGGGCGTGCTCACCGCGGTAGTACTCGAACACGAGACCCGAGAGGGCCACGGCGCCGAGCAGACCGCCGATGATGAACAGCCACCACGCACCGGCAGCGACGCCGAACACCATGACCGCGAGCGTCGAGCCGCACCACAGGGGCCACCACGAGTAGGGCGGGAAGAACCCGAGCTCACCGGCTCCGTCGGCGATCTCACCGTCCTTGCGGTCCTCGGGGCGGGGATCCATCTTCTTGGCGTGGAAGCCGAGGTAGAGGGTGACCATCAAGGTCAGCAGACCCGTCATGGCCAGGGCGGAGGTGCCCGTCCAGTCGCCGCCGCGGTCGGAGGAGTCGGTGACGAGCCAGTACGCCGGCGTCACCAGCACCACGAAGACGGTGGTGATCCCGAAGATCCAGGCCTCGGACTTCATCGCGCGCTGCCCCCGTCGCCCTCGGTGTCACGGTCGGTGTCCCGCTCGGTGCGCTCCTTGAGGAGCGTCTCGCGTCCCTCCATGTCGGGTGCGTCGGCGAACTTGCCGTCACGCGCCGACTGGTTCTCGTCGAGCTCGATCGCGGCGACCTCGGGGTGATGCAGGTCGAAGGCCGGGGACTCCGACCGGATCCGCGGGATCGAGTGGAAGTTGTGGCGCGGAGGGGGGCAGCTGGTGGCCCACTCGAGCGAGCGGCCCCAGCCCCAGGGGTCGTCGACCTCGACCTTGGGCGCCTTGCGGGACACGTAGACGTTGTAGAGGAACGGCAGCGTCGAGGCACCGAGCAGGAAGGCACCGATGGTGGAGACCTGGTTGAGCGTCTCCCAGCCGTCGGAGGCCTTGTAGTCGGCGTAGCGGCGCGGCATCCCCTCGACGCCCAGCCAGTGCTGAACCAGGAAGGTCGTGTGGAACCCGACGAACAATAGCCAGAAGTGGAGCTTGCCGAGTCGTTCGTCGAGCATCCGGCCGGTCATCTTGGGCCACCAGAAGTAGAAGCCCGCGAACATCGCGAACACCACGGTGCCGAAGACCACGTAGTGGAAGTGGGCGACGACGAAGTAGGAGTCGGAGACGTGGAAGTCGAGGGGCGGGCTGGCCAGGATGATGCCGGTCAGGCCACCGAACAGGAAGGTCGTGAGGAACCCGACCGACCAGAGCATGGGGGTGTCGAAGGACAGAGATCCCCCCCACATCGTGCCGATCCAGTTGAAGAACTTCACTCCTGTGGGCACCGCGATCAGGAACGTCATGCCGGAGAAGAACGGCAGGTTGACCGCACCGGTGACGAACATGTGGTGGGCCCACACGGCCACGGAGAGGATCGCGATGCCGAGCGTGGCGCCGACGAGGCCGACGTAGCCGAAGATCGGCTTGCGGCTGAACACCGGCAGGATCTCGGTCACGATCCCGAAGAACGGCAGCGCGATGATGTAGACCTCGGGGTGCCCGAAGAACCAGAACAGGTGCTGCCACAGGATCGCGCCGCCGTGGGCGGTGTCGAAGACGTGGGCGCCGAGCTGGCGGTCGGCCTCGAGCGAGAGCAGCGCGCCGGCCAGGATCGGGAACGCGACGAGCACGAGGAGGCTCGTGACCAGGGTGTTCCAGACGAACAGCGGCATCCGGAACATCGTCATGCCGGGCGCACGCATGCAGATGATCGTGGTGATGAAGTTGACGGCACCGAGGATCGTGCCGAGACCGGCCATCCACAGCCCCATGATCCACAGGTCACCGCCGACGCCGGGCGAGCGGATCGCGTCGGAGAGCGGGGTGTAGGCGAACCAGCCGAAGTCGGCGGCGCCGCCCGGGGTCAGGAAGCCGGAGGCGGCGATGATGCCGCCGAAGAGGAAGAGCCAGTAGCTGAACATGTTGAGCCGCGGGAACGCCACGTCGGGCGAGCCGATCTGCAGCGGCATGATCACGTTGGCGAACCCGAAGAACAGCGGCGTCGCGAAGAGCAGCAGCATGATCGTGCCGTGCATCGTGAAGAGCTGGTTGTAGAGCTCCTCGTTGACGACCTGGCTGCCGGGGAAGGCGAGCTCGGACCGGATGACGAGCGCCATCAGGCCGGCGAGCAGGAACCACACGAACGACGTGACGAGGTAGAGCTTGCCGATCAGCTTGTGATCGGTCGTCGTCATGATCTTGACGAGCTCCTGGCCCAGCGGCTTGCGGGCCGGGGCGGCGACCTTGGTCGGGTCGGCGGTGGTGGTCATGAGCAGATACCTGCTTCCTCGTCGGACTCCTCGAGGCCGGCCTGGGTGTCGGCGAACTTGCCGCCGCAGATGGGCTCGTCGGAGACGTTGCCCGCGTCGTACTGACCCTGCAGGTACTTGTCGTAGTCGGCGCGCGAGACCACGGAGACCTCGAAGATCATCCGCGAGTGGTAGACCCCGCAGAGCTCGTAGCACTTGCCCGCGTAGGTGCCGATCGTCTTGGGCGTGACCTGGTAGTGGTTCTCCTGGCCCGGCATGACGTCCATCTTGATGAGGAACCCGGGGACGCCGAAGTCGTGGATGACGTCGGGGCTGCGCAGCTCGAACCGCGTGGTCTCGTTGACCGGGAGCACGAGGGTCGGGATGTCGGAGCCGGTGCCGACCTCGTAGACGTTGACGGGGTCGCCGTTGTCGTCCTCGACCTCGTCGGGGTAGTTGAAGGTCCACTGCCACTGCTGACCCACGACGTAGATCGTGTTCTGCGGCTTCACGTCAGGATCGTTGAGGACCGCGTTCTGCGTCGAGATCGTGTGGTCGAAGAACACGATCACCATGATGATCGGGAAGATCGTGTAGAAGATCTCGAGCGGCAGGTTGTAGCGCGTCTGGACGGGGACCTCGTCGTCGTGGCGGCGCCGGAACTTGATCACCGCGTAGAAGATCAGGCCCCACACGAAGACACCGGTCGCGAGCGCGGCGATCCACGCGCCCTGCCAGAGGTCGAGCGTGTGCTCACCCTCGACGGTGACGGGCTTGGGCATCGCGAGACGCTCGAACTCGGAGTCGGAGCCGCAGCCGGCCAGGACGAAGAAGGTAAGACCCAGCAGAGCGGCCAGTCCGACGCGGCGACGCCGCGGAACTGCCGAACGCTCGGGGAGTTGCAGACCCACGAAGGAGACTTCCTCTCAGGCGGTCACGAACGAACAGAACCTTATCGCGATCGGGTCGTCCCGGGTCCCCCGGGTGGGTGGTTGGATCGTGGTGTGTCCGAGGCTCCTGCGGTTCCGCCGCGCTATCTCGACTCCGCGTCGTCCGAGCCCCTGCACCCCGCAGCCCACCAGACGCTGCTGGCGGCCCTCGACGCGGGGTATGCCGACCCGCGCCGGCTGCACCACCCGGCCCGCAACGCCCGCCTGCTGCTCGACAACGCCCGGGCCGCGGTGGCCGAGGCGCTCGGCGTGCGCGCCGACGAGGTGACGTTCACCGGGTCCGGCACCGAGGCGGTGCACCGCGGTCTGCTCGGGCTCGTCTCCGCCACCGCGTACGACGCCCCGGTCACCCACACCGACGTCGAGCACTCCGCGGTGCTCCACGCCGCCGCCTGGTCCGGGCGACCGACGACGGTCGTCCCCGTCGACCGGCTCGGCCGGGTCGACCCCGACGCGCTGCGGTCGGCCGCCGAGGCTCTGGGCGTGGTCGCCGTCCAGGCCGCCAACCACGAGGTCGGCACCGTCCAGCACCTCCCCGACCTGCCGGAGCACGCCGCGGTCTTCGTCGACGCCTGTGCCGCGATGGGGCGGCTCCCCCTGCCCGACCGGTGGGCGGCCGCCGCCGGGTCGGCGCACAAGTGGGGCGGACCGGCCGGGGTGGGCGTGCTCCTGGTGCGTCACCGGGCGGCGTGGCTCAACCCGTTCCCGGCCGACGACCGCGCCGACCACCGCGCGACCGGCTTCGAGAACGTGCCGGCCGCCCTGGCCGCGGCCGCCGCGCTCCAGGCGGTCGTCGCCGAGCGCGGCGAGGTCAACGCCCGCCAGCACGCCCTGGTCGACCGGATCCGCGCCGCCGCGGTGGCGATCGACGACGTCGACGTCGTGGGCGACCCGGTCGACCGGCTCCCCCACCTCGTGACGTTCTCGGTGCTCTACGTCAACGGCGAGCGCCTGGTCACCGCCCTCGACCGGCGCGGCTTCGGCGTGGCGAGCGGCTCGGCCTGCACCGCCTCGACCCTCGAGCCGTCGCGGGTTCTGGCCGCGATGGGCGCCCTCACCCACGGCAACGTGCGGGTCTCCCTGACCCGCGACACCAGCGAGGCCGACGTCGAGGCCTTCTGCGCGGCCCTGCCCGAGGTCGTCGCGGAGCTGCGGTCGTGAGCGAGCAGCCGCTCCCTGAGGCCGCCCTCGAGCTCGACTGCCGCGGGATGCTCTGCCCCGCCCCGATCATCGAGCTGGCGCGCCGGATCGGCGAGGTCGAGGTGGGCGGGCTGGTCGCGGTGGTCGCCGACGACGTGGCCGCACGCTACGACGTACCGGCGTGGTGCCGGATGAAGGAGCAGGTCTACGTCGGCGAGGACGTTGCTTTCGACGGGGTGCCGCGCTACCTGGTGCGGCGGGTCGGCTGAGGGCCGGGTGCGGCCCGGGCGGGTCGGCTGCGGGGGTCTCGACACGCCGGTTCGCGCGCTTCGCGCGCTCAGCGCGCGACGGCTTGCTCGACCACCATCGACGAGGGCGCGCGCTCGCAGGCTCGCGCGCCCCTCGTCACTGCAGGTTCTTGGCCACGTCAGCAGCCGCGGGCACGCCGTAGGACCCCTCGACGCGGGCCACGAACTCGGCCGGCGTGAAGGTGTACTCCTGGGTGCCGACGATCTCGACGACGTAGGCCGCGAGGACCGAGCCGACCTGGGCGGCGCGCTCGAGGTCGAGGTTCCAGCTGAGGGCGGCGAGGAAGCCGGCGCGGAAGGCGTCGCCGACGCCGGTGGGCTCGACGGCGGTGACGCCGGTGGCGGCGGGGACGACGATCGGCTCCTGGCCGTGGCGCAGCACGCGGGCGCCGTCCTTGCCGAGGGTGGTGACCTGGGTGCCGACCCGCGAGAGGACCTCGTCGGGCGTCCAGCCGGTCTTCTGCTCGATCATGTGCGACTCGTACTCGTTGGAGAACAGGATCGTCGCGCCGTCGATCAGCTTGCGGATCAGGTCGCCGTCGCTGAACGCGAGCTGCTGGCTCGGGTCGGCGATGAAGGGGTAGCCCTTCTGGCGGCACTCGTCGGTGTGGCGCAGCATCCCGTCGGGGTCGTCGGCGCCGATGAGGACGTAGTCGGGAGTGCCGACGCGCGAGACGATCGGGCCGAGCTCGATCAGCCGGGCCTCGCTCATCGCGCCGGGGTAGAACGACGCGATCTGGGCGCCGCTCGGGTCGGTCGTGCAGACGAAGCGCGCGGTGTGGCGGCTGTCGGAGATGCGGACGCCGGAGCAGTCGACGCCGTGGCGCTCGAGCCAGGAGCGGTAGTCGGCGAAGTCCTCGCCGGCCGCCCCCACCAGGACCGGCCGCAGGCCCAGGCAGCCCAGGCCGAACACGATGTTGGCCGCCACCCCGCCGCGACGGATCTCGAGGTCGTCGACGAGGAACGAGACCGAGATCTTGTCGAGCTGCTCCACCACGAGCGAGTCGGCGAACTTGCCGCCATAGCTCATCAGGTGGTCGGTGGCGATGGACCCGGCGATCAGTAGAGGCACGTGGCGGAACACTACCGATCGGTATGCGTGGAGGTACTAATCAGTAGCGCCTAGCGTCGCTGTCATGACCTCCTCGTACGACGACCTGGCCGCTCCGGCCGACATGCAGGACGACTGCCGCGCGACGAGCGCCCGCCTCGAGCAGGCCGCCCGCCGGGCCACCCGGCCGGCACCCAGCATCCACTTCGACGAGCAGCCCGCGGAGCGTCCCAAGCCGCAGGTCGAGATCTCGGCCGCCGCGGTCCGGATCGCTGCGGCGCTGCACTTCCACCTCGAGTAGACAGTCCTCCCGCAAAACGACGACAGCCCCCGCCGGTCCGGCGGGGGCTGTCGTCTGTCTGGGTCGATCAGTGGAAGCTGTCTCCACAGGCGCACGACCCCGTGGCGTTGGGGTTGTCGATGGTGAAGCCCTGCTTCTCGATGGAGTCGACGAAGTCGATCTCGGCACCGTTGAGGTAGGGGACGCTCATCCGGTCGACCACGACGGACACGCCGTCGAAGTCGGTGATGACGTCACCGTCGAGCGTGCGCTCGTCGAAGAAGAGCTGGTAGCGCAGTCCGCTGCAGCCACCGGGCTGCACGGAGATGCGGAGCTGCAGGTCGTCGCGGCCCTCCTGTGCGAGGAGGCTCTGCACCTTGCTGGCGGCCACCGAGCTCAGGTTGATCTGGTCGGTACGACGCTCGGTGGTCTCGAGCTGCTCGGTCATTGTGTGCTCCCGTTGCGAGACGTAGGGGTCTGTCCTCGGGTCAATGGTCGCACACCGGGGGTTATTCCACCGGCCCCGCCGGACGGCGGGAGCCTCAGTGCGACCAGGTGCGGGCGACGCGTGCCGCCAGCGCGGACAGCGATCCGGCCGGGTTGCTCATCGCCTGCTCGAGCCCGACCAGGTCGACCAGGGAGTAGGCCGACTCGATGCCCAGGGCCCGCATCTCGCGGGACCCGACGAGCACCTGGCCGGCCAGCGCGACGCACGGCCGCAGGGCGTCGGCGGCGATCTCGGCGACGCCGTAGGGCACCTTGCCCGAGCGGCTGGAGAAGTCGAAGGCGCCCTCGCCGGTCAGCACCAGGTCGGCCGCACCCGCCCGCTCGGCGAGCCGTACGGCCCGGGCGACGAGCTCGATCCCGGGCTCGCGGCGGGCGCCGAGGCAGAGCAGGGCGTAGCCGAGGCCACCGGCGGCCCCGGCCCCCTTCTCCAGCGCCGTACGCCGGTCGGTGGCGTGGGCGAGCTGCTCGAGCCACCCGTCGACCTGGGCGATCATGTCGTCGGCGATGCCCTTCTGCGGGCCGAAGGTCTTGGTGGCTCCGAACAGGCCCGTCAGCGGGATGTCGACGTCGGAGGCCATCACGAGCTCGACCCCGGCGAGACGCTCGCGGGCCGGCCCGAGGTCGACGGTCGACAGCTGGTCGAAGCAGACCGGGCCGCAGTCGAGGATGCCGTCGGAGGTCGCACCGAGCTGCGCCATGAAGCCGGCACCGCCGTCGTTGGTGCCCGAGCCGCCGAGCCCCACGACCACGCGGGTCGCGCCCCCGTCGACCGCGGCCAGCACCAGCTCGCCGACCCCGCTGGTCGTCGCGAACTCCGCGCCGCCGTCGGTCATCAGGTGCAGCCCGCACGACTGCGCACTCTCGACGTAGGCCGTGTCCCCGACCCGCAGCACCGTCGCCGGCACCTGCTCGCCGTGGACGGCCTCGACCGTCACGACGTGGAGCTCGCCGCCGAGGGCGGCGTGGAGCACGTCGACGAAGCCCGGTCCGCCGTCGGCCATCGGGGCGAGGTCGAGCTCGTCGTCGGGCGAGTGGCGGCGCCAGCCCACCGCGATCGCCTCGGCCGCCTCGACCGCGGTCAGGGTGCCGGCGAACTTGTCGGGGGCCACCAGCACGCGCATGGAGCCATCCTGCCTGTCCGCGCCGACAACTACGGTGGCCGGATGGCCGAGGTGCTGTTCCGACCGATGCGACCCGACGACGTGCCCGTGGCCGAACGCCTCTCCGACGAGTCCTTCCTCGAGCTCGACCGCCGGGTCTTCCGCCGCGACCAGCCCGACCCGCGGCCGCGCACCGCCGACCACCGCGCCGGCTGGATCGCCCGCACCCTGCACTTCCTCGAGACCGACCCCGGCGGCTGCTGGGTGGCCGACGCCGACGGGGAGATGGTCGGCTTCGCGACGAGCATCCGGCGCGAGGGCACCTGGATCCTCGCGACCTACGCCGTGAGCCCCGGTCAGCAGGGCCGCGGGCTCGGCAAGCAGGTCCTCGACCGCGCCCTCACCCACAGCCGCGGCTGCCTGCAGGGGATGCTGTCGGCCTCCGACGACCCGCGGGCCGTGCGTCGCTACCTGCTGGCCGGCTTCACGATGCACCCGCAGATGTTCCTCAGCGGGACCGTCGACCGCTCCGCCATCCCTGACGGCACCGGCTCACGCATCCGCGAGGGCACCGCGGCCGACACCGAGCTGATGGACTCGGTCGACCGCCGGGCGCGTGGCGCCGCCCACGGGCCCGACCACGCCCTGATGCAGCGGATCTTCCGGTGGGTCGTCAGCGACACCACCGCGGGGTCGGGCTACGCCTACCTCACCCCGACCGGAGCGGTGGCGCTGCTCGCGGCGACCAACCGGCGTACGGCGGAGAAGCTGCTCTGGTCCGCGATCGCGGACGGCCCCGACGAGCAGACCGTCAGCCACGTCACCGCGGCCAACGACTGGGCGATCGCGGTCGGCACGGCGGCGCGCCTCGACCTCCGCACCAGCGGCTACCTGGCGCTGCGCGGCCTGCGCCCGCCGACGACCTACCTGCACAACGGGGCGCTGCTGTGACCTCCCGCCCCGGGACGGGGAACGAACCGGGCCGTTCCGAGGTTGAGGCGGTGCCGACACCGAGCGCCACCGAGCAGACCTAGGATCGAGCCCATGACGACCGTCGACCTCCCGCTCCTCCCCCTCGGACTCGGCATCGACCGCGGCTCCGAGCGTGGCGTGGAGTGCCCGGGCGACCTGCCCGCGGCGTCCGACCCCGACCTCGTGGCCCGCGCGCTCGCGGCCAAGGAGGCCCTGGGCAGCCGGCTGTTCGTGCTCGGCCACCACTACCAGCGCGACGAGGTCGTCCAGTTCGCCGACGTCATGGGCGACTCGTTCAAGCTGGCGCGCGACGCCGCCGCCCGTCCCGACGCGGAGTTCATCGTCTTCTGCGGCGTGCACTTCATGGCCGAGTCGGCCGACATCCTGACCGGGCCGGGCCAGCAGGTCATCCTGCCCGACCTCGCGGCGGGCTGCTCGATGGCCGACATGGCCCGGCTCCCCCAGGTCGAGGCGGCCTGGCGGGCGCTCGCCGACGCCGGCGTCCAGGACCTCGTGGTCCCGGTGACCTACATGAACTCGAGTGCCGACATCAAGGCGTTCTGCGGCCGCAACGGCGGTGTCGTCTGCACCTCGTCCAACGCCGAGACCGCCCTCGAGTGGGCCTTCGCCGAGCACGGCGACGACACCAAGGTGATGTTCTTCCCCGACCAGCACCTCGGCCGCAACACCGCCGTGCTCAAGATGGGCTACTCCCTCGACGACTGCGTCGTGTGGAACCCCCACCTGCCCAACGGCGGGCTGACCGTCGACGAGCTGCGCGACGCCAAGATGATCCTGTGGAAGGGCCACTGCTCGGTCCACGGGCGCTTCTCGACCAAGGTCGTCGACGAGCTGCGCGCCACCGTGCCCGACGTCCAGATCCTGGTGCACCCCGAGTGCCCGCACGAGGTCGTCCTCAGCGCCGACCTCGTCGGCTCGACGGAGTTCATCATCAAGACCGTCGAGGCCTCCCCCAGCGGGTCGGTCTGGGCCATCGGCACCGAGCTCAACCTGGTGCAGCGCCTGTCCCGCGCCCACCCCGACAAGACGATCCTCTTCCTCGACAAGGACGTCTGCTACTGCTCGACGATGAACCGGATCGACCTCCCCCACTTCGTGTGGGCGCTCGAGTCGCTCGTCGAGGGCGTCGTCGTCAACCGGATCGAGGTCGACCCCGACACCGAGCGCGACGCGCTCGTCGCCCTGCAGCGGATGCTCGACCTGCCGGGCAAGACGCACAAGGACTGATCACGACCGAGCTTGCTCGGGTCGTGATCGAAGGTGGTCGAGCATCGCCGTCACCGGGGCGAGCTTGCTCGCCCCGGTGAACCGGCGTGTCGAGACCCGGTGAGGGATCCCGGGGACGTGACGAGCGCCCCCAACCGCTCACCCAGCCGCCCGGCGGCGTCACGCAGCGCATCCGGACCGATCACCTCCACGTCGTACGGCAGCCACGCGAGGTGGACGGCGAGCCGCTCGAGGTCGTCGCCGCCGGTGGTGAGCAGCGACCAGCCCGGGCGGTCGGGGTCGTCGACGACCGCGCCGACCTGGGGCGGGACGTGCTCGAGCACCGCCTCCGCGGCGGCGTGGACGTGGGCCCGCGCGACGTGACGGTAGGGCGCAGCGACGACCGCGTCCTGCACGAACGTCGCCGGATCGGGGTGCTCACGCGGCTCGAAGCGCCAGGTCGTCGGACGGACGTCGCTCATCCGGTCGAGGCGGAAGGTGCGCCAGTCGTCGCGGTCGACGTCGAAGGCCATGAGGTACCAGCGGCGTGCGGTCGCGACCATCCGCACCGGCTCGACGGTGCGCTCGGTGGCCCGACCGTCGCGGGCGGCGTACCGGAACCGGAGGCGTACGGCGTCGCGACAGGCCCGCGCGAGCGTCATCAGCACCTCGCCCTCGACCTCGGGCCCGCCTCCGACGAGCGTGTCGGTGGCGCCGTGCAGGGCGCGGACCTCGGCCCCCAGCCGGGGCGGCATCACCTGGTCGAGCTTGGCGAGCGTGCGCAGCGCGGCCTCCCCCGCGCCCGCCACCGTGCCGCCGGCCGCCATCCGCAGGGACACCGCCGTGGCGATCGCCTCGTCGTCGTCGAGCAGCAGCGGCGGCAGCGCCTGGCCGGCCCCGAGCCGGTAGCCGCCGCCGACCCCCTGGCTCGCGTGCACGGGGTAGCCCAGGTCGCGCAGCCGCTCGACGTCGCGACGCACGCAGCGGTCGGTGACGCCGAGCTCACCGGCCAGCTCGGGGCCGGTCCAGGCGCGTCGCTGCTGGAGCAGCGTCAGCAGGCGCAGCACGCGCTGGGTGGTCCCGTCGGCCATGACACCACTCTCCCACGGATAGCGGACCGGAACGGTCCGCCATTGCTGCCACGGTGGAGCCATGACCACCGCGACGACCGCACGGACCATCGACCTCAACGCCCTCCTCCGCGAGCAGCTCACCCACCACTGGGACGGCCAGGTGCGGCCCCGCCTCGAGGGGCTGACCGACGCCGAGTACCTCTGGGAGCCGGTCGACGACGCCTGGAACGTGCACCCGGGCACCGACGCCGACCACCCCACGACGATCGACTTCACATTCCCCGAGCCCGACCCGCCGCCCGTCACGACGATCGCCTGGCGGCTGGCGCACGTGGTCGTCGGGATCCTCGCGATGCGCAACGCCGCCCACTTCGGGCGCGAGGCCACCGACTACCAGTCCTTCCCCTACGCCGCCACGGCGGCCGGCGCGCTCGCCCAGCTCGACGAGGAGTACGCCGGGTGGCTGGCCGGGGTGGAGTCCCTCGGCGAGGAGGGGCTCCAGAGGGCGGTCGGCGAGGCCGAGGGAGAGCACGCCGAGGCGTCGTACGCCACGCTGGTTCTGCACATCAACCGCGAGGTCATCCACCACCTCGCCGAGGTCTGCCTGCTGCGCGACCTCTATGCCCGCTACCAGGAGGAGACCGCCCGATGAGCCGCGAGATCCAGGTGACCTTCGACGGCGCCGACCCGAACGCCCTCATGGAGTTCTGGTGCGAGGTGCTCGGCTACGAGAGGGACGCGCCGCCGCCGGGGTTCGACACCTGGGATGCCGCCCTCGACGCGTTCGGCGTACCGTCCGCGGAGCGCAACAGCCGCTCGGCCTGCCACGACCCGGACGGGTCGGGGCCCCGGCTGTTCTTCCAGCAGGTCCCCGAGGGCAAGGCGGCCAAGAACCGGGTGCACCTCGACGTCCGCACCGCGCCCGGGCTGCAGGGCGAGGAGCGGATGGCCGCGCTCGAGGCGGAGAGCCGGCGACTGGTCGCGCTCGGGGCCACGCGGCGCGAGCGCGCGGAGCCGGACCCGCCGCTGAGCCACGGGTTCCTGGTGATGGCCGACCCCGAGGGCAACGAGTTCTGCCTCGACTGAGGCTGCCCGCCAGGCTCGGACCGGCTCGGACCGGCTCAGGTCGCGAGCTCGAGCCACACGGTCGTGCCGCCGCCCGGCGTGGCGACGATGCCCACGGACCCGCCGTGGGCCTGGACGACCCGGCGCACGGTGTCGAGGCCGATGCCCGAGCCGAGGTCGTCGCCGGTGAGCCGCACCCGCGGCGCGAACACCCGCTCCCGCTCGCCCTCGGGGATGCCGACGCCGTTGTCGGCGATCTCGATGCGCCAGCGGTCGTCGAGCTCCCGCGACGTGACGGCGAGCGTCAGCGGGCGGTCGGGGTGGCGGTACTTGGCGGCGTTGTCGAGCAGGTTCTGCAGCACCGACCGCAGCTGGACGGCGTCACCGACGACGACCGGCAGCGGGTCGCGCACGACCGCCACGCCGGCAAGCGGGGCGGCGAGGTCGGCAAGCACCTGGTCGAGGAGCGAGTCGAGTGCGACGGGGCCCGCGCCCATCCGACCACCGAGCGAGGCGTAGACCAGCACCTCGTCGATGAGGGCCGCCATCCGCTCCGAGCTGCTGATCGCGCGGTCGAGCAGCCACGACGCGTCCTCGACGCCGTCACGGTCGGCCAGCTCGTCGCGGAGCAGCTCGAGCGACATCGAGACCCCCGCGAGCGGGGTCTTGAGGTCGTGGCTGACCCGGCCGGCGAACGACGTCAGCCGCTCGTTGGACGCCGCCAGCTCGCGGCTGCGCAGGGTCAGCTCGAGGACGTCGACGATCCGCTCGGCCAGCGTGCGGAGCGCCTCGACCTGCGACGCGTCGAGGTCGCGCGGCACCTCGTCGAAGACGCAGAGGGTGCCGATCACGACGCCGTCGAGGGTCGTCAGCTTGTGGGAGGCGTAGAACCGGACGTTGCCGATGACGCCCGACACGAACGGGTTGTCGTGGAACCGCGGGTCGCGGCTGGCGTCGGGCACGACGAGCGGGGTGTCCTCGTCGAGCACCGCCGCGCACATCGAGTCCTCGCGGCGGCAGATCGACCCGTCGAAGCCGTAGGCTGCGACCTGGTGCTGCTCGGTGTCGGTGATGAGGTTGATGGTCGCCATCGGGGTGCCGCAGATCTTGGCCGCCAGCTCGACGACGGCCAACAGCTCGAGGCGGGGCGGGTGCTCGAGCAGGTCGTACTGCTCGATGCTCCGGACCCGGCGCCTGTCCTCCGTCGTGCTCATCGCAGTCGAGAATAGCCAGCCCGCACCGGCCCGGCGGCTCTAACGCAGCAGCTCGTTGTAGTCGTAGCGAAAGAGCACCCCGTCGGATGAGTCGCGCAGCGTGGCGACCACCGGCGGCACCGAGGTCGTGACCCCGGACTCGGCGAACCGGACGACGTAGGTCGACGTCCCGGTCACCGCGTCGACGCGGTCACCCCCCGGCGTCTCGACCTCGATGCTCGCCACCCCCTCGGGCAGGGGCAGCTCGACGTCGTAGAGACGGCGGGTGCACGAGGCCGGGGCCTCCTTGGGGCAGAGGAGTCCGAAGTCGACGCCGCTCTGCCGGACCACCTCGTCCTCGTCGAGCGGGCCTGTGTCGAGCGGCTCTGGCGCCGTCACCTCCTCGCCCGGGAAGCCGAGCGTGCACGTGCGCCATCGGTCCCCTTGCGCCGACACGAACGTCGCGGTGCTCCCCTCGGCGTCGGTGACCTGGGCGTCGAGGAGCCAGCCGTCGAGCGTGGCGTCGACCGTGACGCAGCCCGCCAGGACGACCGCGTCCTGGCCGGTGGGCTCGGGCGGGGTCGTGGGGGCCGTCGGGGTCTGGCCGGCGGAGTCGGTGGCCGTCGTGGGTGGCGCCAGCGGCTGCTCGGCCGCTCGTTCGTCGGGTACGACGACCGCGACGGCCACCGCGACGGCCGCGGCCGCCGCGACGAGGGCGACCGCGCCGGCCGTCGTACGACGCCGGCGGAGGGCCCTCCCCCGGGCGGCCACGTCGGCGACGCTGAAGCCCAGCGGCCGGCCGGTGTCGTCCGCGACGTCGTCGAGGAGGTCGGTGATCCGGTCGTTCATCAGAGGTCCTCCGTCGCGAGGTCGAGGCCGGTGTCGGCCAGCGAGACCCGCAGCTGGTCGAGCGCCCGGGCGGTCTGGCTCTTGACGGTCCCGCCGTCGATGCCGAGTGCGGTGGCGGTGTCGGCGACGGACAGGTCGGCGAAGTAGCGCAGCACCACGCAGGCGCGGCGCCGGTCGGGCAGCTCGCGCAGCGCGGCGAGCACGGCCAGCCGCCGCTCCGTGGGCGCCATCGGGTCGACGCGCCCCTCCGGCAGGGTCTCGGTCGCGACCTCGCGGCGCCACGGCCGCCGGGACTGGTCGACGACGGCGGTGGCGACGGCCCTGTGGGCGTAGGCGTGGGCCGAGCCGCGGCGGCGGATCCGCGGCCACGCGACATAGACCTTCACCAGGGCGTCCTGGGCTGCATCCTCCGCGCGCTGCCAGTCGCCGCAGAGGAGGTAGGCCGTGCGCCGCAGGCTGCGCGCCGAGCCGGCCACGAACTCCTCGAAGTCCGCGGTCTGGTCGGGTCTCATGCGGATGAGACGCAACGAGGGGCCCGCGGGGTTGCTCGGGGATCAGCCGAGTCCGGGAGCGCCCCAGATCGCGAGCCACCGCGCGGGGTCCTGCTCGACGGGCAGCTCGTTGCTGAGCGCGTCGCGGACCTGGATCTCGAGCAGGTCGTCGCGACGCTGCTCGCCGCCGGGCACTGGCGCGAAGGGATAGAACGTGCCCTGCTTGTAGAGGTAGACCAGCCCGAGCCGGCGGCCGCTGCTGTCGGCGAACGGCACCAGCGAGCAGAGCAGCGCAGGCCCGAACCCCGCGCCCTCGAGAGTGGTGTTGACCGCGTGCAGGTCGGTGCAGAGCCCGCCGAGGTCGCCGGCCTCGGCATCGTACGGCGGGTGGTCGACCTCGAGCCAGGTGAAGCCGAAGCCGTCGGTCGTCACCCGCACCCCCGCCTCGGTCGCGGCAGCCAGCAGGTCGAGCACGTCGGTCTGGGCGTCGGCGAACGCCGGCCCGGCCGCAGCCCGGTAGCAGACGGAGCCGTCGCCGGTCGGGACGAGACCGAGCGACGCCTGCAGCGTCATCGCCGCCGACGGCACCTGGAAGAGCGCGTCGAGGTCGGCCTGCTTGGGCTTGCTGCGGCCGAGGATCGAGTCGAGGAAGCCCATCAGAGGATCATGCCGTGGGCCGGTCGAGCTCGGCCTGGATCCTGGCGAGCTGCTCGAGCCGCTTGGCGAGCGGCGGGTGGGTGGACGAGATGCCCTTGAGGTTGATGGGCGCGATGCAGAGCGCGCTGGCCGCGTTGACCTGGCGTAGGTCGCGGCGAGTGCTCTGGCTCATCTCGCCGGAGATCTTCTGCAGCGCCGAGGCCAGCGCGGCGGGCTTGAGGGTGAGGTAGGCGCCGGCGCGGTCGGCTGACAGCTCGCGGTAGCGCGAGAGCAGGCGCAGCAGGACGAAGCTCACGGCATAGACGACGAGGCTGACGACCAGGACGATGATCCACAGGGGCGGGCCGCTGTTGCTGTCGCGGCGACCGCCGCCCATGAAGCCGAGGCCGCCGTACTGCGCGCCCTGGGTGAGCATGCCGGCCGAGATGCCGGCCGAGGACGCCACGGTCATCACCAGGACGTCGCGGTGGGCGACGTGCGACAGCTCGTGGGCGAGAACGCCCTCGAGCTCCTCGGCGGTGAGGGTCTGCAGGATGCCGGTGGTGACGCAGACGACCGCACGGTCGGGCGAGCGGCCCGTGGCGAAGGCGTTGGGCACGGCGATGTCGGCGATGCCGACGCGCGGCTTGGGCATGTCGGCGAGGGCGCAGAGGCGGTCGATCATCCCGTGCAGCTCGGGAGCCTCCTGCGGGCTGACCTCGCGGGCGTTCATCGCACGCATGGCGATCTTGTCGGACGTGGACCACTGGTAGATCGCCAGGCCGATGCCGCCGACGGCGACGATGACGCCGATGCCCGGGCTGTTGACCGCCAGCACCGCGACCAGGGCGACGAACAGCCCACCGAGCAGAAACATGACCAGCGTCATCCGGGCGGTCAGCCCGGCATCGCCGATGAACCTCGTCCTTGCCATGCCCCGAGTCTGTCCGACGGACCTAGCCGTGTGACCAGGCGGGGATCAGGTGGGAGTCAGCCGGGGATGAGTCCGTCGTCGGCGAGCAGCTCGCGGACCTCCTCGATGGAGGAGTCGCCGTCGGGCAGGATCAGGTCGGACTCGTCGAGCGCGTCGACCGCGTGGGCGACGCCGACGGTGCGGACACCCTCGAGCAGCGCCAGCAGCGCCGGGCGGAACGTCGCCTCGTCGTCGGCCGCGATGGCCGCCTCGACGGCGGCGTCGAGCTCGTTGAGCCGGTCGAGCGCGGTGTCGGCGACGTCGTACTGACCCTCGCCGAGGATGCGGATGATGAGGCCGGTCTTGTCGGCGGAGGTCTCGGTCACCGGGGTCCCCTCGGAGTTGTCTGGCGGAGGAGCGCAGCGGGGGAGGCAGAGAACTTCGTGGGGTGGTTCATCGTGGCGTCTCCCCCTCGACCTGCTTGGTGAGCGGGTCGGCCGCACCGGGCGACCCGGCCCCGAGCTGGCCGGGGGCCTGGGGCGCGGAGAGGCCCTTGAGCCGGGCGAGCTCGAGCTCGACGTCGGACTGGTGGCTCATCGACTCGAGCTCGCGGGAGATGTCGTCGCTGCCACCGGGGTTGGTGACGTCGTCGAGGGCGCCGGACGAGATGAGCTCGTCGATGGCACCGGCGCGGGCCTGCATCGTCGCCGTCTTGTCCTCGGCGCGCTGGATGGCCATGCCGACGTCGCCCATCTCCTCGCCGATGCCGGAGACGGCCTCGTTGATGCGGGTCTGGGCCTCGGCGGCGGTGTAGGTCGCCTTGATCGTCTCCTTGCGGGTGCGGAAGGCCTCGACCTTGGCCTGCAGCCGCTGCTGGGCCAGGATCAGCTTCTCCTCCTCGCCCTGGAGCTGCGCGTGCTGCGCCTGGAGGTCGGAGATCTGCTGGGCGAGGCCGGACTTGCGGGTCAGCGCCTCGCGGGCGAGGTCCTCGCGGTCCATCTGGAGGGCCTTCTCGGCCTGGGTCTGCAGCTTGGCGGCCTGCTGCTCCATCTGGGCGACCTGCAGCTCCACGCGCTTGCGGCTCGTGGCCACGTCGGCGACGCCCCGGCGTACCTTGGACAGCAGCTCGAGCTGGCGCTGATAGCTGTAGTCGAGCGTCTCGCGGGGGTCCTCGGCGGCGTCGAGCGCCTTGTTGGCCTTGGCCCGGAAGATCATGCTCATCCGCTTCATCATGCTCATGGGCTCACCCTATGCCGCGGCCGCAAGATCGGCGACGGGGTCCGGGTACCCTGATCGGGCCATGAAGCTGCGTCGTCGCAAGTCCGAAGAAGCCACCTCCGAGACGGTCACCCTGACCAAGGCCGGGGGCAAGGGCCGCCCCACCCCCACCCGCAAGGAGGCCGAGGCGGCCGCCCGCGCGCGGGCCAAGGTGCCGCGCACCCGCAAGGAGCAGATGGCGGCCCAGCGCGCCGCCAAGGGCGAGTCGAGCCAGAAGATCCGTCAGGGCATGAAGGACGGCGACGAGCGCTACCTGCTGGCCCGCGACAAGGGCCCCGTGCGCCGCTTCATCCGCGACTTCGTCGACGCCCGCTTCGGCTTCGCCGAGATCGTCATCCCGCTGATGTTCGTCGCGATCGTCTACAACCCGCTGATCATCCCGCTCTTCGCCGTCCTGGTCGTCGACCTGGTCGTGCTGCGGCTGCGGCTCCGCAAGGAGCTCACCCGCCGCTTCCCCGACGAGTCGCTCAAGGGCACGACCTACTACTCGATGACCCGCGCGATGCAGATGAAGTTCATGCGGCTGCCCAAGTCGAAGGTCAAGATCGGCACCAAGCTGCCTGAGACGTATCGGTGAGGGTGGGAGAAACGTCGGTCAAGGTGGAGATTTACCGCTGACCCGGTGGTTCTCCCCTTCTGCGCCGAAACTTCGTACGAGAAGGCGGAGATTCACCGCTGAGGCGGTGAATCTCCACCTCCTGCGACGAAACTCCCCCGCCCTACCCGAACGACTCGGACCGCCGCGGCGACCTCGTCTTGGCGGCGTCACGCTCGACCACGTCGCCCACGACGTCGTCGATGGCCTGGAGCGCGTCGGCGTCGATCGTGACGCCGGCGGCCTTGACGTTGTCGGTGACCTGCTCGGGGCGCGAGGCGCCGATGATGGCCGAGGAGACGTTGGGGTTCTGCAGGGTCCAGGCGACGGCGAGCTGGGCCATCGTCAGGCCCGCGTCGTCGGCGATCGGCTTGAGGCGCTGGACGCGCTCGAGGACGTCGTCCTCGAGCCAGCGCTTGATCATGTCGGCGCCGCCCTTCTCGTCGGTGGCGCGCGAGCCGGCGGGCAGGTCGGCCCCGGGCAGGTACTTGCCCGTCAGCACGCCCTGGGCGATGGGCGACCAGACGATCTGTCCCAGTCCGAGCTCCTCGCACGTGGGCACGACCTCGGACTCGATGACGCGCCAGAGCAGGTTGTACTGCGGCTGGTTGGAGACCAGCGGCACCCGGAGCTCGCGGGCCAGCTCGGCGGCGGCCCGGATCTCCTCGGCGCGCCACTCCGAGACCCCGATGTAGAGCGCCTTGCCCGCGCGCACGACGTCGGCGAAGGCCAGCATCGTCTCCTCCAGCGGCGTCTCGTGGTCGAAGCGGTGGGCCTGGTAGAGGTCGACGTGGTCGGTCTGCAGACGCTGCAGCGAGCCGTCGATCGACTCGAGGATGTGCTTGCGCGACAGCCCGTGGTCGTTGGGGCCGCCGGGGCCGGTCGGGAAGAAGACCTTGGTGAAGATCTCGAGTCCCTCGCGCCGCTCGCCGGCGAGGGCGTTGCCGAGCACCGTCTCCGCTGCGGTGTTGGCGTAGACGTCGGCGGTGTCGAAGGTCGTGATGCCCTCGTCGAGGGCCTGGCGCACGCAGGCGAGCGCGGCGTCCTCCTCGACCTGCGAGCCGTGGGTGAGCCAGTTGCCGTACGAGATGGCCGAGACGCGCAGGCCACTCGCTCCGAGGTTGCGGAACTCCATGCCACCCAACATAGGACCGGCCCGGATGGCTGCGATGATCGGCCCATGAGCAACGGACCCACGGCCGACGTCTCCGTCCGCGTCGCGTGGGCCGACGACGCCGAGGCGATCGCCTCCGTCCAGGTGCGCTCCTGGGCCGAGCAGTACGCCGGGCTGCTGCCGGCCGGGTCCGTCCCCGACGACCCGGCGCCCGTGGCCGAGGCCTGGCGGGCCTCGCTGGCCCGGTCGGCCGACGCGCGCAACCGGGTGCTGGTGGCCCTGGAGCGCAACCGCGTCGTGGGCTTCGCGGTCACGACGCCCGCTTCCGACCCCGACTGCGACCCGGTCTCCGACGGCGAGCTGGCCGAGCTGGTCGTGCTGCCCGACGAGGTCGGCAAGGGCCACGGCAGCCGGCTGCTGCAGGCGGTCGTCGAGACCCTGCAGGCCGACCGGTTCACCCGGGCCGTCAGCTGGGCCATCGCCACCGACGACGCCCGGCGGGCGTTCCTCGTCGGCGCCGGCTGGGACGCCGACTCGGCCCACCGCGAGCTCGACCTCGACGGCAGTGGCGCCACCACCATCAAGCAGATCCGGCTCCACACCGACCTGTCGTGAGCGACGACCGGGGCGACGACCGGCGCACGATCGTCCGCGACGGGCTGGGGGTCGGCATCGCGACCGGCGCCTACGGCGTGTCCTTCGGTGCCGTCTCGGTCACCTCCGGGCTCGACGTCCTGCAGACCTGCGCCCTGTCCCTGCTGGTGTTCACCGGGGCGTCGCAGTTCGCGATGGTCGGCGTGATCGCCTCCGGCGGGTCGCCCTTCGCCGGTGCGCTCAGCGCCCTGCTGCTCGGCACGCGCAACACGCTCTACGGCTTGCGCCTGGCTCCCCTGCTCGACTGGCGCGGGCGTCGTCGTACGGCGGCCGCGCACCTGCTCATCGACGAGTCGACCGCGATGTCGGTGACCCGGGAGACGACCGCCGACGCCCGCCTCGGCTTCCTGGTGACGGGCGGCTCGATCTTCGTGCTGTGGAACCTCTTCACCCTCGTCGGCGCCGTCGCCGGCGAGACCCTCGGCGACCCGCGCGACCTCGGCCTCGACGCCGCGGTCGGCGCGGCGTTCCTGGCCCTCCTCTGGCCGCGGCTCGACCGGCCGCTCCACCGGTGGGTCGCGGTGGGCGCGGCGGCCGTCGCGATCGGCGCGGTGCCCGTCACCTCCGCCGGCGTACCCGTGCTGGTCGCCGCCGCCGTCGCCCTGCTCGCTGGGCTGCTGGCGTCCGGGCGGCCGGCATGACCTGGCTCGCGATCATCGTGGCCGGCGTGGGCTGCTACCTGCTCAAGCTGGCGGGCCTGTCGGTCCCGGCCCGTGTCCTCGACCGCCCGGTGGTCTCGCGGATCGCCGACCTCATCCCGGTGGCGCTGCTGGCCGCGCTCGTCGCCGTCCAGGTCGTCGCGACCTCCGACGGCGGTCTGGTCCTCGACGCCCGCGCGCTCGCCCTGGCCGTCGCCCTCGTGCTGCTGCTCCTGCGCGCGCCGTTCCTCGTGGTCGTCTTCGGTGCGGCACTGTGCGCGGCGCTGGTGAGGCTGGTCTGAGCTGCAGCCGAGGGCTCTCGAGACCGTTCCCAGCGAACCTCCTCGACCACCGTCGGGCGCGGAAGGAAGCAAGCAGGCACAGGCGCCCGGGCCGCAGCAGGACCGGGCCCCGGGGCGCACGGAGCGGCGGTCGGCCCGAAGCGCCGGTCGGGCCCGCCGTACCAAGCAGGCGGTAGCGAGACCAGGTGGGGCGGGCCCGCGGCGCGAGGCCGGACCAGCCGCGACCAGACAGGAAAGGAGGGGCCTGCGCCGGTTCCGTCCGGCGCAGGCCCCTCCGTCAGGGGTGTGTCGGCCTCAGCCGACGCTGACCGCGCTCCAGGCGGCGGCGACGGCGGTCTCCTGGGCGCTGCCGGCGCCGTAGAGGTCGCGCGCGGCGCTGAGCGTGCCCGTGCGGGCCTGGGCGTAGGTGGTGCCCGACGTGAAGTAGGTCGTCAGCGCGCGGAACCAGATCTTCTGCGAGGCCTCGCGACCGATGCCGGTGATCGTCGAACCGTTGCAGGTGGTCGAGCTGTGGGCCTTGCCGCCGATGGTCTTGGCGCCCGATCCCTCGGCCAGCAGGTAGAAGAAGTGGTTGGCCACGCCCGAGGAGTAGTGCACGTCGAGGTCCTTGGTGCCGGTGCTGTAGCAGTTGGGCGAGGACCCGTCGGAGATCGGGTTGTCCATGCGGCGGAAGCCGGTGCCCGAGGCGATGTCGAACTCCTCGCCGATGTAGTAGTCGGCCGGGTCGTTGGGGTTGGCGGCGTAGAACTCGACCATGGTGCCGAAGATGTCGGAGGTCGCCTCGTTGAGGCCACCGGACTCGCCGGAGTAGGTCAGGTTGGCGGTGTTCTCGGTGACGCCGTGCGACATCTCGTGGCCCGCGACGTCGAGCGAGACGAGCGGCCCGAAGCTGGTGCCGTCACCGTCGCCGTAGGTCATCTTGGTGCCGTCCCAGAAGGCGTTGACGTACTTGTTGCCGTAGTGGACGCGGCTGGGGGCGCCGGTGCCGTTGCCGAAGATGCCGTTGCGACCCAGGACGTTCTTGTAGTAGTCGAAGGTCACCGCGCCGCCGTAGTGGGCGTCGACGGCGGCCGACTCGCGGTTGCTGTTGGCGCCGGTGCCGAACTTGTTGTCGGGGCTCGAGAACGCGACACCGTTGCTGCAGCTGCCGAAGATCTGGCAGAGGATGTTGTCCTCCTTGTTCTGCGAGTCGGTCGTCTTGGCGCCACCGTGCGCGGCGTCGGTCAGCGTGAAGGTGCTGCCGCTCTGGGTGACCGAGATCGGCACGGTGCCGCTGTAGAGCGAGACACCCTCGCCGTCGGCGGTGTGGATGCCCTCGACGCGGCGGATGACCTGGCCGGTGCGGGCGTCGACGTAGGTCGCCAGGCGGCTCGGCGTGCCGTCGGCCTGGCGGCCTCGGGTCTGGACCTCCCACGCGAGGCGGGGGGTGGCGCCGAGCGCGTCGACGACGAGGCGCGGCGCGGTCCGGCCGGCGCGCAGGTTGTCGATGCCGCGGGTCGCGGCAGCCGGCGCGAGGGTGCGGTCGAGGGCCTTGGCCGAGCCGAGGACGGGCTTGGCGGAGAGGGTGAGCGGGGCCTTGAGGGTCTGGCTGACGCCCTCGAGCGCGGCGTCAGGGGTCTGGTGGACGACGAGGTCGCCGCCGAGGACGGGCAGGCCGCGGTAGGTCCGGTCGAAGCGCACGTGGGTGGTGCCGTCGCGGTCGGTGGACGCACCCTTCGGGACGAGCTCCTGCTCCACGCTCGCGCGGGCGACCCCGGGGTGGGCGGCCAGGGCCCGCAGGGCGCGGGTGGCGATGTCGTCGACGGCCCGGTCGGACGTGACGGTGCTGCCGGTGCTGGACGTGCGGTCGGTGGTGCCGCCCGCCGGAGCGCTCGTCGCGGGGGCGACCTGGAGGCCGAGCGTGCCGACCGCCAGGACCGACGCCGCGGCGAGACCCAAGGATGTGCGCATGTCTTCCCTCTCGAAACTGCGGCGCCTGGAGCCGGCCCCGTCCAGGGAACCCTCTCCCGCGCGCGAGGTGGCGTCGACGAGGTCGTCACACCACCTTTGTGCATCGCACGTTCTCGCAACTTCGTGCGGCGTGAACGGTGCTCTCAGCCCAGGTCGATGAGGCGCTCGAGGCCGACCGTCAGGCCGGGTCGGTCACCGATCGCGCGCACCGCCGCGAGCACTCCGGGAGTGAACGACGACCGGTCGAGCGAGTCGTGCCGGATCGTGAGCGTCTCGCCGGGGCCGCCCAGGATGACCTCCTGGTGGGCCACCAGGCCGCGCGCCCTCACGGAGTGGACGGGTACGCCGTCGACGTCGGCCCCGCGGGCGCCGTCGAGCCCCGTGGACGTGGCGTCCGGGGCCGGTGGGACGCCGGCCTCGCGGCGGGCGGCCGCGACGAGCTCCGCCGTACGACGAGCGGTGCCGGAGGGCGCGTCAGCCTTGTCGGGGTGGTGGAGCTCGACGATCTCGACCGACTCGTAGTGGGGGGCTGCGACGGCGGCGAACCGCATCATCAGGATCGCGCCGATCGAGAAGTTGGGCGCGACGAGCACCCCGCTGCGCGGTGCGGTGCCGAGCAGGTCGCGCAGGGCGTCGAGGCGGGCCTCGTCGAAGCCGGTGGTGCCGACCACGGCGTGGATGCCGTGCTCGACGCAGAGGGCGAGGTGGTCCATGACGACGTCGGGGTGCGTGAAGTCGACGACGACGGCCGCCCCCGCCTCGACGAGCGTGCTCGGGTCGTCGCCCTCGTCGATCTCGGCGACCAATTCGAGGTCGGGCGAGGCGGTCACCGCACGACACACCTCGGACCCGACCTTGCCGCGAGCGCCCAGGACACCGACTGCGATCTTGCCCGCCACGCTGCTCCTTACCTGGTCCGCCACGGCGCTCACCCTATGGGTCGATGAGTGATTGCTCGACGGCGTTCTGGCAGGGTGGACGCATGGTGGTGCAACAGATCCCTGCGCGGATCCGCTGGGCGGTGGACTTCATGGACCCGCAACCAGCCGACCACGTGCTCGAGATCGGGTGCGGTGCGGGTGCTGCCGCCGAGCTCATCTGCTCGCGCCTCGAGACCGGCAAGCTGTTCGCCATCGACCGCTCGGAGTCGGGCGTCGACCGCACCAAGCGCCGCAACGCCGACGCCATCAAGGCCGGCCGGCTGACGGTCCGCCAGATCGACCTGGCCACGCTGCGGGTCCCGGTCAAGCGACTGACCAAGGTCTTCGCCTTCAACGTCAACCTGTTCTGGGTGCGCGAGTGCGCCGACGAGGTCGCACTGCTCCACGAGCGCGTCGTCCCCGGCGGCGCCGTCCACCTGTTCTTCGAGACCAAGATCCCCGAGGACGTCCCCCGCATCGTCAAAGGTGCCTCCGCGGCCCTCAACGGAGGCGGTTTCCGCGTCTCCGTGATCGACAACAAGTCCCCCGCCGTCGTCGGGATCATCGGGCGGCGTTAGGTCCTCGGGCCTTGCCGGGTCTCGCGGGGTCCTTGTCTCGTCGGGTCTTTCGGGGTCGGGCTGTCCGCGCGCCAAGCATCCCGGGTCTCCCTGTCAAAGACGCTTCGCGCCGCTACGCGGTCGCAAAGCGATCCTTGACAGCGAGCCTCTCCCGGGATGCTTCAGGGCGCAGACAAGGGCGGGCTCCGCCGCGCCCTCGTCCAGCGCGGACAGCCCTCACGTGGCCCACCCGTCACGCTGACCTAACGTGTCTCCCGGTCCTCGTACAAAACTTCGGTGCAGAACCGGGAGATTCGTCCCAGAACTTCACCTCGCGGGCTCCTTGACCCGGGCCGGCGGTGCGTACGCCACCGAACCGACACCCCTGATCGCCCGGAACAGTGGCTCACCTACCGCCGGGTCGGGTGGCCGCGCAGGCGACGGCGAGCCGAGCTTGCGAGGTCTCGCCGTTGCGCGCCGAGAAGCAGACCGCGAGAGGCTCGGGGTCAAGGATCGCCGCAGGCGACCGCGAAGCGGCGCCGAAGGCGTCCTTGACGCCGAGACGCGGTCTGCTACGCGCGCGGCCACCCGACACGGACCACCCATGACCTGAGAAGAGCAAAGGGCATCGAAGCTCGCTGCGCTCGCACCTCAGCCGACGTGCAGCTCGCTGCGCTCGCACCTCAGCCGACGTGCAGCTCGCTGCGCTCGCACCTCAGCCGACGTGCGCTCGCACCCCAGCCGACGGGTGTCAGTGCGGCCCGACGACCGCCAGGATCTCCTTGCGCGAGAACACCTCGGCCGCGATCTCGCGGACCTCCTCGAGCGTGACGGCGTCGATGCGGGCCATCACCTCGTCGATCTCGAGCAGCTCGTCGTGGACGAGCTCGGACTTGCCGAGGCGGATCATCCGCGAGGCGGAGTCCTCGAGGCCCAGGACCAGGCCGCCGCGCAGCTGGCCCTTGCCGCGGACCAGCTCCTCCTCGGTGATGCCGTGGGCGGCGACGCGCGACAGCTCGAGGCGGACGGTGGCGAGCACCTCGTCGAGCTTGGCGGGCAGGCAGCCGACCGCGACACCGACGAGGCCGGAGTCGGCGTGGTTGGAGGTGAACGAGTAGACCGAGTAGGCGAGGCCGCGGTGCTCGCGGATCTCCTGGAAGAGCCGGGACGACGTACCGCCGCCGAGGGCGGTGTTGAGCACGCCGAGGGCGAAGCGCCGGTCGTCGTCGCGGGCGAGGCCCTCCATGCCGAGCACGACGTTGACCTGCTCGAAGGGGCGCGTGGTCTCGACGTGGCCGGACTGGACGCGCACCCGCTTGCCGGAGCTGCGGCGCGGGCCGACGGGCTCGGCGTCGCCGGAGAGCCAGTCGCGGCGGCCGAAGGAGCGACGTACGTGGCGCACGACGGCCGCGTGGTCGAGGCTGCCGGCGACGGAGACGACGATGTGGTGGGGCTGGTACCAGCGCTGGTAGAAGCGCCAGATACGGCCGCGGTCGAGGGCGGTGATCGACTCCTCGGTGCCGGCGATCGAGCGCCCGAGCGGCGAGGTCGGGCCCCAGGCCTGCTCGGCGAAGAGGTTGTGGACGACGTCGTCGGGGTCGTCGTCGTGCATGGCGATCTCGTCGAGGATGACCTCGCGCTCGGCCTCGACGTCGTCGGCGGTGATCACCGAGCTGGTGATCATGTCGCCGAGGACGTCGACCGCGAGCGGGAGGTCCTCGTCGAGCACACGCGCGTGGAAGCACGTGTACTCCTTGGCGGTGAAGGCGTTGAACTCCCCGCCCACCGCGTCGAGGGCGACCGAGATGTCGAGCGCCGAGCGCTCGTGGGTGCCCTTGAAGAGCAGGTGCTCGAGGAAGTGGGAGCAGCCGTGCAGCCGCGTCGTCTCGTCGCGCGAGCCGACGTCGACCCAGACCCCGATCGTCGCGGAGCGTGCGCCGGCCATCTGCTCGGTGACGACCCGCAGACCGCCGGGCAGGACCGTGCGCCGGACGCGCGAGGTCACGGTCCCCTCGCCGTCACGCACCGTCGACAGCGTGCGCGTCGTCCCCGTCCTCTGCATGGCTCTCATCCTTCACCCCTCCGAAAAACACGCTGACCCGTCGCACGTGTGCGACGGGTCAGCGTGGATGGATCAGACCTCGGCGTCGGCCTCGGTCGGGGCCTCGGCGTCGGCGTCGTCCTCGATGACCGGGATCAGCGAGAGCTTGCCGCGGTCGTCGACCTCGGCGATCTCGACCTGGATCTTCTGGCCGACCGACACGACGTCGTCGACGTTCTCGACGCGCTTGCCACCCACCAGGCCACGGAGCTTGGTGATGTGGAGCAGGCCGTCCTTGCCCGGCATCAGCGAGACGAACGCACCGAAGTTGGTCGTCTTGACGATGGTGCCGAGGTAGCGCTCGCCGACCTCGGGCATGGTCGGGTTGGCGATCTGGTTGACCGCGTTGCGGGCCGCCTCGGCCGCCTCGCCGTTGGTCGCCCCGATGTAGACCGTGCCGTCGTCCTCGATCGACAGGGTCGCGCCCGTGTCGTCCTGGATCTGGTTGATGATCTTGCCCTTCGGGCCGATGACCTCGCCGATCTTGTCGACGGGGACCTTGACCGTGATGATGCGCGGCGCGTGCACCGACATCTCCTCGGGGGCGTCGATGGCCTCGGCCATCACGTCGAGGATCGCCAGGCGCGCGTCGCGGGCCTGGGTCAGCGCGGCACCGAGGACCTCGGCGGGGATGCCGTCGAGCTTGGTGTCGAGCTGGAGCGCGGTCACGAACTCGCGGGTGCCGGCGACCTTGAAGTCCATGTCGCCCATCGCGTCCTCGGCGCCGAGGATGTCGGTCAGCGCGACGTACTGCGTCTCGCCGTCGACCTCGCCGGAGATGAGGCCCATCGCGATGCCGGCGACGGAGGCCTTGAGCGGCACACCGGCCTGCAGCAGCGACAGGGTCGAGGCGCAGACGGAGCCCATCGAGGTGGAGCCGTTGGAGCCCATGGCCTCGGAGAGCTGGCGGATCGCGTAGGGGAACGTCTCGCGGTCGGGCAGCACGGGGAGCAGCGCACGGCGCGCGAGCGCACCGTGGCCGACCTCGCGGCGCTTGGGCGAGCCCACGCGACCGGTCTCGCCGGTGGAGAAGGGCGGGAAGACGTACTTGTGCATGTAGCGACGGTGTTTCTCGGGGCTCAGGGTGTCGAGCTGCTGCTCGAGCTTGAGCATGTTGAGCGTGGTGACACCCAGGATCTGGGTCTCGCCGCGCTCGAACAGGGCCGAGCCGTGGACGCGCGGGATGACGCCGACCTCGGCGTGCAGCTCGCGGATGTCGGCCAGGCCGCGACCGTCCATGCGGACCTTGTCGCGCAGCACGCGCTCGCGCATGAGCGACTTGGTGACCGACTTGAACGCGGCACCGATCTCCTTCTCGCGACCCTCGAACTGGGCCCCGATCTGGTCGAGCACCGACGCCTTGACGTCGTCGAGCTTCTCGTCGCGCTCCTGCTTGCCGAAGGTCGCGAGCGCCTCGGTGGTGCCGGCGGACGCGGCAGCCTCGACGGCGGCGTAGACGTCGTCCTCGTAGTCGAGGAAGACCGGGAAGTCCTGGACGGGCTTGGCGGCCTGCTTGGCGAGCTCGGACTGGGCGTCGCAGAGCTGCTTGATGAACGGCTTGGCGGCGTCGAGGCCACCGGCCACGATCTCCTCCGACGGGGCGGTGGCGCCACCGGCGACGAGCTCGTAGGTGTTCTCGGGCGCCTCGGCCTCGACCATCATGATCGCGACGTCGCCGGACTCGGTGACCCGACCCGCGACGACCATGTCGAACACGGCGCTGTCGAGCTGGCTGTGGCTGGGGAACGCGACCCACTGACCCTCGATGAGGGCGACGCGGACGCCGCCGACCGGGCCGGAGAACGGCAGGCCGGAGAGCTGGGTCGAGAGCGACGCGGCGTTGATGGCCAGGACGTCGTAGGGCTGGTCGGGGTCGAGCGCCATCACGGTGATGACG
This sequence comes from Nocardioides sp., assembly GCF_030655615.1. Classification (GTDB taxonomy): domain Bacteria; phylum Actinomycetota; class Actinomycetes; order Propionibacteriales; family Nocardioidaceae; genus Nocardioides. The sequence goes on from NZ_JAURVJ010000084.1 coordinate 30,725, forward strand.
ACCTGGACCTCGTTGCGCAGACCCTTCTTGAAGGTCGGGCGCAGCGGGCGGTCGATGAGGCGGCAGGTGAGGATCGCGTCCTCGCCCGGGCGACCCTCGGACCGGAAGAACGAGCCGGGGATCTGGCCCACGGCGTACATCCGCTCCTCGACGTCGATCGTCAGGGGGAAGAAGTCGAAGTGGTCCTTGGGGTGCTTGCCGGCCGTGGTGGCCGAGAGCAGCATCGTCTCGTCGTCGAGGTAGGCGGTCACCGAACCGGCGGCCTGCCGGGCGAGGAGCCCGGTCTCGAACTTGACGGTGCGGGTGCCGAACTTGCCGTTGTCGAGAACGGTCTCGACGGCGCTGATGACGGGTTCTGTCACGGTGTGTCTCTCTGTTCGCGGTGCGATCCGCGACTCCCGCGCACGTGCGGGGCTCCTCCAGTGGGAGCCGGGCGGTGGCCGATCTTCGATCGAGACCCGCAGGGCGCCGCCGGTGATGGCGGTCCTCCTGAAGGTCACTACCGAGGACCGGGCCGGACGGTGGCGCGGATCGCTCCTGTGAGTGGGTGTTCAGTTGTGGTCGAACGGGTGGTGCTGGTCGTGCGGGTCGTACGCCGGAAAGCAGACGTCGGGACCCACCAGGTGGTGGATCCCGACGGCGAGGTCAGCGGCGCAGACCGAGGCGCTCGATGATCGAGCGGTAGCGCGCGATGTCGGTCTTCTTGAGGTAGTTGAGCAGCCGACGGCGCTGGCCGACGAGCAGCAGCAGACCACGACGGCTGTGGTGGTCGTGCTTGTGCGTCTTGAGGTGGTCGGTGAGGTGGCTGATGCGGTGGCTCAGCAGCGCGATCTGCACCTCGGGCGAGCCGGAGTCACCGTCGGTGATGGCGTACTCGGCGATGATCTTCTTCTTCGTTGCTGCGTCAGTCCCGATGGACATGCGGCTCCTTCTCGTTTGATTAGCTGCGCGGCGCGCCGGGGCCTGTTCTCCCGGGCACTCTGGGTCCGCGGCCGTTGCACGGCGGTCAGGGTGGTCGTCGTCCCTCGCGGGACGGACGTCACAGGCTAACGCGGCGCGGGGGGTGGCCCCAAAACTGCGCTGTCCGCCCGTCCGGCCGGCACGTGCGGGAGGTACGCCGCATGGCCCGATCGTGTCATGCCCGCGCGAGTCACGAGGCGAAGACTGCGGGGGCTCCTCCCCCAGAAAGCGAGTCCTCACATGACCCTTCGCCGCTCCTGCCTCGCCCTGGTCGCCACGTCCGCCGTGGCCGTGGGCCTGATGTCCCCTCCGGGCACCGCCGCCGTGTCCGCCGCAGCGCCGCCCACGCGTGCCGCCGCCCCGGCCGCTGCCGCCCCGGCCACCGCCCCGCGAC
>NZ_JAURVJ010000069.1 GCF_030655615.1 Nocardioides sp.
GCGAGAAGGTCACGGCGACCGCCGTACGCGCTCCCGAGGCGCAGCGCCCGGCGCTGCAGGGCTACACGCCCAGCCCGGCGCCCCGGCCCGCGGCCCGTCCGGTGCCGCTGGACGAGGACGACCTCGACGTGCCCGACTTCCTGAAGTAGAGGAGCAGCACCCGGGTGTACTCCCGACGCACGACCCACGGCCCCGTCGGCCGGGAGGTGGACCTCGCGTTCACCGACCGGTACGGCGGGGTCAGCGCTGCGCCCTACGACGAGCTCAACCTCGCGATCGCGGGAGGCGACGACCCGGCGGCCTGCGCACGCAACCTGCGGCTGGTCCTCGACGACTTCGCTCCCGGCGACGCCCTGGCCGACCTGCACCAGGTGCACGGCGCGGACGTCGTGGTGGCGCAGGGGCCGGTCGACGGGGCGCCGGCCGACGCCCTGGTGACCGACCGGTCCGGGGTCGTGCTGGTGGTGCGGGCGGCCGACTGCGTCCCGGTCCTCCTGGCCGACGCGGAGGCGGGCGTCGTGGGCGCCGCCCACTGCGGACGTCCCGGCCTCGTGGCGGGGGTGGTCCCGGCCACGGTGCGCGCGATGCGGGACCTGGGCGCCCGGGAGCTGACCGCCTGGGTCGGCCCGCACGTGTGCGGGGCCTGCTACGAGGTCCCGGCCGACCTGCAGGACGAGGTCGCGGCTGCGGTCCCCGCGACCCGCGCGACCACGTCGTGGGGCACCCCCTCGCTCGACCTCGGCGCCGGCGTCCGCGCCCAGCTCGAGGAGGCTGGAGCCCAGGTCGTCGACGTCGCCGCCTGCACCCGCGAGTCGCCCGACCTCTTCTCCTACCGCCGCGACGGCGCCGGCTCCGGCCGCCTCGCCGGCCTCATCCGAAGGGCGTCCTGACGTGACCGAGCGCAGTGACGAGATCGCGAGCCGCCTGACCGACGTACGCCGACGCATCGCCTCGGCCTGCGCCGACGCCGGGCGCGACCCCGACGAGGTCACCCTGGTCGCGGTCACCAAGTTCTTCCCGGCCTCCGACGTGCGCGTCCTGGCCGACCTCGGCGTCACCCACGTCGGCGAGAACCGCCACCAGGAGGCCGAGGCCAAGGCCGCCGAGTGCGCCGACCTCGGCCTCACCTGGCACTTCATCGGCGGCCTGCAGAGCAACAAGGCGGCCGCCGTCGCGTCCTACGCCGACGTCGTCGAGTCCGTCGACCGCGCCAAGCTCGTCACCGGGCTCCAGCGCGGCGCCCACGACCGCTCGCACGCCGTCGACGTCCTGCTGCAGGTCAGCCTCGACCCGCCCGACAGCGACGGCCGGTCGGGAGCCGACCCTGCCGCCCTCGACGCCCTGGCCGCCGCGGTCGACGACGCCGGGATGCTCCGGCTGCGCGGGCTGATGGCCGTCGCGCCGCTGGGGGAGGACCCCGCCACGGCGTTCGCGCGGCTCGCCGACCTCCGCCGCGACTTCGTCGCCGGCCGGCCTGGGGCGACCAGGCTGTCGGCCGGGATGAGCGGCGACCTCGAGCAGGCGATCGAGGTCGGCGCGACACACGTGCGCGTCGGGTCCGCGGTCCTCGGTTCGAGGCCCCAGGTGAAGTAGTGTCCGAGCAGGCTTTCAGCAGCAAACCGAGCGAGATGAGTGGTGTGGCATGAGCGGCGCGATGCGCAGGATCGGCGAGTACCTCGGCCTGCTCGAGGACACCGGACGCTACGAGGACGACCCCTACGGCTACGACGACTACGACGGCCAGACCCAGGAGACCGAACCGGTCCAGGCGGCCCAGCCCACCAAGGTCCAGCGTCGCCCCGAGCGCGTGGGCGGTGCACACCCCGCGCCGGTCGCCGACCTCGCCGAGCGCCGCCGTACGACGCCCACCGCGGTGCCGTCGCCGCCGCAGCAGACGGTCGCCGAGCTCTCGCGCATCGTCACGCTCCACCCCCGCACCTACAACGAGGCCCGCGTCGTCGGCGAGAACTTCCGCGACGGCACCCCGGTGATCATGAACCTCACCGAGATGGACGACAACGACGCCAAGCGCCTCGTCGACTTCGCCGCCGGCCTTGTCTTCGCCACCCGCGGCACCATCGAGCGCATCACCGCCAAGGTGTTCCTCCTCTCGCCCCCCAACGTCTCGGTCGCGGCCGAGGACAAGCAGCGGATCGCTGAGAGCGGCGCCTTCTTCAACCAGAGTTAGTTCTGATTGGTCGCGGACCGTCGGCCTCGAGCCGCCCAGCCCGCGTCTTCTGGGATCGCTGCCGCCTGCCTGGTACGGCGGGCGGGACCGGCTCGGGGGCCGCCGGCCGCGACGTGCGCCCGGTGGTTGCCTCTGAGTGTGGCCCGGGCGCCTTTGCCTGCTCGCCTCTTCTCGTGGGGTTGCACCGCCGGTCGGTCCGCCGGTCGGTCCGCCCACGGTGGTCGAGGAGGCTGCCCGCGGCCGTCTCGAGACCACTCGACCGCGACCGGCTCGCCCAGGTCGTTCGGCGAGGCGACTCCCGTGATCTCAGGCGATGCCCGATAGGCTCACCGCTCACCGACCCCTGACAGGCAGGACCGCTTCTCTTGATCGCCGCACAGATCCTCTACGGGCTGATCATGGTGTTCATCGGGTGCATGTGGATCCGGTTCATCGTCGACTGGGTCCAGGTCTTCGCGCGGTCGTGGAGCCCGCGTGGGGTGCTGCTGATCCTGCTCGAGGCCGTCTACTCCGTGACCGACCCGCCGATCAAGGTACTGCGCCGGGTCATCCCGCCGCTGCGGATCGGCAACTTCGCGCTCGACCTCAGCTTCCTGATCGTCTTCGTCGGCGCCTACATCGCCTCGCGGCTGGTGCTCAGCTACCTGCTGTGACCGTGGTCTCGGCGTCGTGATGGCATGGTTGCGGCGCGTCGACCGAGCCACCCCAGGCACACCTGGTCACACGTGCACCAGCCAGGCGCTAGGGTTCTCGGGATGCACCGGGCCCTCGGCCTGATCACCACCCCCGCACACCGACACGAACTCCGACAAGAATCGAGCCAAGTCATGCCGCTGACGCCTGAGGACGTGAGCAACAAGCGTTTCACGCCTGTCCGGCTCCGTGAGGGCTACGACATGGGCGAGGTCGACCAGTTCCTCGACGAGGTGGAGGCCGAGCTGGCCCGCCTGACCCGTGAGAACGACGACCTGCGCACCAAGCTCTCTGCTGCCCAGTCCGGCTCGCCGGTGTCGCAGTCCGCGCCCGTCACCTTCGACAAGGCCCCCGAGCCGCAGGCGCCCGCGCCGGTCGTGGCCCCGGTCGAGACGCCGGCCCCGACGCCGGCTCCGGCAGCTGCGGCTCCTGCCGCGGCCCCCGTGGCGGCTCCGGCCACCACCGAGGTGCAGACGATCCGGGTCGAGACCGTGCCCCAGGCGTCCAACGCCGCGGCCCGCCTGCTCGAGATCGCCACGCGCAACGCCGACGAGCTCGTCGAGGAAGCCAAGAACGACGCCGACAAGATCATCGGTGAGGCCCGCACCAAGGCCGAGCGGCTCGACAGCGAGTCCAAGACCAAGGCCGACCGCATGGAGTCCGACGCCCGCACCCGCGCGCAGATGCTCGACCAGGAGACGGCCGAGCGCCGTACCCAGCTCTTCGGAGACCTGGAGAAGGAGCGCGACAAGCTCAGCGTCGAGGTCGAGAACCTGCGCTCGTTCGAGCGTGAGTACCGGTCGCGTCTCAAGAGCTACTTCAGCCAGCAGCTCGAGGCCCTCGCCGGCGGCGGCGAGACCGAGCCCCAGGACGAGGCGCCCGCTCCCAAGCGGCTCCGCTCCATCCTGGGCGAGGAAGAGGCCTGAGCCCAGCTCGGCTCGGCGACGAAGCCCGCAGTCCGGACGGCCACCCCTCGGGGTGGCCGTCCGGCATTTCTACGTCCGGTGCGGGGTGGCTCGTTGAGACGCCTGTCACCAGCCGCTACCGTTCGTGCCGCCCGTGGCACCCCGCAGTGGCCATGGCACGAGGAAGGGCCACGGTCCGATGGTTCGCAGCACGAGCAAGCTCGCCCAGGTCGCCCGCAAGGCGTTGACCCGTACGCCGAGGACCGCCGCCTCGTCCACCAAGAAGGCCGCTGCTCCGGTCGAGAAGGCCGCTCCAGCGAAGAAGGCCCCGGCCCCGGCCAAGGCAGCCCCCGCGAAGAAGGCGGCTCCGGCGAAGAAGGCCCCGGCTCCGGCCAAGAAGGCTCCGGCCAAGAAGGCTCCGGCCAAGAAGGCTCCGGCCAAGAAGGCTCCGGCCAAGAAGGCTCCGGCCCCGGCCAAGGCAGCCCCCGCGAAGAAGGCAGCCCCGGCCAAGAAGGCAGCACCCGCCAAGAAGAAGGCAGCTCCGGCGAAGAAGGCCCCGGCCCCGACCAAGAAGGCTCCGGCCAAGAAGGCTCCGACCCCGGCCACGGCAGCCCCCGCGAAGATGGCAGCTCCCGCCAAGAAGGCAGCCCCGGCCAAGAAGAAGGCTCCC
>NZ_JAURVJ010000074.1 GCF_030655615.1 Nocardioides sp.
AGCTCGCGGGCCTGACGGATCTTGGGCAGCACCAGGTCGAGGAACGTCTGGCCGCCGAACCCGGGCTCGACGGTCATCAGCAGCAGCATGTCGAGCTCGGGCAGCAGCGCCTCGTAGGGCTCGACCGGCGTCGCCGGTCGCAGCGCCATGCTCGCGCGGGCGCCCGCGGCCCGGATCTCGCGGGCCAGCCGGACCGGGGCGGCCGTGGCCTCGACGTGGAAGGTCACCGAACCGCAGCCGGCCTCGACGTACGCCGGGGCGTGGCGGTCGGCGTCCTCGATCATCAGGTGCGCGTCGAGCGGGATGCTGGTGCTGCGCGCGAGGGCCTCGACCATCGCCGGGCCGAAGGTCAGGTTGGGCACGAAGTGGTTGTCCATCACGTCGACGTGCACCCAGTCGGCGCTGCCGATCCGCGCGACCTCGGCGCCGAGGGCGGCGAAGTCGGCGTTGAGGATGCTGGGGGTGATCTGGACGTGTCCCACGGACGACGAGCCTAGTGACCGGGCCGCCGAGGTCACGCGGGGACGTCGGGGTCGAGCAGGTCGAGCAGGTCGCGGTAGGCGCTGTCGCGCTCGCCGGGGCGGGTGACGATCCGGTGCGTGCCCGGCCGCTGCTCGAGCACGTCGGCCAGGCCGTGGGCGTAGTCGAGGAGGTGGTCGATGGCCTCGTCGGGCACCCGGGACTCCACGACGCCGCCGTGGAGCACGACCTCGACGAGCTCGGCGCCGGCCTCGTCGGCGACCTGGACGAACCGCTCGAGCTGGTCGAGCCGTGCGACGAGCTGGGGCACCACGACGTCGTAGCCGGCCTCGAGGTGGGCGCGGGCCAGGGCGAGGGAGAGGTGGCGGGACGCCTCGGCGTGGTCGGCGGGGTCGCCACCGATCCAGGTGCGCAGCACGTCGGCCTCCACGACCAGCACGCCCGGGTGCTCGCAGCGGTAGCGCTCGGCCAGGGTCGACTTGCCGGAGCCCGGCATGCCGTTGACGAGGACCAGGCGGGCCGACGACAGCGGGGCGCCGACCTCACGGAGGGCGGCGAGGACCACCTCGTCCTGCTGGGCGCGCGCCGCGACGAGGTCGTTCTCGTCGACGACCTCCTTGAGCCCGAGCCAGTCGAGGGCGCGCAGCTGGGCGCGTGCACCGGTGAAGGCCTGCCACGACCGCAGGACCGTGACGTCGACGTGGCGGTGCAAGGTGTCACGGAACCGGCGGAACGCGCCCTTGCCCTCGAGCGCCTCGTCGAGCCGCTCGCCCAGGCGGCGGTCGGCGAGGGCTGCGGCGAAGACCTCCATGTCGCGGTAGGGGCGGCGCGAGCCGTCACCCTCGACCTGGAGCCACCCCAGCTCGTCGGGGTCGGCCACCTCGCCGTCGGCGTCGAGCACCTCGCCCATGGCCCCGAGGTACTGCTCGCCCGAGGCGGGGTCGAGGTAGTGCTCGTGCTCCCAGCTGCCGTCATCGATGGCCTCGGCGAGCATCGGCAGGTCGATCCGGTCGAGCGGCACGGTCATGACGGCTCCTCGTGGACGAGCTCGACCTCGAGGTCGTCCATCTCGCACCCCAGGGTCTGCAGCGCCCGCACGGTGGCCAGGGCGATCCGGTTGGCCGAGGTCAGCGGCGCCTCGCGGGAGAACGTGCGGTAGTCGGGCGACCACGGCTTCTCCCAGCCCATCTCGAGGAGGGACGCCTCGGTCTCGGGCGTCATCTCCCACTCGCCGCCGAACGACGTCGACCCGACGCACTCGGCGATGAGCACCCGCGGGGCTGCGGTGACCTGCACGTAGCGCCGAGGGCCGCGGGACGCCTTGCGGGAGCCGAAGAGGCCCTTGCGGCCGGAGTCTGAGGGACGCTCGCGGATGACGAGGCCGTCGTTGAGGTCGAGGGCGAGGATGGCGCCGGTCAGGCGGCGGTTGAGGTCGTCCCAGGTGCCCCTCACGTGGCGCCCTTGTCGGGGTCGGGGTCGGGGTCGGCGTCGGGGTCGGCGTCGGGGTCGGGCTCGTCCGGCGTCTCGGCGCCCTCGGCCTCGTCACGGTCGGCCCACTCGAGCAGCGGCGCGATGTCGAAGGTCGTCTCGGGGTCGTCGATGTCGGCGTGCAGGTCGCCGATCGCCGCGAACCGCTCGGGCATCGTGAAGATGGTGAAGTCGTGCGGGTCGGCGTCGTCGATCTCGTCCCACCGCACCGGTGCCGACACCCGGGCGTCGGCGAAGCCGCGCACGGAGTAGGCCGCCGCGATGGTGTGGTCGCGGGCGTTCTGGTTGTAGTCGACGAACAGGTGGTGGGGGTCGCGGTCCTTGCGCCACCAGGTCGTGGTGACGTCGTCGGGCGCGCGCCGCTCGACCTCGCGGGCGAACGCCAGCGCGGCCCGGCGCACGACCTTGTGGCCGTGGTCGGGGTGGATGCGGACGTAGACGTGGAGCCCGGAACCGCCACTGGTCTTGGGGTGGCCGACGGCGCCCAGCTCGTCGAGCACCTCGTGCGCGACCGCAGCCACCCGGCGTACCTGTGCGTAGTCGGAGAGCGGGCCGGGGTCGAGGTCGATGCGCCACTCGTCGGGCTTCTCGGGGTCGGCGCGCCGGCTGTTCCACGGGTGGAACTCGACGGTCGACATCTGCACCGCCCAGATGACGGCCCCGAGCTCGGTGACGCAGAGCTCGTCGGCGGTGCGGTTCCAGCGCGGGAAGTGCAGCTGCACGGTCTCGACCCAGCCGGGCGCCCCGGCCGGGAGCCGCTTCTGGTGCACCTTGTCGCCGGCCAGGCCCTTGGGGTAGCGGTGCAGCATCGTGGGTCGCTCGAAGAGCGCGTTGACGATGCCCGGGCCGACGGACAGGTAGTAGTCGACGAGGTCGTGCTTGGTGGCCCCGGACTCCGGGAAGTAGACACGGTCGGGGTTGCTCACCCGGACCACGCGGTCGTCGACCTCGATCTCGATCGACGGGGATTTCGACGCCACGGACCCAACCTAGTCTGAGGACCGTGGACTTCGACCAACCTCCCGTGGTGCGCGTCGAGGTCGGGTCCTCCGCCGACGTCGACCCCGACGCCTGGCCGATGACGATCCCCGCGGTCGCCCAGCTGGCCCGGGAGGGGCTCGACCTGCCCCGGGGCGTCACGTTCCTGGTCGGCGAGAACGGGTCGGGCTAGTCGACCCTGGTCGAGGCGGTCGCGACGGCGTACGGGATGGCGTCGGAGGGCGGTACGACGGGCAGCCGGCACGCGACCCGCGCCAGCGAGTCACCGCTCGGCGGGTCGCTGCGCCTGCACCGTGGCCTCGGGGCGTCGCGCTGGGGGTTCTTCCTGCGCGCCGAGACCATGCACGGCTACTACACCTACCTCGAGGACAACCCCGGGAGCATCCGCAGCGACGAGCCGCACTTCCACGAGATGAGCCACGGCGAGTCCTTCCTCGCGGTGCTGCGCTCCCGCTTCGACCAACCCGCGTTCTACTGCCTCGACGAGCCCGAGGCCGCCCTGTCGTTCTCGTCGACCCTCGCGCTGATGGGGGTGCTGCACGACCTGGCCCGCGAGGGCGGCCAGGTCCTCTGCGCGACCCACTCCCCCGTGCTCGCGTCGCTCCCCGGCGCGACCGTGCTCGAGGTCGGCGACTGGGGCTACCGGCGCACGACGTGGGACGAGCTCGAGCTGGTGACGCACTGGAAGGCCTACCTCGACGCCCCGGGGCGCTACCTGCGACACGTCCTGGACTGACGGTCGCGAGGGGTCAGGACGTGCGGCGCAGGAGCGCGAGGAACATCGCGTCCGTGCCGTGCCGGTGGGGCCAGAGCTGGACGGTGCCGGGCAGCGGACCGCCGCAGTCGGGCACCTCGGGCAGCAGCGCGGTGGCGTCGTCGAGGACGACGTCGGTGCGGCCCTCGAGGATGCTGGCGACGACCCCGGAGGTCTCGGACAGCACCGGCGAGCAGGTCGCGTAGAGCACCGCGCCACCGGGACGCGCCAGGTCGAGCGCGCTGCCGAGCAGCGCGCGCTGGAGCAGCACCAGCTCGAGCAGGTCGTCGGGCCGACGCCGCCACCGCGACTCGGGACGGCGGCGCAGCGCGCCGAGTCCGGTGCAGGGAGCGTCGACGAGGACCCGGTCGAACGTCCCGGGCCGGAGCGGGGGGCGGCGGCCGTCGGCGACCACGATGCCGGCGACGCCGTCGGCGCCCCGGAGGGCGCGGGCGACGAGC
>NZ_JAURVJ010000083.1 GCF_030655615.1 Nocardioides sp.
GCCGACGCCGTGGCCCGCCACGAGCAGCGGCTCGCCGCCGTCACCGAGGTCCTGCGCGACGCCGGTCAGGCCGACGACGGGCCCGCTCCCGACGTCGACGCCGCCATCGCCGCCCACGACCATGCCCACGCGACCTCCCGCCGCACCGCGGCCGACGTGGCGCTCCACCAGGGCCGGTCGACCCGGCTGTCCGGGCTGCTCGCCGAGCTCGACGAGGCCCTGGCCGCCTGGGCCCCGCTGCGCCGTGACCTCGCCCTGGTCACCCGACTCGCCGCCTTCGTCGACGGCCGCTCCCCCGACAACCTCCTGCGCATGCGCCTCTCGGCATTCGTCCTCGCCTACCGCCTCAGCCAGGTCGTCGACGCCGCCAACGAGCGCCTGGCCCGGATGAGCGACCAGCGCTACTCCCTCGAGCACACCGGACGCCGCGGCGCCGGCGAGACCCGCGGCGGCCTCAGCCTGCTGGTCCGCGACGACTGGTCCGGCGAGTCCCGCGACCCCGCCACCCTGTCCGGCGGCGAGACCTTCGTCGTCTCCCTCGCCCTGGCCCTCGGCCTCGCCGACGTCATCGCCCACGAAGCCGGTGGCGCCGCCCTCGACACCCTCTTCGTCGACGAGGGCTTCGGCTCCCTCGACGCCGACACCCTCGACGACGTCATGGACACCCTCGACGCCCTCCGCGACGGCGGTCGCGTCGTCGGCGTCGTCAGCCACGTCGCCGAGATGCGCGACCGCATCCCCACCCAGCTCGTCGTCAGCAAGTCCCGCCGCGGCTCCTCCGTCGCCCTCCGTCGCTGACCCGTCGCTGACCCGTCGCTGACCCGTCGCTGACCCGTCGCTGACCCGTCGCTGACCCGTCGCTGACACGTCGCTGACCTGTCGCGTAGACGCGACGGGTCGACCGGACCCCCGCCCTGGCGCACGAGTCGTGTGCCCCACACCGGTCGCTCCACCGTTCGCAGGCCCACGACCCCGCACAACACGCTGACCCGTCGTAGATCTACGACGGGTCGATCAGATTTCGCGCTGACCCGTCCTCAATCTATGACGGGTCACCTCATCCGCGCTGACCCGTCCTCGATCTACGACGGGTCGCTCAAACTTCGCGCTGACCCGTCCTCGATCTACGACGGGTCGATCAGATGTCGCGCTGACCTGTCGCCAAACGCGACGAGTCACCGGGCCCGTGATACGAAGTTCGAGTCGTGTGCCCCGCACCGGTCCCACCACCGTTCTGAGGCAGACGACCCCGCAACAGCACGCCGACCCGTCGTCGATGTACGACGGGTCAGTGGAGGGAGTGCCAGGAGGAGACGTCGAGGCCCCAGTCGTCGGTGAGGCGGGCGAGCTGGGGGCGGTAGAGGGCCTGGAGCGACTCGCGGAGGCCGGCGGGCCAGTCCCAGTCGGCGCGTGACGACGAGCCGGAGGCCTCGTCGACGCCGGCGAGCGGGACGGGGTCGAGTCCGAGCAGGCCCCACAGGCGGTCGAGCGTGCCCTGGGGGTCGAGGCGCACCGACTCGTAGACGAGCACGTGCAGCCGCTCACGCCCGACCGCGGCGGCCCACATGGCCAGCTGGTCGGCGTACATCCCGGTCCAGGTCTGCACCGTGATCGGCACCGGGTAGGGCCACGGCGGTGTCTTCCCGGACTGCTCGCGGGTCGCGGCGAGCCGCATCGCGGAGCGGAAGCGCTCGACCGGGTCGCGCAGCACCACGAGCAGCGGTACGTCGGGGAGCAGCCGGGCCACGGCGCCGGGGGTGGAGGCGTGGCGGAGGTACTGCGGCGTCCAGTCACCCCGGCGTACGCCGTCGTCGGGGAACAGACCGAGGTAGTCCTCCGCCGGCACCCGGCCGTCGGCCACCTTGTGCAGCAGGTGCTGCTCCTTCTTGCCGTTGGTCCCGAGCCCGACCTGCGGGTGCTGCACCAGCAGGTCGGTGAGCCAGGTGGTGCCACTGCGCTGGGCGCCGATCCCGAGCCACGACGGTCTGTCCACGAGCCGAACGCTAGTGCTACCTACTAGGTTCGCCCCATGAGTGGTCTCGACCCGACCTTCACCGACCTGCCCCACCGGGCCCTCGGCGACGCCGCCCTCACCCGCGCCCGCGAGCTCGGCGTCACCCACGCCGACTTCCGGTTCGAGCGGGTCCGCTACCAGAGCCTGCGGGTGCGCGACGGCGCGCTGCAGGGCGCGAGCGACGCCGAGGACCTCGGGTTCGCGGTCCGGGTGATCCACCGGGGCTCGTGGGGCTTCGCCTCCGGGGTCGTGCTGACGGCCGACGAGGCGGTGCGCGTCGCCGAGACCGCGGTCGCCGTCGCCACCGTCGCGGCCGGCATGACGAGCAAGCCGGTCGAGATCGCCGACGAGCCGGTCTACGACGACGTCACCTGGGTCAGTGCCTACGAGACCAACCCGCTGGAGGTGTCGACCGCCGACAAGGTCGCGGTCCTCGTCGACTGGACCGAGCGGCTGCGCACCGGCGCCGCGGTCGACCACGCGACGGCCTACGTCCAGCAGGTGCAGGAGAACAAGTACTACGCCGACCTCGCGGGCACCCGCACCACCCAGCAGCGCGTCCGCATGCAGCCCGGCTTCGAGGCCATGGGCGCCGGCGCCGACACGTTCGACTCGATGGCCAGCATCGCGCCGCCCGTCGGCCGCGGTTGGGAGTACGTCGTCGGCACGGCCCAGCAGGGCGCCTGGGACTGGGACGCCGAGATCGACGAGGTCCCCGAGCTGCTCGCCGAGAAGCTCAAGGCCCCCAGCGTCGAGGCCGGCACCTACGACCTCGTCATCCACCCCAGCAACCTCTGGCTGACCATCCACGAGTCGATCGGCCACGCGACCGAGCTCGACCGGGCGCTCGGCTACGAGGCCAACTACGCGGGCACGTCGTTCGCGACGATCGACAAGCTCGACGTCCTGCAGTACGGCTCGGGCGTCATGAACGTCACCGGCGACCGCACCGTCGACCACGGCCTCGCCACCACCGGCTACGACGACGAGGGTGTCCAGACCCAGACCTGGGACATCATCAAGGACGGCGTCCTCGTCGGCTACCAGCTCGACCGGCCGATGGGGGTGATGCTGCCCGAGCTCAACCAGCTCGACGGCAAGGGCCGCTCCAACGGCTGCGCCTACGCCGACTCCTCCGGCCACATCCCCATCCAGCGGATGGCCAACGTCTCGCTCCAGCCCGACCCCGATCCCGGGGGCACCGGCGGGCCGAGCACCGACGACCTGATCGGCCGCGTCGAGCGGGGTCTCTACGTCGTCGGCGACAAGTCGTGGTCGATCGACATGCAGCGCTTCAACTTCCAGTTCACCGGTCAGCGCTTCTACAAGATCCAGGACGGCGAGCTCGTCGGCCAGGTCCGCGACGTCGCCTACCAGGCCACGACCACCGACTTCTGGAACTCGCTCGAGGCCGTCGGCGGCCGCGACACCTGGGTCCTCGGCGGCGCGTTCAACTGCGGCAAGGCCCAGCCCGGGCAGGTCGCGGCCGTGAGCCACGGCTGCCCGACGTCGCTGTTCCGCGACGTACGCATCCTCAACACCCTCCAGGAGGGCGGCGCATGAACTTCTCCCCCGTCTCCACCCCGACCATCGGGTCCCCCGCGACGCCGCAGTCGCTGGTCGAGCAGGCCCTGGCCACCACCACCGCCGACGACTGCGTCGTCATCGTGCGCGACCACACCAGCGCCAACCTGCGCTGGGCCAACAACACCCTCACGACCAACGGCGTGATGCACGGCGTGGGCGTCACGGTGATCTCCTTCATCGAGACCGCCGGCGGGGTGGCCACCGGGTCGGTCACCGGCAGCGCCACCACTCAGGCCCAGGTCACCGACCTCGTCAACGCAGCCGACGCTGCGGCGCGCGCCGCCTCGCCCGCCGACGACGCGAACCCGCTCGTCGGGCCCGACACGTCGCCGGCCAGCCCCGACTGGGACGACGCCCCCGAGCCCACCGACATCCACGTCTACGACGCCTTCGCCCCCGCGCTCGGCAAGGCGTTCGGCCGCGCCGACGCCGGCGGCCGGGTCCTCTACGGCTTCGTCAACCACGAGGTGACCACGACCTACCTCGGCTCCTCGACGGGCCTGCGGCTGCGCCACGTCCAGCCCACGGGCCACTACGGCTGCACGGGCAAGAACGCCGCCCTCACCGAGAGCGCCTGGGTCGGGGGTGCGACCCGCGACTTCAGCGACGTCGACGCCCTCGCCATCGACGCCGAGGTAGCCCAGCGCCTCGCCTGGGGCAGCCGTCGGGTCGATCTGCCGGCCGGCCGCTACGACACGATCCTGCCACCGTCGGCGGTGGCCGACGTGATGATCGACGCCTACTGGTACGCCGGCGCGCGCGACGCCTGGGAGGGCCAGTCGGTCTACAGCCGGCGCCCCACCGGCACCCGGATCGGGGAGCGGATCGCCGCCCCCGGCGTCCACCTCTACAGCGACCCGGCCTACGACCGGCTGCAGTGCGCGCCGTTCAACGTCGCCACGTCGTCGGGCAGCGAGAGCTCGGTCTTCGACAACGGCCTGCCGCTGGGCCGCACCGACTGGATCCGCGACGGTGAGCTCACCGCGCTGCTCCAGACCCGGCAGACGGCGACCCTGACCTCGCAGCCGGTCACGCCGGCCCTCGACAACCTGGTCCTCGACGTCGACACGGGTGCCGGCTCCCTCGACGACCTCGTCGCCGGCACCGAGCGCGGGCTGCTGCTGACCTGCCTCTGGTACATCCGCGAGGTCGACCCGCAGTCGCTGCTCCTCACCGGCCTGACCCGCGACGGCGTCTACCTCGTGGAGAACGGCGAGATCACCGGCTCGGTCAACAACTTCCGCTGGAACGAGAGCCCGATCGACCTGCTGCGCCGCTTCACGCACGCCTCGGCGACCGTGCCGAGCTTCAGCCGCGAGTGGGGCGACGACTACTTCTCGCGCACCGCCACACCCGCGCTGCGGGTGCCCGACTTCAACATGTCGAGCGTGTCCCAGGCGATGTAGGGGGTTCGTCGTACGCCGGCCGCGCGGCCCGGGTACGGTCGCGCGGCCCCTCGACGATCCGGAGTCCTCATGCCCCGCCGCCACCAGGCGATCCTCGCCCTCGCCGGGCTGGGGATCGCGTCCCTGGTCACCGCCCTGCCCGCCGCCCCGGCCTCGGCCGACCGGGCCACCGACGCCCCGGTGACTATGGCCGACCGGCTGACGATCCGCGGCGGGGCGTTCGGGTCCGTCGACGTCCTGCGCAACGACAGCGACCCCGACGGCGACCCGCTCGAGATCTGCCGGGTCGACATCCCCGACGGGACTCCGCTCGTCGACGAGTTCTTCGACGATGTCGAGACCGGCGACCCCCAGGTGGGCACCCACCTGGCCCTGCTCAGCACCGGCTTCGAGCCTGGCACCTACACCGTGACCTACTACGCCTGCGACCTCGACTACCTGACCCCCGGCACCCTCACGGTCACCGTCACCCGCACCAGACCGGTGCGCGTCAGGAAGGTCGCACCGCACGTGGTGCGGTTCGCCAACCCCGACAACCGCTTCGTCCGGGTCAGCTTCATCGCCTTCGGCCCCGAGGACGACTTCGTCAACGAGGGCTCGCTCCGGCTGCGCCCGGGTCAGGCCAAGCGGGTCCGGGTCGAGGGCCGCCGGATGTTCTGGAGCGCGTCGGCCGGCCGGAGCGGCAACAGCGCCGGCGAGGGACTCCTGCGCGGCCTCCACCGCGGCTGAGCGCCCCGCCCCGTCCCTCCCACCCCCGACCACCCCCGCCCACGGAGACCCCGATGTCCGCACACCCCACCCGCCGGCTCGCCCTGATGGTCGCCGGGCTGACGCTCGTGTCGCTCACCTCCCTGGGCGCGGCTCCGGCCGTGGCCGACGAGGCCGCCGACGCCCCGGTCACCACCGCCGACCGGCTGACCCTCCACGTGACCCCCGAGGGCGGCTCGGGCCGGCAGCTCGACGTCCTGGCCAACGACACCGATCCCAACGGCGACGACCTCGAGATCTGCCGGGTCGTCGTACCGGAGGACTCGCCGCTGACGGTCCGCCAGTTCGAGACCTACCGCGAGCCCGACCCCGAGAGCGGGGGCAGCGACCTCGACGAGGTCCCCGTCGAGGTGCTCGACGTCCAGGCCTTCGTGAGCCGCGCCACCACGGCGACCTTCACCTACTACGCCTGCGACCGCGACTACCTGACGCCCGCCACGGTCACGGTGACCCTCGAGCCGGTCCCGCCCGTGCGCGCACGCAAGGTCGCCGGCAAGCTCGGACGGGTCAGGTTCACCAACCCCGGCGACCTCCGCGTCGTCGTGCTCTACGGCGGCCCCCACGAGGAGGAGCCCGACGGCCGGCTGCGCCTGGCCCCGGGCGCGTCCCGGACCATCCGCGTCCAGCGCCCACGTCTCGTGTTCGTCGCCTTCCTCCCGCGCACGGGCGCGCTCATCAACACCGGCCGGGTCCGCGGCATCCGGCAGCACGCCTACGAGCGGCCGGCCGCGCCCACCCAGCACGCCGCGCAGACCGGCGCCAACCGGCGTGACGAGCGCCTCTGGCGGTCCGTCCGCTGATCGCCCGGTTCGCCGTGTGCCGGCGGGTCCCGCCGGGTACGGTCGGCGGGCACCCTCCCCGCCCCCAGGAGTCTTGACGTGATCACCCGCCGCCGAGCCGCGCTCGCCGTCGCCGGCAGCGTGCTGGCCGCGCTGGTCGCCGTACCGGCCCCGGCGTTCGCCGCGCCCGTCGCCCACGACGACAGCTATGCGCTCTATGCCGGCGGCACCTACACGATCGACCCGATCGCCAACGACGACACGACGCTCCTCAGCAGCGGCGCGCTCTCCCTCTGCGGGATCAGCGGCGTCGACCAGCAGAAGATCTATGCCGAGCAGTCCGGCGACAGCATCGTCGTCGAGGTCGGCGAGGGCTTCCGCGGCCGCACCCGGATCACCTACGAGGCCTGCCAGGGCAGCCAGCGCGACTCGGGCACCATCATCCTCGACGTCGCCCGGCTGACCGACCTCACGGGCGCGAAGAAGAAGCGCGCCAGGGGACGGGTCGTCTTCACCGACCCCAACGCCGTCGCCGTCCGGGTCAGCTACGGCAGCGCCAGCTCCGGCCGGCCCGACACGACGCGCACGGTCCCGGCCCGGCGGTCGATCACTGTCTCGACGAGCCGCCGGTCGATCTACTGGCTCGGCCTCTTCTCCGACCGGGGCACGATCATCACCGTCGGCGACGACGTGATCCGGGGTCTGCAGACCACGAAGTAGCGTCAGTCGAGCCAGGCCCGCCGGTCGTCGGCGGCCACCTTGCGCCAGGCGGCACCGAAGGCGGCCTCGGCCTCGCGGCCCGCTGCCTCGGCCCGGCCCCAGAGCACCCCGTAGGTGAAGGTGCCCTCGCCGGAGGCCGACGCCGTGCGGGCGATCCGGCGCAGGTCGGCCCGCGCGACGGCGGTGTCCTGGCGGTCCCCCAGCACCTGGGTGACCGCCTGGGCCGCCTTGCGCAGCCGCTTGGCGTCCTTGCCCCACACCGGCTCGAGCACCTCGCAGGCGTAGCGCAGCCGCTTGGCCGCCTTGCGGACGTCGTGGAGGGCCTCGTCGTGCGCCGGGCCGGCGCCGTCGGTCGCGGCGAGGGCCTCGGCCAGCTCGACCCGCTGACGCAGCCGCCTCACGTCCTTGCGGACCCGGCGGCGCAGCACGACGGCCGCCGGCTCGTCGGCCGTCCCCGTCCAGGGCGTCGAGGTCACGAGCAGGTCGAGACGGGCGAGGAGCCGCAGGTAGCGCCGCGACACCAGCACGTCGGCGGCGTGGGTGGCGGCCGCGCGGCGGCGGTCGGCGTAGGTCCGCTCGACCCGGCGCCGGACCGGCCCCACGACGAGCGTGCGCGGCAGGTCGTCGACCATCGCGCGCAACCGCTCCTGCACCACCTCGGCGTCGCGCCCGTCGCCGAGGGTTCGGGCCAGCCAGCGCAGCTCCGCGCGCACCGGCTCGGTGACGGTCTCGTCGACCAACGGGCGGTAGGTCGCCAGGGCGGCCCGCAGCCGACGGCAGGCCACGCGCAGCTGGTGGACCCCGTCGGGGACGTCGCGCCGCACGTCGCTGTCGGCGCGCAGCAGCGCCCGGACCTGGTCGGCCAGCCGGGCGTGCAGCACCCGGCCGGCGGTGGCGTCGGCCTCCGGGGCGGGGCGTGCCGGCGGGAGCCGGTGCGCCAGCACCGAGCCGATCTTGCGCTGCTCGGCCCGGGGACGGATGCCGGCCTCGGCCAGCACCGTGTCGACGTCGTCGAGCAGCTCGAGGCCTGCGCCCACGAGCTCCACCTCGACCTCGCGCCAGCTCATCGGGTCGGCCCCGTCGGTCGACCGCCCGGTCACCCGGTCGTCGGCCACCTCGGCGAGCGCGCCGCCGTCGGCCGCGTGCAGCAGCGTCGTCGTGCGGTGGGTCTCGATGTCGGCGACCGGGTGCAGCCGGCGGCCGCGGGTCCAGCCCAGCACCTGGCGGGCGAGCACCGCCGGCACCACCTCGTCGCGGCCGAGCGGGCGGTGCACCTCGTCGCGGCCCCGCCCGGCAGGGATCTTGAGGTGCCAGCCGGCGTCGTCGCCGCCGGTGCGCCGGCGCAGGGTGACGCCGTGGCGGACGAGGGCCAGGTCGTCGGTGTCGACGTACGTCGCCACGAGGACCGCGTCCGTGGCCTCGCCGACCCGTTCGACGCCGGGCACGGCGGTCAGGTCGGGCAGGACGTCGTCGGCGTCGACGGCATAGGCCCGCTCGATCTCGTGGTGGTCGCTCACCCGCCAAGTAGTAGCGGACGGAGATGAACGACCCACCCGGGACCTCAGCGGCCGGGGATCGGCGCCCGTGGGTCGTAGGGGACGCGGGTGTAGACGAACGTCGCGCACTCGAGGTGGGTCGGGTGGGCGTGGAGCGTCTCGCCGCGGTGGTAGCCGGTGACGCCGACGAACGTCTCGTCCCCGCGGAGCGCGAAGGCGTAGGAGAGCGTCCCGGTCTGCAGCGCGCGCACCTCGAGCCGGTCGTGCTGCCAGCGCCACTCGGTGGCAGTGTTGCCCCAGAACCACAGCCCGAGCAGCGGCTCGGCCGCTGCCGGGACGGCGGTCGTCGGCACCCACGGAGCGACCTCGGCGGGCGGCTCCCCGGTGAGCAGGCGGGCGGGGACGCCGTCGGTGTCGAGGCCGGTCGTGCCGTCGGCCAGCACCACCGTCCCGTCACCGGTGAGCGGGTCGACGAAGAGCGAGGCGAGGAAGCCGGGCATCGACCCGGTGTGCCCGACGAGACGGCGACCGTCGACGTCGACCAGCCGCAGCCCGAGGCCGTAGACCGGGTCGATCCGCGGCGAGCCCATCTCGGCCAGCGTCGTCGGTGCGAGGACCTCGGGGCGGCGGCCGGCCAGGAGCGCGGCCCACACGGCGAGGTCGGCGACGGTGCTCCAGAGCTGGCCGGCCGGCGCCATCGCGCCGGTGTCGGTGTGCGGCTCGTCGGCGAGGACCCCGGTGAAGTGGCCGACACTGTGGCCCTGCGCGTGGGGCACGACCGGTCCCCAGGTGGTGCGGTGCATCCCGAGCGGCCCGAGCAGTCGCTGCTGCACGACGTCCCACCAGGGCGCCCCGCGCAGCCGGGCCACGAGCTCGCCGAGCAGCCCGTAGCCCAGGTTGGAGTAGTGGAACCACTCGTCGCGACCGGCCACCGCGCCGGACCCGTCGTTGGCGGCGGCCAGGGTGGTGAAGTCGCCGCCGTTCGTGCGCTCCCACCACGCCCCCGCCGGCTCGCTCTGCATGCCGCCGGTGTGCCCGAGCAGGTCGGCGACGACGAGGTCGGCGTACCCGACCCCGGGCAGGTGCCGGCCGACCGGGTCGTCGAGCGCCAGCAGGCCCTCGTCGCGCAGCTGCATGACGAGCACCGCGGTCAGGGTCTTGGTGATCGACCCGATGCGGTAGGACGTCGCGGCGTCCGCCCGCACGCCGGCCGTCTCGACGAGCTCACCGTCGCGCAGCACGCCGCCGACGACCGAGGGCAGCCGGCCGGCGTGCTGCAGCGCGGTGAGCCGCGCCGCGAGGGTCACTCGGGCGCGTCGGCCGTGGCCTCGGCGAACGCCTCGGGCGGCGGGCACGCGCAGACCAGGTTGCGGTCGCCGTAGGCCTGGTCGATGCGGCCGACAGGCGGCCAGTACTTGTCCGGGTCGATCCCCGTGGGGAAGACGGCCAGCTCGCGCGAGTAGGCGCGGTCCCACTCGCCGACGAGCACGCGCGAGGTGTGGGGGGCCCCGCGCAGCGGCGAGCTCTCCGGGGTCCACTCCCCCGCAGCGACCCGGTCGATCTCGCCGCGGATGGCGATCATCGCGTCGCAGAAGCGGTCGATCTCGGCGAGGTCCTCGGACTCCGTCGGCTCGACCATCAGGGTCCCGGCGACGGGGAACGACATCGTCGGGGCGTGGAAGCCGTAGTCGACCAGCCGCTTGGCAACGTCGTCGACGGAGACACCGCTGTCCTTGGTCAGCCCGCGCACGTCGAGGATGCACTCGTGGGCGACCAGCCCGCCGTGGCCGGTGTAGAGCACCGGGAAGTGCTCGCCGAGCCGCTTGGCGACGTAGTTGGCGGCGAGCACCGCGCTCGCGGTCGCGCGGGTCAGGCCCGCGGCGCCCATCAGGCGCACGTAGGCCCACGAGATCGGCAGGATGCCGGCCGAGCCGTAGGGCGCGGCGCTCAGCGGGCCGATGCCGACCCGCTTGTCCTCCTCGGGGTGCATGCCGTGGGTCGGGAGGTAGGGCGCGAGGTGGGCGCGCACCGCGACCGGACCGACGCCGGGTCCGCCACCACCGTGGGGGATGCAGAAGGTCTTGTGCAGGTTGAGGTGCGAGACGTCGCCGCCAAACTCGCCGGGCTTGGCGTAGCCGAGCAGCGCGTTGAGGTTGGCGCCGTCGACGTAGACCTGGCCGCCGTGGGCGTGCACCACCTCGCAGAGCTCGGTGATCGTGTCCTCGTAGGCGCCGTGGGTCGACGGGTAGGTGACCATGATCGCCGCGAGGGTCTCGGCGTGCTTGTCGCACTGCGCGCGCAGGTCGTCGAGGTCGACGGTGCCGTCGTCGGCGCCCTTGACCACGACGACCTTCATCCCGGCCATGACCGCGGAGGCGGCGTTGGTGCCGTGGGCCGAGCTCGGGATCAAGCAGACGTCGCGCTGCGTGTCACCGTTGGCGCGGTGGTAGCCGCGGATGGCGAGGAGGCCGGCGAGCTCGCCCTGCGAGCCGGCGTTGGGCTGGATGGAGACCCGGTCGTAGCCGGTGACCTCGGCCAGCCAGCCCTCGAGCTCGTCGACGAGGCGACGGTAGCCCTGGGCGTCCTCGGCGGGCGCGAAGGGGTGCAGGTCGGCGAAGCCGGGCAGCGAGACCGGCTCCATCTCGGTCGTGGCGTTGAGCTTCATCGTGCAGGAGCCGAGCGGGATCATGCCGCGGTCGAGCGCGTAGTCGCGGGCCGAGAGCCTGCGCAGGTAGCGCAGCATCTGGGTCTCGCTGTGGTGGCTCGAGAACACCTCGTGGGTCAGGTAGGGCGTCTCGCGGCGCAGGCCGTCGGGCAGCGCGGCGGCGACGACCTGGTCGAAGCCGTCGACGTCGGCGCTGAGGCTGAACGCCTTGAGCACGCCGTCGATCGTCGAACGCGTCGTGGTCTCCGAGGTCGACAGGCCGACGGTGTCGGCGTCGACGAGGCGCAGCTGGATGCCGAGCGCGCGGGCGTTGGCGACGACGTCGGCCGCGCGGCCCGGCACCTCGACCGACAGGGTGTCGAAGAACTGGTCGTGGCCGAGCGTCAGCCCGCCCTCGGCGAGCGCCCGCGCGAGCACGGCGGCGTAGCGGTGGGCCCGGGTCGCGATCGCCTTGAGCCCCTCGGGGCCGTGGTAGACGGCGTACATCGAGGCGACGACGGCGAGCAGGACCTGGGCGGTGCAGATGTTGGACGTCGCCTTGTCACGACGGATGTGCTGCTCGCGGGTCTGCAGCGCGAGGCGGTAGGCGCGGTTGCCCTCGGCGTCGATGCTGACGCCGACCAGGCGGCCGGGCAGGTGTCGCTCGAGGCCCTGGGCGACGGCCATGTAGCCGGCGTGCGGCCCGCCGTAGAAGAGGGGTACGCCGAACCGCTGGCTCGACCCGACCACGACGTCGGCGCCCATCGAGCCGGGCGACTCGAGCAGCGTGAGGGCGAGCAGGTCGGCCGCGACGACCGCCAGGGCGTTGCGCTCGTGGGCGGCGGCGATGACCGGGGCGGGGTCGAGGACGCGGCCGGAGGCGCCGGGGTACTGCACCAGCACGCCGGACAGCTCGCCCTCGGGCAGCCCGCCGGACAGGTCGGCCACGACGACCTCGATGCCCATCGCCTCGGCGCGGGTGCGGACGACCTCGATGGTCTGCGGCAGCGCGTCGGCGTCGACGACGAACGGCCCGGAGGCCTTGCGGTTGCCCCTGCGCACGAGCGTCATGGCCTCGGCCGCGGCGGTGCCCTCGTCGAGCAGGCTCGCGTTGGCCGTCGGCAGGCCGGTGAGGTCGCCGATGACGGTCTGGAAGTTGAGCAGCGCCTCGAGCCGGCCCTGGCTGATCTCGGGCTGGTAGGGCGTGTAGGCGGTGTACCAGCTGGGGTCCTCGAGCACGTTGCGCCGCACGACCGGCGGCGTGATCGTGGCGTGGTAGCCGAGGCCGATCATCGTCTCGCCCGGCCGGTTGGACGCCGCGATCTTGCGCAGCTCGGCCGCGGCAGCGGCCTCGGTGAGCGGGGCCGGCAGGTCGAGCTGGTCGGCGCTGCGGATGCCACCGGGGACGGCGGCGGCCATCAGCTCCTCGAGCGAGCCGTAGCCGAGCGTGGCGAGCATCGTCGCCACGGCGTCGGCGTCGAGGCCGATGTGGCGGTCGACGAACGGCAGCGCCGCGTCGAGCTCGGAGAGGCTGGGGTGATCGGACACGAGGGCTCCTGGGATCGCTTGACCGGGCCCTCCCCCTCTGTCACTCGGCGTCGAGCTCCACAGGTGCCTGCTCCGCGCGGTCCTTGTGCCTGAGAGGTTCCGGGGAGGAATTGCCCCTTCGGCGCTTGCTGCGTGATCAAGACTCTCCCGCGCGGGATCGTCAGCTCGCCCAATCTAGCCGACGTCCGGTGGCCGGGCGGAAACCACGCGCAGGATCTCTCGTGCCGGGCCCGAAATGACGCTGACCCGTCGCACAGGTGCGACGGGTCAGCGTGGGGACGGAGGATCGTCAGCCGGTCTGGCGGGCCTGGCGCCGGGCGGCGAGCTCGTCGGCGGCCGACGGGGTGGCCGAGGCGGCGGGCTCGTCGGCGCGCTCGCTGGGCAGCTCGGTGAGGGTGCCCTCGAGCTCGCGCCACACACCGCCGATGGCGATGCCGAAGACGCCCTGGCCGCCCTGGAGGAGGTCGATGACCTCGTCGTTGGAGGTGCACTCGTAGACCGAGGCACCGTCGCTCATCAGCGTCACGCGCGTGAGGTCGTCGGTGCCACGCTCACGTAGGTGGGTCACCGCGGTGCGGATCTGCTGCAGCGAGATGCCGGCGTCGAGGAGCCGCTTGATGACCTTGAGGATGAGGATGTCGCGGAAGGAGTAGAGCCGCTGCGACCCCGAGCCCTTGGCCCCGCGGACGGTCGGCTCGATGAGCCCGGTGCGGGCCCAGTAGTCGAGCTGGCGGTAGGTGATCCCGGCGGCGTTGCACGCGGTGGGACCGCGGTAGCCGAGGTCGCTGGGCAGCGGGGAGACGTCGTCGGTGAAGAGGAGACCCTGCTCCTCGGCAGACTCGACGACGACGCTGTCGGCGACGCTGGCGTCGTGGTGCGGCTTCTGCTCGTTCACACGGTCCTCCGTGAGTCTTCTTCGCTCCGGGGAAGGTGTCGTGATGACACACGTGGAGTTACAGCGAAGAACTTCAAGGTACGGCGCTCGGGGAGGTCGGTCAAAGAACCCGGCGGCGTGTCGCAACCCTCAACCTCAGGTTGAGGGTCAGCCCGCGGGGTCGGTTCCGGCCTCGAAGTCCTCGGGCGTCACGTGGTCGAGGAACTCGCGGAACTTCTCGACCTCGTCCTCCTGCTCGGCGGGCACGGCCAGTCCGGCCTCGTCGAGGACGCCCTCGGCGCACATGATGCGGGTGCCGGTGCGCAGGGCGAGCGCGATCGAGTCCGAGGGACGCGCACTCACCTCGACGCCGGAGACGAAGACCAGGTTGGCGAAGAACACGCCGTCCTTGACGTCGGTGATCTGGACCTCGGTGAGCTCGTTGCCGGTGGCGTCGAGGACGTCCTTGAACAGGTCGTGGGTCAGCGGCCGCGGCGGGACCACTCCCTGCTGCGCGAAGGCGATCGCGGTCGCCTCCACCGCGCCGATCCAGATCGGCAGGTAGCGCTCCCCGGTCACCTCACGCAGGAGCACGATCGGTTGGTTCGACGGCATCTCCACCCGTACACCCATGACGTCCACCTCGCGCATGCCACAACCCTACTCGCGTCGCCACGCGGCGACCCGGTGGCGGGCCGGTGGAGGGGGCGGTGATCAGCCGCGCTTGAGCCCGGCCTTGACGAGGGTGGCGTGCAGGCGCACCGAGAGGGCGGCAATCTCGTTGACGGCCTCGTCGGCCCGGGCCCGGGCGCCGGCGTCGCGACCCCCGCGCAACGGCGCGACGACCTGCTCGACGAGCCCCACCTCGCGGTCGGCGGCGGCTCGGAACGCGCGCAGGTGACGCGGCTCGAGGCCGAACTCGGCGAGCTCGCGCGCGGTGCGGGCGATGACCAGGGCGTCGGTGTCGTAGTGGCCGGTGCCGGTGCGCGGCACGATCAGGCCGAACTGCTCGAGCTGGGTGAGGACCTCGTCGTCGATCTCGGCGATCTTGAGCAGCTCGCGGCGCGAGAGCCTCAGCTGGTCGCGGCGCGCGAACGACGCCGCGGACGGCGTGCCGTCGCCGGAGAGCGCCACCTGGGGCACCACGGGTACGACGGGCTCGATCGGCGGCGGCTCGAGCCCGCGGTCGATGGCGTCGAGGTGCTCCGCGATCACCTTGAGCGGCAGGTAGTGGTCGCGCTGCATCGTCAGCGCGTAGCGCAGCCGGTCGACGTCGGCGGTGCTGAACTTGCGGTAGCCCGACGGGGTCCGCTCGGGGCGGATCAGCCCCTCCTCCTCCCAGTAGCGGATCTTGGGGATGGAGATGGCCGGGAAGTCGGCGCGCAGCAGGTCGAGCACCTGGCCGATGTTCATCCGGCCGGCCGCGGCCCGGTGCCCGTCGTGGTGGCCGTCGTGGTGCCCGTCGTGGTGGCCGGTGCGGTCGTCGTGCTCGTCGGGGTCGCCGCCGCGATCGGTCCCCGGCAACGCGGTTGCCATGCCCGAGGCCTCAGAGAGCCTCGTGGCCGGCGAAGAACACCAGGCGGTACTTGCCGATCTGGACCTCGTCGCTGTCCTTGAGGTGCACCTTCTCGATGCGGTCACGGTTGACGTAGGTGCCGTTGAGGCTGCCGGCGTCGCTGACGGTGAACGTGTCGCCGTCGCGGTGGAACACCGCGTGCTGGCGCGAGACCGTCACGTCGTCGAGGAAGATCTCGCTGTCGGGGTGGCGACCGGCCTGGACGACGTCGGCGTCGAGCAGGAAGCGGCTGCCGGAGCCCGGGCCCTTCTGCACGACGAGCAGCGCGTGGCCCTGGGGCAGGGCGTCGACGGCGGCCGCGTCGACCGGGTTGAGCGCCCGGTCGGACGTCTCGGACTTGTCGACCCCGACGCCGATCTGGATGGTCGCCGTGGACTCGCCGATCGGCTCGCCACCGCCGGGCGACGGCGCCGGCGGGGTCACGGTGAGCAGACGGGTGCCGCACTGGGCGCAGAACCGGGCGTCGTCGGGATTCTGCCTGCCACAGTTGGTGCAGAACGGCATTGCGTGGTTCCCTCCGGTCGACCCTGCTGCCTCAACCCTCACCAGAAAGGTGAGGTTGACGGTTCGTCGAACCTACCAGTTGGGCGGTGGCGCCCACGCCGGTTCGGCCAAGCCGCCGAGACGGCGTACGGGCGGCGCGGGACGTCAGCCGTCGAGCGTCGCGACGTAGGCGTCGGGGGCGAGCAGACCGTCGAGCTCGTCGGGCGAGGAGGGCACGACCTCGAAGAGCCAGCCACCGCCGTAGGGGTCGTTGTTGACCAGCTCGGGGGTCGCGTCGAGGGCCTCGTTGCGGGCCACGACCTCGCCGCCGATGGGGGCGTAGACGTCGCTGACGGACTTGGTCGACTCGAGCTCGCCGCAGGTGCTGCCGGCCTCGACCGTGTCACCGATCTCGGGCAGGGAGACGTAGACGATGTCGCCGAGCGCGTCCTGGGCGTAGTCGGTGATGCCGATGCGCACCGACCCCTCGTGCTCGCCGGGGGTGCGCACCCACTCGTGCTCGACGGTGTACTTCAGGTCCTCGGGGTACACGGGGGGCTCCTCCGGCAGAGGTCGAGATGGTCGGTGCTGAGCAGTGGTGCAGCGTGCTGGTGCTCAGGATGGTCGCAGCAGGTTAGCGGGTGGAGGGCCACCGCTGCGGGTGGGGCGTCACGGGTCCGGCTCGGCGAACTCGGAGCCCTCGCGCTCGCGCGTGGTGCTGATGTCGATCGACGCGAGCTCCTCGACGGTGAGCTCGCCGCCCTCCTCGCGGATCGTGCGGGCCGGGCCCAGCGAGAACACCATCGCCCCGGCGAGCACGTTGGCGTCGCCGATGGCGTCGACGACGTAGGGCGGCTCGACGAGCGTGCCGTCGACGACGATCCCGCCGGTGCCCTGCTCGAAGGAGGTCTGGGCCACCAGCCGCACCTGGCCGTTGACCTGGATCGCCTCGGCACCGACCGAGCGGAGCTCCTGGATGACGTCGAGGAACGACGACACCTTCACGACCCCGGTGGTCTCGGCGATCGTCACCCGGACGCCGGGGCCGGTCACGGCGACGAGGCCGGCCAGAACGTTGAGGGAGTCGACCTCGCGGCGGGTCCGCTCGAGGGCGGCCTCGCGCTGGGTGGTCTCGGAGAGCAGGTCCTGCCGCTCCTGGCTGAGCCGGTCGATCTCGGCCTGGGTGCGCTGGGTCGTGCCGGCCAGGCCGTTGAGGACGTCGATCAGGTCCTGCTCGCGCAGCCCGGAGTAGGTCGAGTCCTCCTCGTTGGTGCGGATCTGGGTCACGCCGGCGAAGCCGACGAGGGCCAGCAGCACGCCGACGACGGCCTGGCTGCGCGACGGCCGACGCAGCGCGCGCGCCAGGCGGGAGCGCCCGCTCTCGGACTCGCTCATGCGTGGAACAGGTGCCGTCGGATCGCGGCCACGTTGGAGAAGATCCGGATGCCGAGCACGACGATGACGCCGGTCGAGAGCTGGCCGCCGACGCCGAGCCGGTCGCCGAGGTAGACGATGCCGGCGGCGATCACGACGTTGCTGACGAAGGAGACGACGAAGACCTTGTCGTCGAAGATGCCGTCGAGGTAGGCGCGCAGGCCACCGAAGACGGCGTCGAGCGCGGCCACGACCGCGATCGGCAGGTAGGGCTCGACGCCGAGGGGGACGTCGGGACGGAAGAACAGCCCGAGGGCGACCCCCACGAGGAGCCCGAGCGCGGCGATCACTGCGTCGTCCCTCCCTTCTCGGTGGTCTGGTCCTCCTCGGTCGGCACCCGCACCGACCGGAGCACCCGCCGCGCGGAGGGGGCCGCCGGCAGGGTGAGCTCGTCCACATTGTCCACGGTGTAGGTGAAGCCGTAGAACCCGGCGTTGGACGCGAACGACTGGCCGGTCGAGCTGTCGGCGAACCGGGCCGGCAGCGTGCGCTCGTCGCCGATCGCCTCGACGACGTAGGGCGGCTCGATCCCGATGAAGTTGACCGCGATCGCGGTGCCGCTCGTGCGGATCGCGCTGGTGGCCGTGATCCGCTGGTTGTTGACCGCCACCGCCTCCGCGCCGGCGGCGAACAGGCCGTTGACGAGGAGCCGCAGGTCGACGTCGTGGACCTCCTGGTTCTCGTCGGCGTCGGGCGCCGGGGTCACCCGGACCCGCACGCCCTCGCCCTTGACCGCGATGAACCCGGTGCTGACCTGGAGCCGACGCAGGTCGACCGCGGCCGTCTGCTCGTCGTCGGTGAGGCGGCGCAGCCCGCGCTCCAGCTGGCCGACCCGGTTGCGCTGGGCGACGACGCGCTCCTCCTGGCGGGCACGCCGGTCGCTCGCGGCCTCGATCCGCTCGATGAGGGTGGCCCGGCTGGCCGAGTCGACGTCGCGGTTGCGGGTGGTCTGCACGAACGCCGTCGCCACGAGGACGCCGAACACCGCGACCACGACCGCGGCCACCCGGGCCGGGCGACCCTTCGGCGGACGCGGGGCGCCGGCGGCCTTGAGGTCGGCGGCGTGCTGGTAGTCCTCGTCGAGCGACTGCTGCGTGATCAGGGTCAGCAGCGGCATCCGGACCCGGTCGGGCACCGGCGCCGGGTCGGGCGCGGGGCGCTCTGGGCGCTGGGGCCGCCGGGGCCGGGTCGGCTCAGCCATCGCGGGCGGGCTTGCGGGCACGGTCGCGCGCGCCCCGGTCGCGGGCC
>NZ_JAURVJ010000086.1 GCF_030655615.1 Nocardioides sp.
GCCGCCGACGCCGGAGGCGGAGCCGAGCGGGGTGCCGACGGTGCCAGTGCCAGTGCCGGACTCGCCGGGCTTGACGCCGGCGTCGCCGTCGAGGTCGATGCCGGTGTCGATCATGAGGTGGCCGTTGTCGCCGATGGTCAGGCTCGGGGCCGTGGTGGTCGCGCTGCCCGCCGGGATGCCGGTGGCGGGGGAAGTGGTGGTCGCCGAGCCGCCGGCCGGGGCGGTGCCGCCCTCGGTGGAGCCGGAGCCGGACGAGGTGGGGACCGCGTCGGAGGGGGCGCCGGCGATGGGCTCGCCCTCGTAGGGGGTGATCGGGGCCGGCAGCGCCGGCGACTGGTAGGACGGGAGCGAGCCGTAGTCGACGGTGCCGCCCTCGCTCGCGGTGTCCTGGGCCTCGGCCTGCGAGTTGAGGACCTTGGCGAAGAGGCCGAGCGCCTGCGAGATCTTCTCGAGCCACGGGACGACCGTGGTCTCGAGGTACTCGGCGTAGGCGAGGCTGGCGCCGCCCGAGAAGAAGGACGCGGCCTTGAGGATCGCGATCAGGGCCTTCAGGAACATGATGACCTGGTCGGTCGTCTCCTTGCCCTGCTGGAACTCCTGGCCCACCTCACGCAGCTCATCGGTGTCTGCTCCGAGTAACGCCATGGCCTTGCTCCTGTCCGAGTTCAGGTCGAGGGCCGGCTGGCCCGCTGATGAGGAAACTAGGCACCGCGGATACCGCAGGTCGAGAGCGCGGTGGGTGGAAACTTCCGCCCCGTGGTGGGCTCTCGGCGACGGAATCCGTCGCCGGGGACGCCACGAGCCACCGGGGCGGTGGCTCCGGTGGCTCGGGTGTGGTGCTGTGGAGTTGGGGGAGGGACGGGGGGTCAGGAGCTGATGCTGTCCTGCTCGTCGGCCTTGGCGATGAGGTAGGACGCCTGCTGCTTGATGTCCTCGCAGGCGGCGTTGGCGTTGGGGATGAACTGGTTGCCGATGTCGTCGGAGATGCGGTCCTTGTCCTGCCCGATCCAGCTGGTGCCCTGGACGCGGGCGAGCAGCTTGGCGCAGACGTCGCCGACGACGGCGGCGTGGGAGTCCATCTGGTTGGCCGTCGAGCGGGCCTCTTCGGTGTCCATGCCCTGCATGTTGGTGCCCATGGTGCGTCTCCTCGAGGTGCGGCGGGTCCGGGGTCGTCTGCGACCGTAGGTCGGGGCCGCCCGGTCCGCTAGGAGACGGCCGGTGGAACCTTCCGGGCCGCGGCGGCCCGTTCGACCCGCTGGAGGTCGTCGACGGTCACGAGTCTCACCTCCGCCGTACGCCGGCCGATCGCGAAGCGCACGTTCTGCGCCCGGCCGCGCCCGGCGTTGAACGGGTCCTCCTTGGGACCGAAGGCCAGCGCGGAGATGGAGCGGATCGCGTCGTCGACCCGCTGAGCGCGCTCGAGGTTCCAGGCGTAGCCGTGCCAGCCGAGGACGCGCTCGTAGATCTCGCGGTTGGACGGCGGGCGCGGGTAGTCGTCGGTGCCGGTGAGCCAGGGCTCGGAGAGGGCGAGGGCGACGTACCACTCGCGGGAGAGGGGCGGCAGCTTGGGCGCCGGGGCGGTGGCGGTCGCGTCGAGCTCGGCGTAGGGGTCCTCGACCGGGCGCGGCCGTGCGGCCGGCTCGGGGACGGAGGTCGCCACCTCGACCGTGATCGAGAGGTCGTCGTAGGTCGTGGGGCCGGTCTGGCGCCCGCGCATCACGACGAGCTGGTTCTCGCCCTCGTCGAGCAGCAGGGCCATGCCCTCGGCCACGGTGACCCGGCGGGCGCCGCCGGGGGCGTCGAAGAGGCTGGAGACCTGGGTCTCGCCCGAGCCGTGCCAGCGCAGGCGGGCGATCTCGTCGCCGACGATGAGCTCGCCGAGCAGCCGGCTGACGTGGGGAGCGCAACGGGGGAGCGCGATCGCCGTGACGCGCAGGGCGTCGTCGGGGTCCTCGTCGGGCACCGCGTGGTGGGGCGAGCGGCCGAACAGGAGGGTCTCGCCCGAGCCCAGCGTCACGGTTGGCAGGCCGGCTCCTCGCAGGGTCACGCGGAGCACGGGACCCCGCACTCCCTGGTGGTCGACCGCGTCCCTGCCTGCATGCGTCGCATCCAACCACAGCCGTCCCACGCGTCAGTGACGTTCGGGTGACCGGCCGGGATCGGTCCGTGGGGTGGCCGGGATCGTCGCTCGTGAGTGCACAGGTGTTCACTCATTCGGTAGGCTGCCGCCCATGTCCCCGACGAAGGCGGCCCCCGGGCCGGGCGTGCTCGACGCGCTGTCGCTGCTCTCCGAGGTCGCCGACGAGCTGGTCGTCAAGAGCGTCCGCGACACCCACCTCGCCTGGGCCGACCGGGCCCACGGCCTCACCCGGCGCGCGACTGGCGGGGCGAGCTCGGTGCCCGAGACCCTGCACCGCGGCATCGCTGCCGCGGTCTACGAAGGCATCGGGCTGGGTCTGCGGACCGCGTCGCGCGGCTTCGACAAGGCCGCCGCGGCCGGCCTCGGTCCTCGGCTCGAGGCGACGCCGCGCGGACGCTTCGTCTCGTCGGCGGTCAACGGGCTGATCGGCGACCGGTTGCTCCAGGAGCGGCCGCAGATGGCGATCCCGATGGCGGTTCGGCTGCACGGCACCGACGTCGAGCCCGAGCCCGACGACCTGGCGTCGGCCTTCCCCGACGCGACCGGTCAGCTCGTGCTGTTCCTCCACGGCCTGTGCGAGAACGAGGCCTACTGGAACCGCGACCGCGAGCGTCAGGGCACCACCTACGGCGAGTCGCTGACGGCCGACGGGTGGACGCCCCTCTTCCTGCGCGTCAACACCGGCCTGCCGCTGCGCGAGAACGGCGTCGCGCTCACCGCCCTCGTGCAGCGCCTCGTCGAGGCGTGGCCGGTGCCCGTCACCCGGATCGCGCTGGTCGGCCACTCGCTCGGCGGCCTCATCGTCCGGGCCGCCGGGGCGGTCGCCGCCGACCCCGCCGCCCCCGACTGGAACGCGCTGGTCACCGACGTCGTCACCCTCGGCACCCCCCACCTCGGGGCGCCCATCGCCTGGGGTATCGGCCACGGCAGCCGCGGGCTGCAACGGCTCCCCGAGACCGCGGCCTTCGGCCGCATCCTCGACTGGCGCTCCCTCGGCGTGCACGACCTGGTCGTCGGTCTCGCCGAGGACGTCGCCCCGCTGCCCCACGCCCGCTACCGCCTGGTGTGCGCCACGCTCACCGAGTCGGAGCGCCACCCGGTCGGCAACGTCGTCGGCGACCTGCTGGTCCGGCCGCGCTCGGCCTACGGCCGCGACCGGCACGGGCGCGAGCTGTTCCCCGGAGCCGAGGTCCTGCACGTCGGCCGCACCGACCACTTCGGCCTGCTCAACCACCCCGACGTGCTCGTGGCGCTGCGGCGCTGGCTGGCCTGACGGCTGGCTGGCGGGTCGGTCCGGCGGTGGCATGAATACCCGGTCCACCGGGTATTCCTGCCGCCGGGCCCCCTGCCATGATCCGCCCGTGACCACCGCTGCTGCGCGCGAGCTGCGCGCCGAGACGACGATCGCCGCACCGCCCGAGACGGTGTGGTCGCTGCTGACCGACTTCTCGCGGATGCCCGACTGGAGCCCCGAGCTGTTGACGATGAGGCCGCTGTTACGGGGCGGGCTCCGCCTCGGCCAGCAGTACGTCGGGCTCAACCGGCGCGGGGTGGTCGTCTGGCCCACGCGGTCGGTCGTCGCCGAGCTCGAGCCGGGGCGCACCGTCGCGTGGGACACGCGGTCGAGCGGGGCCCGCTGGGTCTGGGAGCTGGCGGCCACCGCCGACGGTGGCACCCACGTCGTCCACCGGCGGCCCGTGCCGCGGCGGCTGACCCGGATGAGCGGTGCGTTCGCCGGCGTACTGCTGGGGGGCGCAGCCGGCCACGCCGACGAGCTCGAGGCCGGGATGGCGACGACGGTCGCGCGCCTGAAGGCCGCGGTCGAGAGCGCTTGACGGGGCTCACGACCGACCCCGGCCCACCGCCGTACGCTGATGGCGAACAACACCTCATGTCCCGTGGAAGTGTCCCCGCTGCGGGCTAGGGTCGGCGACGTGAACCACTACACAGGCGACAACGGGCCCACGATGGGCGGTGCAGGGCTCAACGTCCTCGACGACCACATCTACCAGCGACTGCTGCGCGAGCGGATCGTGTTCCTCGGCTCCGAGGTCCGCGACCAGAACGCCAACGCGATCTGCGCCCAGCTGCTGCTGCTGTCGGCCGAGGACCCCGAGGCCGACATCTTCCTCCACATCAACAGCCCCGGCGGGTCCGTCGACGCCGGCATGGCGATCTACGACACGATGAACTACATCCCCAACGACGTCGCCACGGTCGGCATGGGCCTGGCCGCCTCGATGGGTCAGTTCCTGCTCTGCGCCGGCACCAAGGGCAAGCGCTACGCCCTGCCCCACGCGCGGATCATGATGCACCAGCCGTCGTCCGGCATGGGTGGATCAGCGTCCGACATCAAGATCCAGGCGCAGCAGTCGCTCCACATCAAGAAGGTGCTGCTCGACCTGATCTCCCAGCACACCGGCCAGCCCGTCGAGCAGGTCATCGCCGACGCCGACCGCGACCGCTGGTTCACCGCCGAGCAGGCTCTCGAGTACGGCCTTGTCGACAAGGTCGTCACCAGTGCACGCGAAGCCGCCGACGAGGGGCGCCCCGCGCGCCAGAAGGACTGACTGAGATGAACTACTACATCCCGCAGTGGGAAGAGCGCACGTCCTACGGATTCCGCCGGATCGATCCCTACGGCAAGCTGTTCGAGGAGCGCATCATCTACCTCGGCACGCCGATCTCCGACGACGTGGCCAACGCCGTGATCGCCCAGCTGCTGTGCCTGCAGTCGATGAACCCCGACCAGGACATCAGCATCTACATCAACAGCCCCGGCGGCTCGTTCACTGCGCTGACGGCGATCTACGACACGATGCGCTTCATCAAGCCCGACGTGCAGACCGTGTGCCTGGGCCAGGCGGCCTCGGCGGCGGCCATCCTGCTCGCCGCCGGTACCCCGGGCAAGCGCCTGGCGCTGCCCAACAGCCGCATCCTGATCCACCAGCCCTACACCGAGGGCACGTTCGGCCAGACCTCCGACATCGAGATCCAGGCCAACGAGATCCTGCGGATGCGCGACCTGCTCGAGAAGATGATCAGCGAGCACAGCGGCAAGTCGATCGAGGAGGTCAGCCGCGACATCGAGCGCGACAAGATCCTGACCTCCGAGCAGGCGGTCGAGTACGGCCTGATCGACTCGGTCCTCGAGTCGCTCAAGACCCCCGCACTCGCCTGACCGACCCACGGTCCGGCGGCGCCGACGACGTGATCGCCGTGTCCGCCCCCTCCTGGGGGTGGCACGGGGTACCGTCGGACAGTTCGCTCGCCCGACCCGCTCCACCTCTCCCCCCGCACTCGCCCCAACACTCGGACCGTCAACCAGGAGGACTCGCCCGTGGCACGCATCGGTGACGGAGGCGACCTGCTGAAGTGTTCGTTCTGCGGCAAGAGCCAGAAGCAGGTCAAGAAGCTGATCGCCGGTCCCGGCGTCTACATCTGTGACGAGTGCATCGACCTCTGCAACGAGATCATCGAGGAAGAGCTGAGCGAGGGCACCGAGGTCAGCCTCGACGAGCTGCCCAAGCCCAAGGAGATCTTCGAGTTCCTCAACTCCTACGTCATCGGCCAGGAGATGGCCAAGAAGTCCCTCGCCGTGGCGGTCTACAACCACTACAAGCGGGTGCAGGCCGGCCTCCAGCCCACCTCGGGCAAGCACAGCAAGGACGAGGTCGTCGAGGTCGCCAAGTCCAACATCCTGGTGATCGGGCCGACCGGCTGCGGCAAGACCTACCTCGCCCAGACGCTGGCCCGGATGCTCAACGTGCCGTTCGCCATCGCCGACGCCACCGCGCTGACCGAGGCCGGCTACGTCGGTGAGGACGTGGAGAACATCCTCCTCAAGCTGATCCAGGCCGCCGACTACGACGTCAAGAAGGCCGAGACCGGCATCATCTACATCGACGAGATCGACAAGGTGGCCCGCAAGGCCGAGAACCCGTCGATCACGCGCGACGTCTCCGGCGAGGGCGTGCAGCAGGCGCTGCTCAAGATCATCGAGGGCACCACCGCCTCGGTCCCGCCCCAGGGCGGCCGCAAGCACCCGCACCAGGAGTTCATCCAGATCGACACCACCAACATCCTGTTCGTGGTGGGTGGTGCCTTCGCCGGGCTCGAGCACATCATCGAGCAGCGCGTCGGCAAGAAGACCCTCGGCTTCACCGCCGAGGTCCGCGGTGCTGAGGAGAAGGCCCAGGAGGACCTCCTCGCGCTGGTCCGACCCGAGGACCTCACCAAGTTCGGGCTCATCCCCGAGTTCATCGGCCGCCTCCCGCTCATCGCCAGCGTCACCAAGCTCGACCAGGCCGCGCTGGTGCAGATCCTCACCGAGCCGCGCAACGCCCTGACCAAGCAGTACCGCAAGCTCTTCGAGCTCGACGGCGTCGACCTCGAGTTCACCGACGAGGCGATCCAGTCGATCGCCGACAAGGCCCTCGAGCGCGGCACCGGTGCCCGCGGCCTGCGCGCCATCATCGAGGAGGTCCTCCTCCACGTGATGTACGACGTCCCGTCCCGTGGCGACGTCGCCAAGGTCATCGTCACCGACGAGGTCGTGCTCGGCACCTCCGCGCCGACCCTGGTCCTGCGCGAGTCCGAGACCAAGAAGAAGAAGTCCGCCTGATCCAGCGACCTCCCCCGGAGGGACGGTCTGTGACTAGGGCGGCTGGCCCGCCCTAGTCATCTTGCGGATCATTTCTGCCGGTTCGCCTTCGAAACCCGGCTCTGACCTGCGCAGACTGCGCAGACCAGGGTCGATCGGGCCTCATCTCTCGGGCACGAAAGGCGGTCTCGCATGAGCCGCAGTCAGGGCGCTGCCATCGCGGCGTTCGCCGCAGTCTTCGTCGTCTTCACCGTCCTCGTCCTCTCCCGCTGAGGTCACAGACACGCTGACCCGTCAGCAATCCACGACGGGTCGACGTCAGTCACGCTGACCCGTCAGCAGTTGACGACGGGTCGACGTCAGTCACGCTGACCCGTCAGCAATCCACGACGGGTCAGCGTGCTGGAGGGTCGGGTCAGGCCTCGACGACGGGGGCGAGCTCGGCGGTGACGGTGAGCTCGCCGGCGTCTACGGGGGTGTAGACGAGGTCGCCGGTGATCTTGCCGGCGGCGCGCAGGTCGGGCTCGGCGAGCCGGACCGCGGCCAGGACGGCCTCGGTGCCGGTGAGCTCGACCCGGGAGAGCTGGGCCTTCATGCCGACCTTGGCCTGTGACTTCGCGCCGCGGATGCCTGCGAGGGCGGCGGCGACGTGGTCGACGAGCGCCGCGTCCGAGGCGGCGGCCGAGCCAAGCTCGGTCGGGGTGGGCCAGGTGGCGCGGTGGATCGAGCCCTCCTGCCACCACGACCAGACCTCCTCGGTCACGTAGGGCAGGAACGGCGCGAGCAGGCGCAGCTGCTGGTGCAGCGCGATCGACAGGGTGGCGCGGGCCGACTCACGGGCGGTCGACGGCTCGGCGGCGTAGGCCCGCTCCTTGACCAGCTCGAGGTAGTCGTCGCAGAACTCCCAGAACAGCTTCTCGGTGACCTCGAGGGCGGTGGCGTAGTCGTAGGCGTCGAACGCGTCGGTGGCACGCACGACGGTGGCAGCGATGCGGGCGAGCAGTGCGCAGTCGATGGGCTCGGTGACCCGGACCGGGTCGATCGCGGCACCGCCGATGTTGCCGAGGACGAACTTGGAGGCGTTGAGCACCTTCATCGCCAGTCGGCGCCCGACCTTCATCTGCGACTCGTCGAAGGGCGAGTCCATGCCGGGGCGCACGGTGGCGGCGCGCCACCGGACGGCGTCGGCGCCGAACTTGTCGAGGATCTCGGTCGGGACGACGACGTTGCCCTTGGACTTCGACATCTTCTTGCGGTCGGGGTCGAGGATCCAGCCGGACAGCATGGCGTGGGTCCACGGCGCGACGCCGTTCTCGAAGTGGGACCGCACGACGCGCGAGAACAGCCAGGTGCGGATGATCTCGTGGGCCTGGGTGCAGAGGTCCATCGGGAAGACCCGGTCGAACAGGTCGTCGTCGGTGCCCCAGCGGCCGGCGATGTGGGGCGTGAGCGACGAGGTCGCCCAGGTGTCCATCACGTCGGGGTCGCCGAGGAAGCCGCCGGGCTTGCCGCGCTGGTCCTCGGTGTAGCCACGAGGCGGGTCGGTCGAGGGGTCGACGGGCAGCTCGGCCTCCGAGGCCGTGAGCGGGTGGTCGTAGTCGGGCTCGCCGTCGCCGTCGAGCGGGTACCAGACCGGGAACGGGATGCCGAAGAAGCGCTGCCGCGAGATCAGCCAGTCGCCGTTGAGGCCGCCGACCCAGTTGTCGTAGCGGTGCTTCATGTGGGCGGGCAGCCAGGTCAGCTCGGCGCCGCGCTCGATGAGCTCGGAGCGGAGCGCGTCGTCGCGGCCGCCGTTGCGGATGTACCACTGGCGGGTCGCCACGATCTCGAGCGGCTTGTCGCCCCGCTCGTAGAAGTTGGCCATCCGCGTCGTCGGCGTGGGGTCGCCGTCGAGATCACCGCTCTCGCGGAGCAGGCCGACCATCGCCTCGCGGGCGGAGAACGTCGTCTTGCCCGCCAGCTGCTGGTACGCCGTCGCGGCGGCCTCGCCGGGCAGCCACTCGGGCGTCTCGCGGAGCAGGCGCCCGTCGCGACCGACCACCGTGCGCACCGGCAGGTTGAGCTCGCGCCACCACGTGACGTCGGTCAGGTCGCCGAACGTGCAGCACATGACGAGGCCTGAGCCCTTGTCCATCTCGGCGCCCGGGTGGGCCACGATCGGGACCTCGACCCCGAAGACCGGGCTGGTCGCGGTCGTGCCGAACAGCGCCTGGTAGCGCTCGTCGTCGGGGTGGGCGATGAGCGCGACGACGCTCGGGATGAGCTCGGGGCGGGTCGTCTCGATGTAGTGAGACGCGCCGTCGGCGCCGTGGAACGAGACGCGGTGGTAGTGGCCGGCGTACTCGCGGGCCTCGATCTCGGCCTGGGCGACCGCGGTCTGGTCGGTGACGTCCCAGACGGTGGGCGCCTCCTGCAGGTAGGCCTCGCCGCGCGCGAAGTTGCGCAGGAACGCCCGCTGGCTGACGGTCTGGGCCGCGTTGCCGATCGTCGTGTAGGTCTGCGCCCAGTCGCAGGACAGGCCGAGCGTGCGCCACAGCGACTCGAAGACCTTCTCGTCCTCGACGGCCAGCTGCTCGCAGAGCGCGACGAAGTTGGGCCGGCTGATCGGCACCTGCTTCTTGGCGTCGGGCTTCTCGGGCGGGGTGAAGTCTGGGTCGAAGGGCAGCGACGGGTCGCACTTGACGCCGAAGTAGTTCTGCACCCGGCGCTCGGTCGGCAGGCCGTTGTCGTCCCAGCCCATCGGGTAGAAGACGGACTTGCCGCGCATCCGCTGGTAGCGCGCGATCAGGTCGGTGTGGGTGTAGGAGAAGACGTGGCCCACGTGGAGGCTGCCACTCACGGTCGGCGGCGGGGTGTCGATCGAGTAGACGTTGGAGCGCGGCTGGGTGCGGTCGAACGCGTAGGTGTCGTCGGTCTTCCACTGCGCCGACCACTTGGCCTCGAGACCCTCGAGCACCGCCTTGTCGGGTACGACGAACGCGCTCGGCTGCGCGCTCGTCGTGTCCGTGGCCTGCTCGATGATCTCGGTCATGCCCGAAATCCTAGGGCGCGCGAGGGACGGACGACGCATCGGTTGCGCTGACCCGTCGCGTGGACGCGACGGGTCAGCGTGGTGGGGGTGGTCGTCAGCCGTCGACGCGGCCGCCGAGGGCGGTCGCCAGCGCGTCCTCGCTCTCGGGGCTCGCCACCCAGAAGCCGTCGCCGAAGGCGAACTCGCCCGAGCAGGCGTCGTCGGTCAGGGTGATCGCGCCGTCGGGGCCGGCGAGCACCACCAGCCGCGTCGGTCCCGTGTCGGCGCACCGGCCGGCGAGCTGGCGCTCGGCGGTCGCGTGCTGCGTCAGGTCGGTGACGACGGTGTCGAGCGCGGCGCCCTCGAGGGTGCCCTTGGTGGCGGCGTACTCGGGGGCACCCTGGGGGTCGACGCCGTAGCAGACCGCGGCCGACGTGGCGCCGAGGTCGGCCACCGCCCCGTCGAAGGTGTCGGGTCGCGCGGCGACGGCGCCGTCCTCGGCCTCGGGGGCCGGGCAGGTAGCGACGTCCGCCGACTCGGGTGCCGTCGCACCGCTGAACAGCGCCAGGATCGACTCGGCGCTGCGGTCCACGCTCTCGACCGGCACCGCCGCGCACCCTCGCATCGTCGAGCCGAGCGTGGCGGAGGTCCCGTCGGGATAGCTGACGACGATCGCCCACGGGGCCGGAGCGACGGTGGTGAAGAGGCACTCGTCCTCCAGCTCGTACGCCGGGAGCCCCCGCACCGCGGTCGTGAAGGCGTCGACGCCCTCGACCAGGGGCTGGGTCGGCAGGTCGTCGCTCGGGGGAGCGCCGAGCGGCGGTCCGCTCTGCCCCCCGCCCGTCCACTCCGCGGGGCAGGCCCGGGCCGACACGGCACCGTCGGGAAGCGTCTTGACGGCGACACCGTCCGTGAGGTCGATGGTCGTCGAGGGGCACTCGGGCGGTTCGACCCTGGCCGGTGGCGCATCGGCCGCCCGCCCGGGGTCGTCGTCGCCCGAGGTCAGCACCGGGACGCCTACCCCGACCCCGACGACCAACACCACGGCGGCCGCCAGCACCAGCCGGTGGCGGCGGGTGACCGTGCGGGCGCGGTCGCGGACCGCGGTGGTCCGCGCGTCGGGCGGCAGGCCGGGCTGGTCCGGGGCGGCGCTGTCGAGCAGCTCCCTGATGTCGCGGTCGTCATTCATGAGTCGTCTCCAGGCTGTCGATCGCTGAGCGCGGGGGAGGAGCGCAGGGCCGCGATCGCGCGGGACGCCTGGCTCTTGACGGTGCCGACGCTCACGCCCAGCGCGTCGGCGGTCTGCTGCTCGGTGAGGTCGTCGAAGTAGCGCAGCACCAGCACGGCCCGTTGTCCCTTGGAAAGCGTGGCGAGCGCGGTCAGCACGTCCCGTCGTACGTCGACCCGCGCGGCCTCGTCGACCGGGCCGGCCCCGTCGGGCAGGTCGCCCGTCGGAACCTCGCCCCTCCAGCGACGCCGCCACCAGTCGGTGTAGGTCGTCACCAGCGCCCGGCGCACGTAGGCCTCGGCCGTCTCGTGCGCACCGTGCTCGATCCGGTCCCAGCGGCGCCACGTCTTGACCAGCGCGGCCTGCAGCAGGTCCTCGGCCTTCTGCCGGTCGCCGGTCAGCAGGAACGCGCTGCGCCACAGGCCGGTCGACCGCGCGGCGACGAAGTCGTCGAACGTCAGGCCCGTCCTGGGCTCACTCACGATGGTCTCCATGCCTCACCCCTTCACCTGTCACGACGAGACGGGTGAAGGGGATGGTTGTCACCAGACGGTCACCAGACGAGGACCGGTTTGACGACCGTGCCGGCGAGGACGTCGAGAACGGCCTGGTTGATCTGGGTGAAGGGGTAGGTCGTGACGAGGTGGTCGACCTCGAAGCGGCCGTCGGCCCGCATCGCCAGCAGCCGCGGGATCATCTCCAGAGGGTCGGAGTCGCCCTCGATCGACGACCGGATGACCTTGCCGCTCTGAAGCAGGTCGATGGCGTCGACGGCGTACTCGTCGGTGCCGAGGCCGAGCGCGACCAGCGTGCCGCGGGCGCGCAGCGAGAGCTGGGCCTGCTTGACGACCGCGGAGACGGCCGTGGTGTCGATGGCGTAGGACGCCCCGCCGCCGGTCAGCTCCTTGACCCGGTCGGGGACGGACTGCTCGCCCAGGTAGGCCGGGTTGACGCGCTGGGCGCCGTAGCGCTCGGCGACCTCGAGCCGGGAGTCCATCAGGTCGACAGCGACCACGATCTCGACGCCCGCGGCGCGCGCCGCGGCGACCGCGGCGATCCCGACCGCGCCGACGCCGAAGACGACGATGCTCTGGTCGGGAGAGGGGTCGAAGACGTTGAGCACGGTGCCGGCGCCGGTCTGGAAGCCACAGCCGTAAGGGGCCAGCAGCGTGAGGTCGAGCGACTCGTCGACGACGACGCAGTTGTCGGCGTAGGCGATCGCGTGCTGGGCCAGGCTTGACTGCCCGAAGAACGAGC
Source organism: Nocardioides sp. (assembly GCF_030655615.1). GTDB lineage: Bacteria > Actinomycetota > Actinomycetes > Propionibacteriales > Nocardioidaceae > Nocardioides. Next base: position 12,239 of record NZ_JAURVJ010000086.1, read on the forward strand.
CATAGAGCGGAGCACCGCTCTCTTTGAGCTGGTGGGTCGTCGAGCCGTCCATCCGGAAGCCCATGTAGTTGAGCATCAGCGCGTTGTCGCAGTAGCCGACCGCCCCCTCGCGGCACGGGCCGCACTCGCGGCACGAGCGGAAGCTGAGCACCACGTGGTCGCCGACCTCGATGCCCGTGACGTCGGCGCCGACCTGCTCGACGACGCCCGCACCCTCGTGGCCGAAGACCCGCGGGAACATCTCGGCCGGCAGCGAGTCGCGCAGCGAGATGTCGGTGTGGCACAGGCCGGTCGCGACCATCGTGACGAGCACCTCGTCGGCGCGCGGCTCGTCGAGGTCGACCTCCTCGAGGATGAACTCCTGGCCCTGCTCGTGGACGACGGCCGCCGTGGTCTTCACGCGTCCTCCTCGGCCTGGCGCTCGAGCCAGAGGTGGTGGGGGTCGGCGCGCCGCATCGCCTCGAACCGGTCCCGGGTCGTCGTACGGACGTCGGTCATGCGACGAACCTAGAACCTGTTCTCCGCGGGCGGAAGCGTCGTCCACGTCGACTCGGCGGGTGAGTGGGTGGTCCCTAGACTCGAGGGGAGATGAGCACCCGTGACGACGACCCCGAGATCCCCCGCCTGGCCGAGACGTTCGACGAGGTCGAGGACGCCCTGCTGTCCCGGTGGCCCGAGACCCGGCTCGAGCCGTCGCTCGACCGGATCCGCGCGTTCTGCGAGCTGCTGGGCGACCCGCAGGCGACCTACCGCTCGATCCACCTGACCGGCACCAACGGCAAGACCTCGACCGCGCGGATGGTCGACACGCTGCTGCGGGCGCTCGACCTGCGCACCGGCCGGTTCACCTCTCCGCACGTGCAGCGGATGACCGAGCGCATCAGCATCGACGGCGAGCCCCTCGACGACGATGCCTTCGTCCGCGCGTTCAACGACGTCGCGCCCTACATCGGCCTGGTCGACGCCGACCAGCCCCACCCGCTGAGCTTCTTCGAGACGGTCGTCGCGATGGCCTACGCCGCGTTCTCCGACGCGCCGGTCGACGTGGCCGTGGTCGAGGTCGGCATGGGCGGGTCGTGGGACGCGACCAACGTGATCGACGGTGACGTCGCGGTGCTGCTCCCCGTCGCGGTGGACCACGCGCGCTACCTTGGCGACTCGCTCGCCGCGATCGCCCGCGAGAAGGTCGGCATCATCAAGCCCGGGGCCGTCGCGGTCGTCGCCGAGCAGTCGCCCGACGTGGCCGCGATCATCGGTGAGCGCGCGGCCGAGGTCGGCGCCCAGCTCGTCGTCGAGGGCGTCGACTTCGGAGTCGTCACCCGGCTGCCCGCGGTCGGTGGCCAGGTGGTGTCGCTCCAGGGCCTGCGTGCTCGCTACGACGACGTCTTCATGCCGCTCTACGGCGCCCACCAGGCGCAGAACGCCGCCATGGCCCTCGCCGCCGTCGAGGCCTTCGTCGGCGACCAGCCGCTCGGCGAGGACCTGGTGCGCGAGGCGTTCGCGCAGGTCACCTCGCCCGGCCGGCTCGAGGTCGTCCGGCGCAGCCCGACGATCGTCCTCGACGCCGCCCACAACCCGCACGGCGCCGAGGCGACCGCCGCGGCGCTCGAGGACTCCTTCCAGTTCTCGCCCCTCATCGGCGTCATCGGCGTGATGAACGACAAGGACGCCGAGGGCCTGCTCGCCGCGTTCGAGCCGCACCTCGCGCACGTCGTCGTCACGCAGAACTCCACCGAGCGCGCGATGCCCGTCGCCGACCTGGCCCGCACGGCTGTCGAGGTCTTCGGCGAGGACCGGGTCAGTGTCGCGCCGCGGCTCGCCGACGCCATCGACCAGGCGGCGGCGCTCGCCGAGGCCGGCGAGGCCGTCAGCTCCATGGGCTCCGGCGCGGTGCTCGTCACCGGCTCCGTCGTCACCGTCGGCGAGGCCCGCACCCTGCTCGAGAGGCCCGCCCGCAGCGCACCCGGGGCGACCTCGTGAGCGACCGCGACCGCTCACCCCGCCGCGCCATGTGCGCCGCGGTGCTCTCGCTCGAGGCGGTCATCCTCGGTCTCACCGCCCCCGTCGCGATCGCGATCTCTGACGTCTCGCCGGCCGTCGCGATCACCGTCGGCCTCGGCCTGGCCGTCACCTGCGTGCTGGCCGCCGGGATGCTTCGCACCCGCCGCGGCTACGACCTCGGGTGGGTCGTCCAGGGTGCCGCGATCGCCCTCGGGTTTCTCGTCACCACGATGTTCTTCCTCGGCGCGCTGTTCGCCCTGCTCTGGGGCACCGCCGACTACCTCGGCCGCAAGATCGAGCGCGAGCGGGCCGAGGCCTACGCGCGGTTCGACGCCGAGGAAGCCGCCCGCGGCGAGTCACCCGCCTAGTTCTCGCTGACCCGTCGTCCATCTACGACGGGTCGGCGCGCTCGGGGCTGGAAAATGGGTCGGGACCGCGGGTCGGAGCGGGAGGATGGGGCCATGAGCACGCCGTTGTCGCCGACCGACCGCACCACCGTCCGTCGTGGGCGCAACCGCGCCCAGGACGACCGGGAGCCGATGCACGCGCTGCTCGCCGACGCCCTGGTCGCCCACGTGGGCGTCGACGCGGGGGACCACCCGGTGGTGCTGCCGGTGGCGTTCGCCGTCGACCTCGACGGCCCCGACGACGGTGGGACGCTCTACATCCACGGGTCGGTCGCGGCGCGCTGGCTGGTCGGTGCCGAGTCGCGCACCGTGTGCGTGACGGTGACCGAGGTGGACGGGCTGGTCGCTGCGCGCTCGGGCTTCCACCACTCGATGAACTACCGCTCGGTCGTCGTCATCGGCGACGCCCGGATCGTCGACGACCCCGAGGAGAAGGCGCACGCGCTGACGCTGACGGTCGACCACATGGTGCCCGGCCGGGCCGCCACGCTCCGGCCGCACACGCGCCGGGAGCTCGCCGCGACCTCGGTGCTCGCCGTACCCCTGGTCGAGGCCTCGATGAAGGTCCGTGCCGAGGGCCCGGTCGACGAGCCCGAGGACGTCGAGGCCGGCGTCTGGGGCGGGGTCATCCCGCTGCGCCGGGTGTCCTCGGGTCCGGTCTCGGGCACCGACTCCCACGACGACGTCCCGGCCGACGTCGTACGGCGGGCGGCCGGCTTCGCGTGAGCCGCGGTTGGCTAGGGTGCGGCGCATGACGCAGCGCACCCTGGTCCTCCTCAAGCCCGACACCGTCCGCCGTGGCCTGGTCGGCCAGGTGCTCTCCCGGTTCGAGGCCAAGGGCCTGACCATCGTGGCGCTCGAGCACCGGCTCATCGACGGCGAGATGGCTGACCAGCACTACGCCGAGCACGTCGAGCGCGACTTCTACCCGCCGCTGCGCGCCTTCGCGACGAGCGGTCCGCTGGTGTCGCTGGTGCTCGAGGGCGACGAGGCGATCGACGTCGTCCGCGCGATCAACGGCGCGACCGACGGACGCAAGGCCGCCCCCGGCACCATCCGCGGCGACCTGTCGCTCTCCAACCGCGAGAACCTCGTGCACGCCTCCGACTCGCCCGAGTCGGCGGAGCGCGAGATCACGCTTTGGTTCCCCGGTCTCGTCTGACCTGAGGTGGGCCCACCCGTGGGGGAGGAAGGGATACCTCAGCGGGCACCGTAGACCAGGACGTCGGTGGCGACGTTGCCGTGACCGAGAGCGGCCGCGGCATAGAGCGCGATCGCGCGGGCCGGTACGTCGAGGACGAACGTGCGCTGGCCGCGGGGGGCGAGCGTGAAGGTCGCGAGCTGGGCGACGAGCTCGTTGCCCTCGAGGATCGTGACGCGGAACGTGATCTTGGACGCCGACCCGGTGCGGTTGTTGGCGACGACGCGGATCTTCTCGTAGCCCGCGGTGCTGACGGTGCCGAGGCTCTTGGTCGTGCCGGCCGGGAACGAGACGGCGCCGGCGGGGGTGCGGAAGAGCAGGTCGGTGGTGTTGACGTTCTCGACCTGCAGCCGGCCCAGGTCGGAGACCTTGGCGGCGTTGGCGTTGCTCGGGTCGGAGATGGTGACGAGGTTGCCGGCCGCGGTGGAGGCGGTCGGGACGAGGACGGCGGCAGCGAGGACGGCGCCGGCGATCTTGGCGGCGCCGGACATCCGGCGGGGCTGAGCGGACATGGTGGGTCTCCTGTGGGGTGGGCCAGTGGCCCGTGGTCCGGGCCGGTCAGGAGGAGGAGCGGGTCGGCGGCCCGCTGATACGTCGGCGGGGGCGGATCTTCTTCTGGTCGTTCTCGGTGGTGCGGTTGGTTCATCGGCTGCGGTGGCTTCGAGGCTCGGCCGCAGGCGGCCTGGCACCTCAGCCGACGTCGCGGTGGCTTCGAGGCTCGGCCGCGGGCGGCCTCGCACCTCGGCCGACGTCGCGGTGGCTTCGAGGCTCGGCCGCGGGCGGCCTCGCACCTCAGCCGACGTCGCACCTCAGCCGGCGTCACGACACACCCCACGCGCCTCCGTCGTCACACGGGCCACACTGCTTACGCTCGCTACCGGGTCCGGCGTCCGTGCGCGCGTCGTACCTGACTTCCCCCGTCTTCCCCGACCCCGCGCACGGCAGTGAGGCGCGCGCGCATGGCGAACAGCATCATCGGTCGTGACATGGCCGTCGACCTCGGCACCGCCAACACGCTGGTCTACGTCCGGCGCCGGGGCATCGTGCTCGACGAGCCGAGCGTGGTCGCGCTCAACGACACGACCGGCGAGATCCTCGCCGTGGGCCACGACGCCAAGCGGATGATCGGTCGGACGCCCGACAACATCACGGCGCTCCGGCCGCTCAAGGACGGCGTGATCGCCGACTTCGAGGCGACCGAGCAGATGCTGCGCTGGTTCATCCAGCAGGTCCACCGCCGCCGCTACTTCGCCAAGCCCCGCATGGTCATCTGCGTGCCGAGCGGCATCACCGCGGTCGAGCAGCGGGCGGTCAAGGAGGCCGGCTACCAGGCCGGCGCGCGGCGGGTCTACATCGTCGAGGAGCCGATGGCGGCCGCGATCGGCGCCGGGCTGCCCGTCCACCAGCCCACCGGCAACATGGTCGTCGACGTCGGCGGCGGCACCACCGAGGTCGCCGTCATCTCCCTCGGCGGCATCGTCACCAGCCTCAGCATCCGCACGGCCGGCGACGAGCTCGACCAGGCGATCGTGAACTGGATGAAGAAGGAGCACTCCCTGATGCTGGGGGAGCGCACCGCCGAGGAGGTCAAGATGACCCTCGGGTCGGCCTTCCCCGCGACGCACGAGCCGACGGCCGAGGTCCGCGGACGCGACCTGGTCAGCGGCCTCCCGCGCACCGTCGAGGTCACCGCGGCCCAGATCCGCCAGGCCATCGAGGAGCCGCTGCACGCGATCGTCGACGCCGTCCGCGTCACGCTCGACCAGACGCCGCCCGAGCTGGCCGGCGACATCATGGACCGCGGCATCGTGCTCACCGGCGGCGGCGCCCTGCTCCGCGGCCTCGACGAACGGATCCGCCACGAGACCGGGATGCCGGTCCACGTCGCCGAGAACCCGCTCGTCTCCGTCGCCCTCGGCGCCGGGCGCTGCGTCGAGGAGTTCGAGGCGCTGCAGGCCGTGCTCGTCGCCGACCACCGGCGCTACAAGTGAGGCCGGTGTCCCGGATGCGCGGCTACGGCCGCGCTCCCCGTGAGGACCGGTCCGGGGCCGGCCACCCGCCCCGCGCGCTCGTCGTCGCCCTGCTGCTCGCCTGCGCGAGCCTGATGGTGCTCGACAGCAGCGGCAACGGCGCGCTCGACCCGGCCCGCCGCGTCGTCGGCGAGGCCGTCGGACCCGCCCAGGCCGTCGCGGACGGCGCCGTACGCCCGCTGGTCGGGCTGTCGGACCGCTTCGAGAGCCAGGACGACCTCCGCGGCGATCTCGCCGCCCTCGAGGCCGAGAACGCCGACCTGCGCGCGCAGGTCCGCACCGCGCCCTACGACGCCGCGCGGCTCGCCGAGCTCGAAGGCCTCACCTCGGCCGCGACCGACCTCGGCCAGGCGCTCGTGCCAGCCCGGGTGATCGGCGTCGGTCCGTCGCAGTCGTTCTCGAGCACCGTGACCATCGACGCCGGCTCCGACTCCGGCATCACCCCCGACCTCACCGTCCTCAACAACGACGGCCTCGTCGGCCGGGTGCTGCGGGTCACCGCCACCACCGCCACCGTGCTCCTCATCGTCGACCCCGACTCCACCGTGGGCGGCCGGATCGCCGAGAGCATGGAGCTCGGCTTCCTCAAGGGCCGCGGCGTCCTCGGCAGGACCGGCCGGCTCGACCTCGAGCTCGTCGACGAGACCGTGGTCCCGCGCAAGCGCGACACCGTCGTCACCTGGGGCAGCCCCACCGGCGACAGCCCGTTCGTGGCCGGCGTGCCGGTCGGGCAGGTCGTCTCGGTCTACTCCAGCCTCCGCGAGACCTCGCAGCGCGCGGTGATCGACCCGTTCGTCGACTTCGCCGCCCTCGACGTCGTCGGGGTCGCCGTACCGTCCGGCACGCGCAGCGACCGCGCCGTCGTCGAGGCCGACGGGAGCCTGCGATGAATCCCACCGTCGCGGCTCGCGCCGTCCTCGCCACGCTCGTCGTCGGCGTCGCCCTGGTCCTGCAGACCACCGTCTTCCCGCACCTCGCCTGGCACGGCATCGGCCCCGACGTCGTGCTGCTCGTGGTGGTGGCGGGCGGCCTGGCCCGCGGCGCCCACTTCGGCATGGTGCTCGGCTTCGGGGCGGGCCTGCTGCTCGACCTCGCCCCGCCCGCCGACCACGTCGCCGGCCGCTGGGCGCTCGCGCTGCTCGTCGTCGGGTACGTCGCCGGGCGGGTCCGCCAGGACGCCCCCGCCGGCGTCGGGGGAGCGCTGGCCGCGGTCGCCGCCTGCTCGTTCCTCGGCACCTCCGTGTTCGCCCTCAGCGGTCTGCTGCTCGACGACCGCGCCGCCGGCATCCCGGACCTGCTGGAGGTCGTGCTCGTCGGTGTCGTGTGGGACCTCGTGCTCGCCCCGTTCGTCCTGCCCGCGGTCACCTGGGTCCTTGCCCGCCTCGAGCCGGACCGGGTCCCCGCCCGATGACCTCGGCCGTGCCCACCCGGGGTGGGCTCCGCCTCCTGGTGATCCAGGCCCTCGTCTTCTCGCTGTTCGCCACGCTCTTCGTGCGCCTCTACTACCTGCAGGTGGTCAGCGGTGACGAGTACCAGGGCCGCGCCGCCGCCCAGTCCGTGCGCGAGATCGTCGTCCAGCCGACCCGCGGCCTGATCGTCGACGACCAGGGCCGGCCGCTCGTCGCCAACCGGCTGACCTGGGTCGTCTCGCTCGACCGCACCGTGCTCGGCAAGCTGCCTGCCGACGAGCGCAAGATCCTGCTCCGCCGCGTCGGCAAGGTCATCGACGTCAAGCCGCGCCGGATCGAGAAGAAGCTGCTGTCCTGCGGCGCCGAGGACGCGGAGCCGGGCGTCTGCTGGAACGGGTCGCCCTACCAGCCCGTCCCGGTCGCCCAGGACCTCCCGCAGGAGGGCGCCCAGCGCCTGCGCGAGCAGCCCGAGGACTTCCCGGGCGTCGTCGTCGCGCAGGAGAGCGTGCGCGCCTACCCCCAGCCGTTCGGCATCAACGCCGCCCACCTGCTCGGCTACCTCAGCCCCATCACCGAGGACGAGCTCGACACCGCCGAGGACGGCGGGGACCGGTCGGTCAACGGCGCCTCGGTCGTCGGCCGCGCCGGCATCGAGCAGCAGTACGACTCCTGGCTGCGCGGGATGCCCGGCTACCAGCAGGTCGAGGTCGACTCGATGGGCCGCGTGATCGGGGACGAGGCCGACGTCGCGGCCCAGCCCGGCGACACCCTCGTCACCTCGATCGACGCCAAGGTGCAGAAGGTCGTCGAGCGCCAGCTCCACGAGATGATCACGACCGCCCGGGCCACCCGCGACCCCGTCACCGGCCGCAACTTCGTCGCGGAGTCTGGCGCCGCGGTCGTCATGGAGGCCGACACCGGCCGCATCGTCGCCATGGCCAGCCAGCCGACGTACGACCCCTCGGTCTGGGTCGGCGGCATCACCAAGAAGCAGCTCGCCACGCTCTACTCCGAGAAGGCCGGTACGCCGCTCCTCGGCCGCGCGACGCAGGGCCAGTTCGCCCCCGGGTCGACCTGGAAGCCCTTCATGACCGCGGGCGCGCTGACCCACGGCTACTCCACCGACACGACGCTGCCGTGCTCGTCGTCGTTCCGGGTCGGCAACCGCGACTTCCACAACCACGAGTCGGCCGCCTACGGCAACATCACCTTTGCCAAGGCCCTCGAGGTCTCCTGCAACACCTTCTTCTACCGCGTCGGCTTCGACTACTGGCAGCAGTACGGCTCCGACGCCGACGACGTCGACGCCAAGGACCCGCTGGTCGAGGAGGCCGAGAAGTTCGGCTTCGGCAGCGAGACCGGCATCGACATCCCCGGCGAGGCCGCCGGCCGGATCGCCGACCGTACGTGGAAGCTCAGCTACTACAACTCGATGAAGAAGTACTACTGCGGCATCGCCGACAAGCCGCAGGACGCCGACACGAGCGACTTCGTCTACAAGTTCTCGCGCGAGTTCTGCATCGAGGGCAACAAGTACAAGGTCACCGACGCGGTCAACTTCGCCATCGGCCAGGGCGACACCATCGTCACGCCGCTCCAGCTGGCCCGCGGCTACGCCGCGATCGCCAACGGCGGCACGCTCTACGCCCCCCGCGTCGCCCGCGCCGTCGTCGCGGCCGACGGCACCGTCGTCCGCAGGATCGCGCCGAAGGTCACGGGCCGCGTCGACCTGCCGCCCGGCGTGCAGGGCTACATCGACGAGGCGCTCCAGGGCGTCACCCGCGAGGGCACGATGGCCTGGAAGATGGGTGGCTTCCCGCTCGACCAGGTGACGATCCGGTCCAAGACCGGCTCGGCCGAGGTCTACGGCAAGCAGTCGACGTCGTGGGTGGCGTCCTACTCCGACGACTACGTCGTGGTGATGATGATCAGCCAGGCCGGCACCGGCTCCGGCGCCTCCGGGCCCGGCGTCCGCAAGATCTGGGAGTCGCTCTACGGCGTCCAGGAGGACCAGGTGCGGCCCGCCAGGGCGGCCATCCCCGGCACCGTCCCGCCGGGCCGGCTCCCGTCCTTCCGCGCCGACGGCACGATCCTGCCGCCGGCGGTCGACCCGCGCGCCTCCGAGGACAGGGACTGACATGAGCCTGCTGACCCCCGCCAAGCCCACCGGCTCGTCCGGACCCGCGCCGTCGCCGGGCCCGCTCGGCCCGCTCGGCCCGCTCGGTCGCGTCCCCGGCCTCGACCGCCTGCTCCTGCTGGCGGTCGTCGCGCTCAGCGTCATCGGCTGTCTGCTCGTCTGGTCGGCCACCAGCACCCGCGACGACCTCACCGGCGGCGACCCGCGCGCCTACCTCGAGAAGCAGGTCCTCAACGTCGCCCTCGGCCTCGGCCTGCTGTTCGTCGTGCTGCTGACCGACCACCGCTGGGTGCGGATCTTCGCGCCGCTGGTCTACGTCGCCTCGATCGGCGGGCTCGTCCTCGTCCTCACCATGGGTAGCGTCGTCAACGGCTCGCGCTCGTGGCTGATGTTCGGCGGCCTGTCGATCCAGCCGTCGGAGTTCGCCAAGCTCGCGGTGGTCATCGGGATGGCCCTGGTCGTCGCCGAACGCTCGGAGTCGCGGCGCCTCAAGGGGGCTGACGGGGCCACCGGCACCGACGTGCTGCTGATGCTGCTCATCGCCGGCGTGCCGGCCACGCTGATCCTGGCCCAGCCCGACCTCGGCACCATGCTCGTGCTGAGCGCCACCGTCTTCGGCGTCCTCGCCGCCACCGGCTGCGCCCGGCGGTGGCTGGTCCTGCTCGGCGCCACCGGCGTGGTCGGTGCCGTCGCCGCTGTGGCCGGCGGACTGCTCGAGCAGTACCAGGTGGACCGCTTCCTCGCCTTCACCGACCCGACCCTCGACCCGCGCGGCGCTGGCTACAACGTCGAGCAGGCGCGGATCGCCGTCGGCAACGGCGGAATCTTCGGCCAGGGGCTCTTCGACGGCTCCCAGACCCGCTCCGGCTTCGTGCCCGAGCAGCACACCGACTTCGTCTTCACCGTCGCCGGCGAGGAGCTCGGCCTGCTCGGCGCCGGCGTCATCATCGCGCTGCTCGGCGTCATCCTGTGGCGGGCGCTGCGCATCGCGGCCCGCACCGACGACGTCTTCGGTCGCGTCGCCGCCGCCGGCATCGCCTGCTGGTTCGGCTTCCAGGCCTTCCAGAACATCGGCATGTGCCTCGGGATCATGCCCGTGACCGGCGTCCCGCTGCCGTTCGTGTCCTACGGTGGCAGCTCGATGTTCGCCTCGATGATGGCCGTCGGGCTGCTGCTCAACATCTCGCGCCGTGCGGCCGAGGCGCCGGCGGCGCGGATGCAGCCGTCGTCGCGGGTGTTCCTGCGCTCCTGACGCCACGCCCGACCCAGGGTGCGTCGCTCTCCAGGGCCGTCCGGACCCGAGAGTGACCCACGGTGCGACGCGTTCGCCGCCTGCCGGAACTCGGAAGTGACCCACCATGGGTCAGTTGGCTCCACGGAGGATGTGTCGAACGCGACGCAGGGTGGGTCACGTCGCGAACCGATGCTGCCGACCCTCGTCGCACCAGGCACAATGACCCCGTGCTGACGGTCCGGGTCCTGCCGCGCGAGGGTGTCACCCTCCGCGCCGCGGCCGCGACCGTCGAGGTGACCGCGGCGCTGGCCGCGGGCCACCTGTGGGCCGGCGGCAGCCTGCCGTCCCTGCCGTGGCTGGCCGTGATGGCCGCCGCGGTGTTCGGCACCGGGCTGTTGGTGCTGCGCGGTCGCGTGCGGCCGCGGGTCGCCGTACCCCTGCTGGTGGCGGCACAGCTGCTGCTGCACGCCTGGCTGACGGCACTCACGATGGGCACCGACCCGATGGGTCACATGGCCGCCGGCGCGCACGCCGGTCACGCGCACGCGCTGCTCGACCCGTCGATGCTCGTCGTCCACGTCGGCGGCGGGCTGCTCACCGCACTCCTGTGGGAGCTGCGGGCGCGGGCGGGCGAGGTCGTCGTGACCTGGACCCGGCAGCCCCTGCCGCCGCTGCCGTCCCTGCGCCTGGTGCCGGCCCCGGTGCCCGCGCCGTCGGCGTTGCTGAGCCGGTTCGTGGTCGCGGCCGCACCGCGACGTGGGCCGCCCGCCGCCCTCGCCACCGCCTGACCCTCCACCGACCGTCCCGGTCCGAGGACTCGTCAGGCGTCTCCAGCCTGACCACACCTCACCCAGAACGGGACCACCCATGCCTACTGCTCGACGTACCTCCACGCGCGCCCTGACCCGGATCGGCGCCGTCGCCGGTGTCGCCGGCCTCCTCACCCTCGGCCTCGCCGGGCCGGCCTCGGCCCACGTGACCGTGACCCCCTCGACGACCGCTGCCGGGTCCTACTCCGTGCTGACGTTCAGCGTCGGCCACGGCTGCGAGGGCTCGCCGACGACCGCCGTCACGATCTCGATCCCCGAGGGGATCAACGCGGCCACGCCGACGCGCAACGACTACTACGACGTGACCAAGCAGGTCGCCAAGCTCGATCCCGCGGTCACCGACGCCGAGGGCAACGAGCTCACCGAGCGTGTCTCGACGGTCACCTACACCGCCAAGACGCCCCTGCCCGACGGCTACCGCGACACGTTCGAGGTGCAGCTGCAGCTGCCCGAGGACGCTGAGGGCGAGACCCTGAGCTTCCCCACGATCCAGACCTGCGCCCAGGGCGAGACCGCCTGGACCGAGATCGCCGAGGCCGGGCAGTCCGAGGACGACCTCGACAACCCGGCGCCGGCGTTCGCCGTGACCGAGGCGAGCGAGGGGGGCCACCACGACGCCGGGGCCACCCACGACGACGCAGCCGAGGAGGGCGAGGAGGGCGAGGCCGCAGCGGTCTCGACCGAGACCGGCTCCGCTGCGGAGACCCAGGAGTCGGCCGCCTCGTCCGACGACGACGGCAACGGGCTGGCGATCGCCGGGCTGGTGGCCGGCGTCGCCGGGCTGCTCGTCGGCGGCTTCGCGCTGCTGCGCTCGCGTCGTACGGCCTGACGTCCGCGTGATCAAGCGCGCGGCGCTGCTGCTCGCCGCCCTCGCCGCGGTCCTCGTGACCGTGGTGGGGGCGGCGGCGCCCGCGTCCGCGCACGCCACCCTGGTCGGCACCGACCCCGCCGAGGGGGAGGTGCTGGCCGCGACGCCCGACGTCGTGACCTTCACGTTCGACGAGCCGGTCTCGCTGCCGGCCGGCGCCGTGCAGGTCTTCGACGCTGCCGGCGAGCCCGTCGACTCCGACTCGACGTCGCGCGACACGGTGATCACCACCGACCTGCCCGACGAGCTCGCCGACGGCAGCTATGTCGTCGTGTGGCGGGCCATCTCCGCCGACGGCCACCCCATCGCCGGGTCCCTGACCTTCTCGGTCGGGGCGCCGAGCGCCGAGGTCGCGCCCCCGCAGCTGCCCGACGTCGACCCGGCCGAGGTGCGGTCGGTGCTCAGCGTCTTCCAGGGCCTGTCCTACGCCGGGCTGCTCCTCGCGTCCGGGCTGGTGCTGTTCCTGGCCTGGACGATGCGGGGGGTGCGCGTCGACGACGCCGTCGGCGAGCGGGTCCTCAAGGTCGCCTGGTCGGCCGCGGGGGTCGCGCTGGTCGCAGGGTTCGCCGGCATCCCGCTGACGGGCGCCTACCAGCAGGGCCTGGGTCTCGACCAGCTCGGCGAGTCGGCCGCGGTCGACCTGGCGCTCGTCGGTGACGACCTCGTCGTCCTCGGGCTGCAGGTGGTCGGTCTCGTGGTCGCGCTCACACAGCTGGCCCGGCCCCGGGTCGCGATCGCCGCTGCAGCCGTGGCGACGGTCTCACCCGCCGTGGTCGGGCACTCCCGTGCGATCGAGCCGGTGTGGCTGCTCGTCACCACCGACGTGCTCCACCTGAGCGCCGGCGCCGCCTGGTTCGGCGGGCTGGTGGGCCTGGTGCTGACGCTCCGGGCCCTGTCCGGACGCGAGCGCGACGCGGCCCTGGTGCTGAGCCGGTTCTCGGCGGTCGCGGCCGGGCTGCTCGGGCTGCTCGCCGTCACCGGGAGCCTGCAGGGGTGGCGGATCCTCGGCGGCTGGGACCCGCTGTTCGACACCACCTACGGCCGGCTGCTCCTGGTCAAGGTCGGCATCGCCGCCGTCGTGGCGGCGATCGCCGGGTTCAACCGCTGGCGGCTGCTGCCTGCGGCGACGGGCCGGTCCGGTGCCGCCGGGCACGGCGCCCGCCGGGCCTCGGTCCTGAGGGTGCGCGACGTCGTGCGCGTGGAGGCCGGGCTGCTCGTCGTGCTGCTGGGCGTGACCGGGTTCCTCACCAACCAGTCGCCGCGCGAGGGCCCGAGCAACCGCGCGCCCGTGGCCTCGCGCGTCGAGGTCGGCGTGCTCGCCGAGGACGCGGGCACCAAGGTGCTGGCCACGATGGCGCCGCGGACCCGCGGGCCCAACACGATCACCGTGCAGGTGCAGGACCAGGCCGGCGAGCCGCTCGACGGGTTCGCCGAGCCGACGGTGTCGGTGGCCTCCGCCGACGGGTCGGTCGACCTCGGCTCGCAGCCGGTCGTCCCGACCGACGCCGGCACCTACGTCGTCGAGACCGTCATCCCCGCGCCCGGGACCTGGGAGGTCCAGGTCAGCCTGCGCGCGTCCGAGTTCGACAACCCCGTGACCACCGTGAGCTTCGAGGTGTCCTGATGCGACCGACCTACCGCACGATCTCCCTCCTGGCCGCCGGCCTGATGCTGGCCGGCTCGCTCGCCGCCTGCAGCGACGACCCGCCGGTCGACGACGGCCGGCAGGTGCTCGGCCCCGGCGACGGCCAGCCCCACACCCACGACACGTTCCTCGGCGACGGCACGACCGCCGACGCGGGCGGCTACTCGATGGCCGGCCTCACGTTCCCGACCGAGTCGCGGGTGCCGAGCGACCTGACCTTCCAGATCCTCGACTCCCGCGGCGAGCCGGTGACGGAGTACGTCGAGGAGCAGACCAAGCTCATCCACCTCTACGTCGTCCGCGACGACCTCACCGACTTCCGCCACGTCCACCCGGTGCTCGGCGACGACGGCACCTGGACCGCACGGGTCGACCTCACCGACCCCGGCCGCTACCGCGTCGTCGCCGAGTTCGTCCCCGACGACGAGGAGCAGAACCCCGACGGCAGCCACGTCGTCCTCGGCGAGCGGGCCCAGGTCGCGGGAGAGTCCCCGGCCGTGCCCGACGAGCCGGGCCGCACCGGCAGCGACGGCATGGTCACCGTCACCGCCCCGGAGACCCTGCCCGCGGGCGAGGACACGCAGTTCGACCTCACCGTCTCCGACGGCGACCGTGGTGTCCTCAACCTCGGCACCTACCTCGGCTCCTACGCCCACCTCACCGGCTTCGACACCGCCACCGGCGCCTTCGTCCACGCCCACCCGCTCGGCACGCCGTCCATCACCGACGACGGCAGCGACCTCACCTTCCACACCGCCCTCGGCACCCCGGGCACGTACCGGTTCTTCGTGCAGGTGCGGGTCGACGGGTTCGTCCACACGGTGCCCCTGACGACGACCGTCGCCTGACGCCACCCCACGGCGGTCTCGACGCGGGCTCGCCGGGGGCTCGCCCGGCTCGACCACCGTGGGGCGGTGCTAGCCGTCGAGCCCGCTCAGGTCCGGCGGTACGTCGACCGCGTGCTGCCGCAGCACGTCGAGCGGCACCAGGGTCAGCACGGCGCGGCTGGTCGAGGCGAGCACAACCGGCGCGGCCGCGCCGTCGTCGTGGGCGCGCGCCCAGTTGCGCGCGGTGACGCACCAGCGGTCGCCGGGGTGGAGGCCGTCGAAGCCGTACATCGGCAGCGGTGTCACCAGGTCGTTGCCGATCGCCTGCTGGTGCGCGAGGAACTCCGGGGTCACGACGGCGCAGATCGTGTGGCTGCCCGGGTCCTGGTCCGACGGGCGGCAGCAGCCGTCCCGGAAGAACCCCGTCATCGGCTCGGTCCCGCAGGGTTCAAGCTCGTCGCCCAGCACGTTGAGGTCCGTCATGGCCACAGCGTGACACCTCGCGGGGTCGGGTGCGGCCACCGCGTCAGGTCCAGTAGAGCAGCGGCGCCCCGGGGAGCCGCTCGGCGATCGCGGCGGTGAACCAGGAGCGCATCTCGGCCATCACCTCGCGCGGGTAGACGTGCTTGACGCCGCCGAACTTGTTGCGCTTGGCCGTGCGCTGCTCCTCGTCCATCTCGAGGCGGGTGCGCGGGTACCACCCGAGCAGCACCTCCTTGCTCCCCGGCGTGAAGCGGTGGGTGATCGCCTCGACGGTGAGGTCGAGGTCGGGCACGCCGTCGAGGGTGGTGGCGACGTCGTCGAGCAGCCGGCCGTACGACGACCGCCAGTCCGCCAGGGGCATGATCGGCGCGACGGTGAGCCCGACGCGGTAGCCGGCCACGGCCATCCGCCGCAGCGCCGCCAGCCGCTCGGGCACGCCGGCGGTCCCGCCCTCGAAGCGGCCCGCGACCTCGTCGGCGTTGACCGACACCCGCATCCGGGTGCGGCGCCCGTGCGGCAGGGCGAGCAGGTCGTCAACCGCGTCGAACTTGGTGGTGAAGCGCAGCGACACGTCGTCGCCGTACCGCCCGGCTCCGACGCGCTCGATCGCCGTGCCGAGGGCTCCGGTCAGGTGCTCCAGCCCCAGCGGGTCGGTGTAGCAGGACAGCTCGAAGGTCGTGCCCTCGTGGCCGCGCGCCTCGGTGCCCGACGTGACGGACCCGCGGCCCGCGTGGGTGCCGATGCCGGCCAGGACGTCGTCGAGGTTGGCGTAGACCCGGGTCACCGGCGGGCCCTGGAGCGAGCCCGCCAGGTAGCAGTACTGGCAGTGCGCGGGACAGCCGCGCGCGAGGTCGATCTTCCAGTCGGCGCTGGGCGGGATGGGCTGCGGCTTGAGGACGCTCGCGGGGGCGACGACGACCGCGAGCGTCGCCTTGGCGCGGGCGTAGACCTCGCGCTCGCTGCCGTCGCTCAGCCCGACCAGCCGGTTGGAGCCGAGCACGCGCACGTCCTCGACCCCCGCGGCCTCGAGCCGGCGCAGGATCTCGGCGGTGTGCGGCTGCTCGGCGGCGGCCGGCGTGACCTGGACGTGCTGGGGGAGCCAGAGGCGGGGGCGGCGAGGCGCGGCGACGGTGCTCATCACTGGTCCCAACGAGTGCGACGTCGTCGGGCTTCCGCGCCAAGGGGTGGTCAGGACGCCGCCTCGACCGCCCGCACCGCGTCGAGCACCGTCGGCAGGAGCGCGTCGGCGATGACGGCGTAGCCCCGGCTCGACGGGTGGAACCGGTCGGCGGAGAACAGGGTCGCGTCGGTCGCGAACGCGCGCGACGCCACCTGGTCGCGGTCGGCGACGAGCCCGCCCTCCGCGACGACGGCCGACGCCTGCCGGGCCCGGAGCTGCTCGCCGGCCGCCCGCACGACCTCGCGCAGGAAGACCGGGACGTGCGGGACGGCGCTCAGGTCGGGCGCGGGGGCGACGACGACCTCCGCGCCACCCGCGCGCAGGCGTCGTACGGCGTGAGCCAGGTCGCGTACGGCGGCGTCGACCGGCACGAGGTGGGTGAGGTCGTTGGCCCCGACCACCACGAGCGCGACGTCGGGAGCCCAGGGCAGCCCCGCGTCGACCTGGGCGGCGAGCCCGGCGCTCCGCGCGCCCGGGACCGCGTCGACCCGGGAGGTCGCGGCGTGGCCGTGCGCGGCCAGGCCACCGACCAGCCTGGCGGCGAGCCGGTCCTCGAGGCGGGCC
>NZ_JAURVJ010000088.1 GCF_030655615.1 Nocardioides sp.
CCGACGCCCTCGCCGCCCTCGCCGCGGGCGAGGCCCTCGGTCACGACCGCGCCGACCTCCTGCGCGGCATCGCGTCCTACACCGGCACGCGACGCCGGATGGAGCGCAAGGGCGAGGCCGCCGGCGTCCGGGTCTACGACAGCTACGCCCACCACCCGACCGAGATCGTCGGCGACCTGCAGTCCGCGCGGGCGCTCGCGGGGGAGGGTCGGCTGGTCGTCGCCTTCCAGCCCCACCTGGTCTCGCGCACCCGGATCTTCGGCGCCGCGATGGGCGTCGCGCTCGGCGCCGCCGACGAGGTCGTCGTCCTCGACCTCTACCTCGCGCGCGAGGCCGCCGACCCGGCCGTCACGTCGGCACTCGTCGCGGACGCCGTACCCCTGCCCGCGGAGCGGGTCGCCCTCGCCTCCCTCTCCACCGCGGCCGCGACGCTCGTCGCCCGCGCCCGGCCCGGCGACCTCGTGCTGACGCTCGGCGCCGGCACCGTCACCCAGGTCGGCCCGGAGGTGCTCGCGCTGCTCGAGGGGGGCGCCGCGGATGGCTAGGACCCGCCGCAGCACCGAGGAGCGCAGCCGCCGTCGCTTCGCGCGCCGCCAGTGGGCGCGGCGCTGGCTGACCCTGCGCTACCTGGTCGTGGCGGCGGTCGTCCTCGTGCTCGGCGGCGGCGGGCTCTACGCCGTCTACTTCTCCGACGCGCTCTCGGTCAGCGACGTCGAGGTCGTCGGCGCCCGCACCATCAGCGCCGCCGACGTCGAGTCCGCGGCCGACGTGCCGACGGGCGGGCCGCTGGCCACCGTCGACCTCGACGCGATCGAGTTCCGCGTGCGCTCGCTCAAGGCCGTCCGCAGCGTCGAGGTCACCCGCCAGTGGCCCGACAGCGTGCTCATCACGATCCAGGAGCGCGAGCCCGTCGCCGTCGTCCGCCTCGGCGCCGACCTCCAGGGCGTCGACGTCGAGGGCGTCCCGTTCCGCACCTACCAGCGCCCGCCCTCGGGCCTGCCCCGCATCGAGACCCCTGACGGCACCTCCGCCACCGACGAGGACGCCCTCAAGGAGGCCGTCACCGTCATCGCCGCGCTGCCGCGCGAGGTCTCGGTCCTCGTCGACCACCTCGACCTGCGCAGCATCGACGAGATCGACCTCGTCCTGCGCGACGACCGCGTCGTGCGCTGGGGGAGCGCCGACGCCTCCGCCGAGAAGGCCAAGGTCCTCATCGCCCTCCTCCGCCAGCCCGGCAAGGTGCTCGACGTGAGCGTGCCAGGGCAGCCGACGACGAGCGACTGAGGTCGGGGCGGTTCGGGTCGGCATACCCCCGGGGGGTGTCGGAATCCCCGGCCGGCCGGGGATTCCGTCACCTGTCAGGGGTTGCAACCCCTGACAACGGTCGGAGCTCCCTGACCACCCTCAAGTCGGTACGCCGACAACTCGGCCCGACCCGGCGTGTCTGCCGGGCTTGGGGCACAGCGGTGCCTAGTGTCGTCACCACGGCGAGGTTGACATAACTATAACCCTCAGGTTGAGGGTCACAGTTCGCGACACGCCGGCCGTCTACCCCATCAGATTCTTCTCGAGAGGTGAAGCCGTCGTGGCTGCTGCACAGAACTACCTGGCCATCATCAAGGTCGTGGGCATCGGTGGCGGTGGCGTCAACGCCGTCAACCGGATGATCGAGGTCGGCCTCAAGGGCGTCGAGTTCATCGCGATCAACACCGACGCCCAGGCGCTGCTCATGAGCGACGCCGACGTCAAGCTCGACATCGGCCGCGAGCTGACCCGCGGCCTCGGTGCCGGCGCCAACCCCGAGGTCGGGGGACAGGCGGCCGAGGACCACGCCGACGAGATCGAAGAGGTCATCAAGGGCGCCGACATGGTGTTCGTGACCGCCGGCGAGGGTGGCGGCACCGGCACCGGTGGTGCCCCGGTCGTCGCGCGCATCGCCCGCTCGCTGGGCGCGCTGACCATCGGTGTCGTCACCCGCCCGTTCGCCTTCGAGGGTCGCCGCCGGATGGGCTCGGCCGACGAGGGCATCGCCCAGCTGCGCGAGGAGGTCGACACCCTCATCGTGATCCCCAACGACCGGCTGCTGTCGATCAGCGACCGCAACGTCTCGGTCCTCGACGCCTTCAAGCAGGCCGACCAGGTCCTGCTCCAGGGCGTCTCGGGCATCACCGACCTGATCACGACCCCGGGCCTGATCAACCTCGACTTCGCCGACGTCAAGTCGGTCATGGCCAACGCCGGCTCCGCCCTCATGGGCATCGGCTCGGCCCGCGGCGAGGACCGTGCCGTCGCCGCCGCCGAGATGGCCGTCTCCAGCCCGCTGCTCGAGGCCAGCATCGACGGCGCCCACGGTGTCCTGCTCTCCATCGCCGGTGGCTCCGACCTCGGTCTCTTCGAGATCAACCACGCCGCCGCGCTCGTCGCAGACGCCGTCCACCCCGAGGCCAACATCATCTTCGGCGCGACGATCGACGACGCCCTCGGCGACGAGGTGCGGGTCACCGTCATCGCCGCCGGTTTCGACGGCGGCACCCCCAAGCGCCGCACCGAGGGCTCGTCGCTGCGTCACAACGCCCCGGCCCAGGTCAGCCAGGAGGAGGTCAAGGCCGCGGTCGCCGCTCGTCCCGAGCCCCGCACCGAGTCGCGGTCCGAGCCGGCCGAGCAGCGCGCCGAGGCGCCCCAGCAGTCGGCGCCCCGCCCCGCACAGCAGGTCGTCTTCGACGACGACGACCTCGACATCCCCGACTTCCTCAAGTAGGAGCGGACCCACGTACCACCACCGCAGCACCCTCGGCCCCGTCGAGCTGGCCTTCACCGACCGGCACGGCGGGGTCAGCGGCGTCCCGTTCGACTCTCTCAACCTGGCGTTCTTCGAGCACGGCGACCGCACCGTGCCCCAGCGCAACCTGGCGCTCCTGCTCGACGACTTCGCCCCCGGCTGTGTCGTGGCCGACCTCAGCCAGGTGCACGGGCGGCACGTCGCGGTCGCGGCTCCCGGCGAGCCGCGTTCCGAGGGTGACGGCATCGTGACCGACCAGCCCGACGTCGTCCTGCTGGTCCGCGCCGCCGACTGCGTCCCCGTCCTCCTCGCCGACCCCGCGGCCGGCGTGCTCGGTGCGGCCCACGCCGGCCGGCCGGGGGTCGCCGCGGGCGTCGTGCCGGCCACGGTCGCTGCGATGCGCGACCTCGGCGCCCGCGACGTCACCGCCTGGATCGGCCCCCACGTCTGCGGCGCCTGCTACGAGG
>NZ_JAURVJ010000095.1 GCF_030655615.1 Nocardioides sp.
CGGCGCGCAGCTTGACCGAGCGCAGCGGCTCGGCGATGCGCACGACGCGCTCCTCGTCGGCGTTGGCGATGACCAGGACGCGGTCGCCGTCGGCGAGCACCTCCTTGAACATCACGACCTCGCCGACCTGCTCGAACTCCATCGCGCCCACGACGTTGAGCGCCTCGTTGAGCATGACCTCCTGGCCACGCTGCAGCGAGTCGAGCTCGACCCCGGGGCTGACGTTGACCCGCAGCTTGCGGCCGCCGGTGAACACGTCGACCGAGTCGTCGTCGTTGCGCGTCAGGAAGGTGCCGAAGCCGGCCGGCGGCTGCGCGAGCCGGTCGACCTCCTCCTTGAGCTTGGTGATCTGGTCGCGCGCCTCGCGCAGCGTCTGGGCGAGCCGCTCGTTCTGCGACGTCACCGCCGCCAGCGACCGCTGCGTGTCGGCGAGCCTCAGCTCGAGACCTCGCGAGGACACCGGGCCGTCGGACAACCGGCGCCGCAGGTCACCGACCTCGGCCTCCAGGAACCGCACCTGTGCCACCAGCTCGTCCGCGTTGCGTCCACCCGTGCTGGAACCGTCATTCATCGACATTCGGCTCACCTCCTGTCTGATCGACCCTACCCGCGCCAACGTTGCACGGAAGTGGCATCCCGACCGGTGTCGGTCACATTCTTGTCACCGTCTGGTCCGGACCGGGTCACCCCGAGGTCCCAGGAGCCGTTCGCGGTCAGCGGCGGTAGCGCCGGGCGAAGTTGCGGAGCAGCGTCATCGGGTGCGCCACCTCGACCGCGGCGCCGGCCGCCCGGAGGGTGTCGGCCTCCGACGGGTCGAAGTAGCCGTGGGTCGCATAGGTGTCGATCCGCGTGTGCAGGCCGGCCAGGTCGAGCTCGGGGTGGAACTGCGTGGCGTAGACGTGCTCGCCGACGCGGAAGGCCTGCACCGGGCACGCCTCCGACGTCGCCAGGACGACGGCGTGGGCCGGTGGCCTGGTCAGCGCCTCCTTGTGCCCGCCGTACGCCGCGAAGTGGGCGGGTACGCCGGCGAACAGCGGGTCGGCCCGGCCGGCCTCGGTCGTCGTGACCGACAGCGGTCCGACGGGCTCGGGGAACGCGCGGTCGACCAGGCCGCCCTGGTGCCCGCCGAGGGTGCCGATGCCGTAGCAGGCGCCGAGGAACGGGAAGTCGGCCTCGACCACGGCGTCGAGCACCAGCACCAGGTCGGCCTCGGCACGCAGCTGGGCGGCGGACTTGGTCGCGGCGTCGTCGGACCACGTGAACGAACCGCCACCGAGCAGGACCCCGGACCAGTCGTCGAGCCGGCTCGCCACGTCGCCGACGTCGTCGACGCCGAGGAGGCGTCGGTGGACCTCGTCCTGCTCGACCCCCAGGAACCGGGCGAACGCCGCGTGCTCGTCGTCGGCGGCTGCCTGCTCGGAGCGGATCGAGAGCAGCAGGAACGGCCTCACCGCTCGGGCTCCTCCACGAACACGTCGGCGGGCGGCTCGGGCAGCACGTCGGCCGGGCGGGGGCCGGTGTAGTCGGCGCCGTAGGCGCCGGGCGCCGGACGGCGGGTCTTGCGCGGCGCCTGCTGCCCGGGCGCCATCCGGCGCGCGGTCACGAGGAACGCCGTGTGGCCGATCATCTTGTGGCCGGGCCGGACCGCGAGGCCCTCGACGTGCCAGTCGCGGACCAGCGACTCCCAGGCCTGCGGATCGGTGAAGCCGCCGTGCACGCGGACGGTCTCGGTGAAGCGCGACAGCTGGGTGGTCGTGGCGACGTAGGCGCACACGATGCCGCCCGGGCGCAGGGCGTCGGCCGCCGCGTCGAGACACTCCCAGGGCGCCAGCATGTCGAGGATGATGCGGTCGCACCGCTCCCCCGACGCCGGCAGCGACTCGGCCAGGTCGCCGAGCCGCAGGTCCCACGCGGGGTGCTCGCCGCCGAAGAACTGCCGGACGTTCTTGTGCGCGACCTCGGCGAACTCCTCGCGCCGTTCGTACGACGTCACGCGGCCGTGCGGGCCGACCGCGCGCAGCAGCGAGCAGGTCAGGGCCCCGGACCCGACGCCGGCCTCGACCACGTCGGCGCCCGGGAAGATGTCGGCCATCGCGACGATCTGGGCGGCGTCCTTGGGATAGACCACGGCCGCGCCGCGTGGCATCGAGACGACGAACTCCGACAGCAGGGGCCGGAAGACCAGGTACTCGCCACCGGTGGAGGCCGTGACGGTGAACCCCTCCTCACGACCGATCATCTCGTCGTGCTCGAGGTGCCCGCGGTTGGAGAAGAAGCGCTTGCCGGGCTCGAGCGCGATGTTGTGGCGCCGGCCCTTGGCGTCGACCAGGCGCACCCACTCGCCGGCGCGGAGAGGGCCGCGGTGGACGCCCGACCACGCGTCGGTCGGGACGTCGGGCGACGTCGCGTCACCGACCTCGGCGGGGTCTTGCTGCTGGTTCTCGTGCACCGCGGAACCGTACCGGGATCAGCGCCTGTCCCCCACGTCCTGGACGTCGGCGACCCGGACCAGGCCGACGGGGGCGCCGGTCGCGTCGACGACGACGTACGCCGCCGTCGGCGCCGTCATCATGGCCCCGATCACCTGGTCCGCCGTGCAGTCGACCGGCAGGAGGGTGCCCGGGTCGACCGGCTCCGCGGGCGCCCCGGCCGCGACGTCGGCGACCAGCGCGACCGGTCGGCCGTGCCCGTCGACCACGACGATCCCGGCCGCTCCCTCGGCCGCGGCCCGGCGGCGGGCGTCGTCCATGGGAGCGTCGGCCGCCAGGACGAGCACCGGGCGGACAAGGTGGCCGACCGGGTCGCGCTCCGCCGCCAGCCGCGACCGGGCGAAGGCCTCGGACGAGGAGCCCCAGATCATCACGGCGACGCCGAGGCAGACCACCCAGACCGACAGGCGCGGCCGGTCGCCGGTGACGGGCGCCCAGAGCACCGGGACGAGCAGCAGCGTGACCGCCACCCCGCGGCTGATCCGGGCCGCGGCGATCGCGCCGCGGTGGCGCGAGCCGAGGACCCACCACGCCGCGGCGTGCACCATCCGGCCGCCGTCGAGGGGCCGGGCCGGCACCAGGTCGATCAGCCCGATGAGGAGGTTGGCGACCAGGACGGCCTCGAGCACGAGGGCGGGCACCCCGTCGTCGACCAGCACCCGGAGGAGCAGGGCCACCAGCCCCACCACGAGGGAGACGAGCGGGCCGGCGACGGCGGTCGCGGCCTCCTCGCCCGGCGTCCGCGACTCCCCGCGCACGCTGGTCTGGCCGCCGGCGATGCCGAGCCGGATCCACGGCACCCGGTGCCGGTGGCGGTGGGCGACGGCCGCGTGGGCGAGCTCGTGGACCAGCGCCGCGACGTAGACGAGGACGCCCACCGCGGCACCGGCCACCCAGGCCCGGGCGCCCAGCCCGGGCACGAGGGCCTCGGCCCGCGGGGCGAAGGCGACCGCGAGGAGCACGACCAGGACCAGGCACGACGCCGACACCTGGATCTCCGTGCCGCCGATCCGGCCGGCCCGCACGACCCAGGGCCCCGGGACGCCGCCGGGGACGTCGTCGCGGGCCACGGGCGCAGCCTATGTCGGCGGCCCCGCCTACCCTGACGGCGTGGGCACCGACATCCAGGACGCACCGGCCGAGGAGACCCCGGCCGAGCGCGTCTCGACCAAGGTCGACGGCGTCGACGTCCTCGGGGCCCTCTCCCCCAGCCGGGCGTCCGACTTCCTCAGCTGTCCGCTGCTCTACCGCTTTCGCACCGTCGACCGGCTGCCCGAGCCGCCGTCGGTCGACGCCGTGCGCGGCACGGTGGTCCACCAGGTCCTCGAGGACCTCTTCGACCTGCCGGCGACCGAGCGCACCCCGGTCCAGGCCGAGGCGATGGTCCAGCCGGTGTGGGAGCAGGTCCTGGCCGACTATCCCGAGGCCGGGCTGATGTTCGGCGCCGAGGGCGCCGACGTCGTCGAGTGGCTCGCGTCGTGCCGCTCGTCCGTGCGCCGCTACTTCGACCTCGAGGATCCCACCCGCCTCGAGCCCGCCGAGCGCGAGCTCTACGTCGAGGCGCTGCTCGATTCCAAGCTGCTGCTGCGCGGGTTCGTCGACCGCGTCGACGAGGCGCCCGACGGCGCCCTGAGACTCAACGACTACAAGACGGGGAAGTCGCCTGCCGAGGGCTTCGAGGCCCGCGCGCTCTTCCAGCTGCGCTTCTACGCCCTGGTCCTGTGGCGCACCCGGGGCGTCGTGCCCCAGGTGCTGCGGCTGATCTACCTCGGCAGCAGCGAGCTCATCACCTACGAGCCCGACGAGCAGGACCTGCTCGCCACCGAGCGCAAGGTCGAGGCCGTCTGGCGGGCCATCCGGTACGCCGAGCAGACCGGCGACTGGCAGCCCCGCCGCAGCGCGCTGTGCGGCTGGTGCGCCCACCAGGCCCTGTGCCCGGCCTGGGGCGGCACCCCGCCGCCCCTGCCCCTCCCGACGACGGAGCGGGATCAGCCCGATCCGTCGGACCCCGCCGTCGTCCCACCGGCGGCGCCGGTCGCACCGGCGCCCGCGCCCTCGTCGGGATAGAGCACGCACGCGACCTCGACCCCGCCGGCGCGCCGCAGCGCCGGGTCGACGCCCTCCTCGAAGCTGATCTGCACGGCCCGCCCGTCCGACTCCAGCGACCGCACGCCCTTCCACAGCGGCTCGTCGGGGTTCTCGGCGCGGACCTTGTCGAGCAGCGCGAGCGTCCGCTCGGGATCACCGGCCCCCAGCGTCGCCGTGGTCTCGGGCCTGTCGAGCTTGTCGAGGTCGCCGACCAGCTTGCGCTCGGCGTCGTAGTCGGCCGAGCGGCGGGTCCAGTGCTGCTCGAGGACGACGCGCAGGTCGCGCGACTCCCAGCCGCACTCGGCGACGGCCTCGGAGCAGCGCGGGTGGAACGAGCAGCCCAGCGGCGGCTCGGCGGCATCGGGGATCTCGCCGCGCGGCAGGTCGCGCGGCACCATCCGGGTCGGGTCGGGTTCGGGGATCGCCTTGAGCAGCGCCTTGGTGTAGGGGTGGCGCGGGTTGGCGAAGATCTCGGCGGTCGGGCCGATCTCGACGATGCGGCCGAGGTACATGATCGCGATCCGGTCGCAGAAGTACTTCGCGCTGGCGAGGTCGTGCGTGATGTAGAGGTAGGACAGCCCGAGGTCGTTCTTGAGGTCGAGCATCAGCTGCAGGATCTTGGCCCGCACGCTCATGTCGAGCATCGAGATCGGCTCGTCGGCGACCAGCACCTCGGGGTCGAGGATGATTGCCCGCGCGATGACGGCGCGCTGCTTCTGCCCGCCCGACAGGTCGGAGGGGTACTTGTTGGCGAAGCGCTCGACGGGGGCGAGGCCGACCCGCTCGAGGGACTCGTTGACCCGGCGCCGCAGCTCGGCACCCTTGGCGATCTTGTGGATCACCAACGGGTGGCCGACGGCCTCCGCGATCGTCATCGACGGGTTGAGGGCGGCGCTGGGGTCCTGGAAGACCATCTGCAGGTCGGTGCGCAGCTGGCGGAGCTCGCGCCCGCGCATCTCGGAGACCTGCCGTGGCCCGTCGGGGGCGTGGTAGACGATCCGGCCGTCGGTCGAGGGGACCAGGCCGAGGAGGGCCCGACCCAGCGTGGTCTTGCCGCTGCCGGACTCACCGACGAGGCCGAGCACCTCTCCACGTTGGAGCGCGATGTTGACGCCGTCGAGGGCCTTTACCCGTCGGGCCTTGAGGCCGAACACCCGCGCGAGGGCGCCGCCCTGGAGCTGGAAGTGGACCTCGAGGTTCTCGGTCTCGATGACGGGACCGGGTCGTGCCGTGGGATCACGCTTCGTCAGCAAGGGCGATCTCCTCCTTCTGCAGGGGTGCGCGCTCGGACTCGCTCAGGGTGACGGTGCCGTGGCGCAGGTCGGAGGCCCAGCACGCGACGCGGGTGCCGGCGGGCAGCTCGCGGTCGACCGGGTCCCGCGTGGCGCAGACCGCCATCGCGTCGGGGCAGCGCGGGTGGAAGTGGCACCCGGACGGCGGGTCGCTCAGGTCGGGCGGGGCGCCGTCGATGAAGTTGAGGCCCGTCGTGCTCAGCGAGATCGTCGAGCGGAGCAGCTCGCGGGTGTAGCTGTGCTGGGGGTTGGCGAAGACCTCTCGGGCGGGTCCGATCTCGACGATCTTGCCGGCGTACATCACCGCCACGCGGTCACAGGCCTCGGCGACGATGCCGAGGTTGTGGGTGATGAGGAGCAGCGACGTCTCGTAGGTCTCGCGCAGGTCGTGGAGGATCCGGATGATCTGGGCCTCGACGAGCACGTCGAGCGCGGTGGTCGGCTCGTCGGCCACCACGAACGCCGGCCGGAGCACGAGGGCGAGCGCGATCATCAGCCGTTGGCGCATGCCGCCGGAGAACTCGTGCGGGTAGGCCTTGAAGCGGGTCGGGGGGATGCCCATGACCCGCAGCGCCTCGAGCGAGCGCTCCTCGATCTCGCGCTTGGACAGGCCCTTCTCGTGGGTCTTGAGCGTCTCGGAGAAGTGGTCGGAGATCCGCATCAGCGGGTTGAGGCGGGTCAGCGGCTCCTGGAAGATCATCCCGAGCTGGCTGCCGCGCAGCTGGTACTGCTCCTTGCGGCGCAGGGTGAGCATGTCGTCGCCGCGGAAGCGCAGGGCGCCGTCGCGGGCGGCGCCGTCGGGCAGCAGGCCGAGCAGCCCGCGACCGAGGGTCGACTTGCCGCAGCCGGACTCGCCGACCAGGCCGAGGATCTCGCCGGGACGCAGCGAGAACGTCACGCCGTCGACGGCCTTGACCGGTCCCGTCGGGCCGGCGTACCAGACCCGCAGGTCGTCGGCCTCGATCACGGGACCGGACGCGGTCCGGGCCGGCCCGCCGCCCTCCACCAGGTCGAAGCTCACGAGTTCTTCCCCTCTGCTGCGACGTCGGCCGTCACGTCGGTGCCGCCCGCGACGACCGTACGGTCGGGGAAGGTGACGGTCTTCATCCGGCGGCGCCGCAGCGCCGGGTTGACGGTCTCGTTGAGGCCCTCGCCGACGAAGGTGAGGGCCGTGATGAGCAGGATGATCGCCATGGCCGGGAACAGCGACGGCCACCAGACGCCGCCCTGGGCGTAGGACAGCCCGACCTGGATGTCGTAGCCCCACTCGGCCGCCTCGGTCGGCTGGATGCCGAGGCCGAGGAACCCGAGCGCGGCCAGCGTGCCGAGCGCGTCGGCGGCGTTGAGGGTCGCGATCACCGGGACCGACTGGACGACGTTGGCGAAGAGGTACTTGCGCATGATGGTGAACGGCCCGGCCCCGATGGCGCGGGCGGCCTCGACGTAGGTCGCCTCGCGGGCGGACACCGTCGTGTTGCGCACGACGCGGAAGTACTGCGGGATGTAGATCGCGGTGAGCGAGAGGGCGGCGGAGACCACGCCCCCACCGACCTTGTCGCGCAGCAGGAACGCGAAGACGATCGCCAGCAGCAGCGAGGGGAACGAGTAGAGCGCGTCCATGAAGAAGACGAGCAGCTTGTCGACCTTGCCGCCGATGAAGCCCGACAGCAGGCCGAGCGGCACGCCGATCACGCCGGCGAAGATCACCGACAGGATGATGACCTCGAGGGCCGTGCGCGAGCCCCACACGACGCGTGAGAAGACGTCGTAGAAGTCGCCGCTGGTGCCGAACAGGTAGTCGCCGCCGGGGTGGGCGACCTTGGGGAACTTGACCCCGTCGACCCGGGTCTGCGCGAAGTCGTAGGGCGCGATGACCGGGGCGAAGATCGCGAAGACGACGAACACGAGCGTGAGCGCGAGGCCGATGAGCAGGGCCCAGCGGCCGACGCCCTTGGTGTTCCAGATGGTTCGCCAGAGCTTCATCAGTACCTCACTCGCGGGTCGACGACCGCGTTGACGACGTCGACGACGACGCTGGTCAGGACGACGATCACCGCGAAGAACGTCACGATCCCCTGGACGGCGATGTAGTCGCGCTCGCCGATGTACTTGAGCAGCTGGGTGCCGATGCCGGGCCACCCGAAGGTGCTCTCCGTCAGCACCGCGCCCGACATGGTCAGCGCGACCTGGAGGCCGATGACGGTGATGACCGGCACCAGGGCGTTGCGGAACGCGTGCTTGCGCACGACGCGGCCCTCGGGGATGCCACGGGCACGGGCTGCCTCGACGTAGTCGCCCTTGAGGGCCTGGATGACGTTGATCCGCACGAGCCGGACGATGACGCCCGACAGCAGGATGCCGAGCGTCAAGCAGGGCAGCAGGTGGTGCTTGAGCACGTCGGTGAAGGCGTCGGTGTCACCGGCGATGAGGGTGTCGAGCAGGAAGATGTGGGTCTTGGTGTAGGTGTCGGACGTCGCCAGGATGAACGGGTCGGCGATGCCGTTGGTCGGCCAGGTCGGGTCGAGCTTGTTGACCAGCACGACGAGCAGGATGCCGACCCAGAACAGCGGCGCGGCATAGCTGACGACGCCGTAGAGGCGGATGCCGACGTCGAGCGGGGTGTCGCGGAAGCGGCCGGCGAGCCGGCCCAGCGGGAGTCCGATGAGCAGCGCGATCAGGAACGCGCCGAGGGTGAGCGTCAGGGTGGCGCCACCGAAGTCGCGCACGATCTCGAGCACCGGCGTCTGGGTGCGGAACGTGCTGCCGAAGTCGAACTTGGCGACGTCGCCGAGATAGCTGAGGTACTGCGCGAACAGGGACCGGTCGAGACCGGCCGCCTCGCGCCGCTGGGCGAGGGTGTCGGCGTCGAGCCGGTCGCCACCGGCCGCGCTGACCGGGTCACCGGGGGCCACGCGCAGCAGCAGGAACACGACGCTGAGCAGCACCCAGATCAACGGGATGACGAGCAGCAGCCGGACCGCGATGTAGCGGGGCAACGAGCCGGACGACGACGAGGCCACGAGACTCCTTCTGCGGGCGGTTCTTCCGGGGGCGGTTCTTCCGGGGGCGGACAGAGCGAGGGCGGAGCGGGCGCCGATCGGCGCCCGCCCCGCCACTCAGTCGGACGTCACTTCTTGGTGATGTCCCAGATCCGGAAGATGTACGTCGGGTCGAGCGTCTCCTCGACCCCCGTCATCGGCTCGGTGGAGACGGCGACGTTCTTGCCGTTCCAGGACGGCAGGACCGGCACGTCGCGGGCGATGATGTCCTGCAGCTTGCCGAACGCCTCGGAGCGGGTGGCCTCGTCGGTGCCGGCGAGCTCCTCGTCGAGCAGCGAGTTGACCTCGTCGTTGGAGTAGCCGTTGGCGAAGAAGCCACCGTCGCGGACGAACGGCGACAGGTAGTTGTCGGCGTCGAGGAAGTCGGGGTACCAACCGAGCATGTAGAGGTCGTAGGCGCCCTCGCGGTAGTTCTCCTTGTACTCCTCGTAGGGGTCCTCGACCACGGTCACGTCGAAGAGGCCGCTGGCGTCCAGCTGCTCCTTGAACGTGTTGGTCTCCTGGACCGCGGCGTCGCCGTACTTGTCCGGCGGCACACCGAGGGTGAGCTTGACCGGCGTGGCGATCTTGGCGTCGGTGAGCAGCTGCTCGGCGGCGGCGAGGTCGGGGGCCGTGCCGTAGGCCTCGGAGAACGAGTCCTTCTGGCCGGCGAAGCCCGGGGGCACCAGGGAGTACGCCGGCTTGGTGGTGCCGTCGTAGACGTCGGTGGTGATCTCGTCGCGGTCGATGATGTTGGCGACCGCCTGGCGGACGGCGAGCTGCTTGCCCGTGGCCGTCGCGGTGTTGAAGACCCAGTAGCGGAACTCCGAGCCCTCACCGTTGAGCACGGTGAGACCGTCGGTCTTGCCGAGGTCGGCGAGGTCGACGGCGCTCAGGGTGCGCCACGCGACGTCGACCTTGGAGGTGCCGATGTCGGCGCGGAGCGCGCTGGGCTCCTTGTAGAGCTTGACGATGACCTGGTTGGCCTTGCCCGAGCGCGTCCCGAGGTATTCGGGGTTGGCCTCGAGGGACGCCTGCTGCTCGACCTTGTAGTCGCTCAGCGTGTAGGGACCCGAGCCGACGACCTCGGCGCTGTCGAGGAGCTTGTCGGCCGGGAAGACCTCCTCGTCGACGATCGACGTCGCGGCGGTGGTGAGCACCTTGACGAAGGTCTGGTCGGGCTTGGTCAGGTTGAACACGACCGTGGTGTCGTCGGGGGCCTCGATGGCGCCCTCGGCCAGGGTCGGGGTCTCGGCGTCGGGGTCGAGCAGCGAGCCCAGGAGCGACGAGGCGCCGTTGGGGTCGGCGATGGCGATGTTGCGCTCGAACGAGAACACGACGTCGGAGGACGTGAGGTCGTGGCCGTTGGAGAACTTGTTGTCCGGGCGGAGCTTGCACGTGACCGTCTGCGGGTCGTCGTAGTCGCACGAGTCGGCGGCGTCGGCCTCCGGGGCGTCGCCGCCGGCCGGGATCACCAGCAGCTGCTCGTAGATGGAGTACTGGAGGTTCCACGAACCGATGTCGTAGGCACCGGCCGGGTCGATGGAGACGATCGGGTCGGTCGTGCCCAGGATCCAGGGCTGGCTGCTGCCGGCGTCGGAGGGCGCGTTGCTGTTCTCGGGGTTCGCGTTGCCCGACGACCCGCCGTCGTCCCCGCCACAGGCGGCGAGGGCGGTCAGCAGGACACCGGTACCCAACACGGTGAGCGTGGTGTGGCGCAAGGGGTTCACCTCGGTGTTCGGGACCCTCCAAGCGAGGGTCCGGTGGCCCGCAACCTACCGCCGGATCCACGCAGGCACCATGCAGGTCGTGGCGTGCTTGGTCGCGATCTTGCAACGATCTGTTCCCGGCACGGCCCGGGGGCGCCGATCTTGCGGGCGGCGGCCTCGGCCGGCCTAGGCGGGCAGGAGGTAGGACGCCACGTCGGCGGCGTCGAGCCCGACGAGCGACTCGGCGAAGACCCGCCGCTCCCCCGGCCCGACCGGCACGTGGTGCGGCACGACCAGCACGGTGCACCCGGCGGCCTCGGCCGACCGGGTGCCGGTGTTGGAGTCCTCGATGGCCAGGCAGTCGGCGGGGTCGACCCCGAGCAGCCTCGCGGCGTGGAGGTAGGGCTCGGGGTCGGGCTTGCCGCGGCTGACCTGGTCGCCGGTCACGACGACCTGGAAGCTCCCGGCCGGGAGCACCTCGAGGATCGGGGCGACGAACCGCTGGTAGGACATCGTGACCAGGGCGCACGCCACGTCGTGGCGGCGCAGGTCGGCGAGCAGCTCACGAGCGCCCGGGCGCCACGGCACCTCGCGCTCGACCTGGGCGACGACGCCGTCGAGCAGCCGCTCCACGATCTCCTCGGGGCTCAGCGGCAGCGGCATGTGCTCCTGGATGAACCGTCCCGACGAGAGCAGGTCGTTGCCGACCAGCTCCATGGCGAGGTCCTGGCTCCACGTGCCGCCGTACTCCTCGGCGAGGGCGTACTCGGTGCCGATCCAGTAGGGCTCGGTGTCGACGAGCGTGCCGTCCATGTCCCACAGCACGGCCGCGGGCCACCGGTCCAGCGCCACCCGCTCAGTCCTCGGGCTCGTAGCCCAGGTTGGGCGAGAGCCACCGCTCGGTCTCGGCCAGGGTCCAGCCCTTGCGCTCGGCGTAGGACGCCACCTGGTCGCGCCCGAGGCGGCCGACGACGAAGTACTGCGAGTCGGGGTGGCTGAAGTACCAGCCCGAGACCGACGCGCCGGGCCACATGGCCATCGACTCGGTGAGCGTGATGCCCGTGGCGGCCTCGACGTCGAGGAGGTCCCAGAGGGTCAGCTTCTCGGTGTGGTCGGGGCAGGCGGGGTAACCGGGGGCCGGGCGGATGCCCTCGTACTTCTCCCGGATGAGGTCCTCGTTGGAGAGCGTCTCGTCGGAGACGTGGCCCCAGAACTCGGTGCGCACCCGCTGGTGGAGGCGCTCGGCGAACGCCTCGGCGAGCCGGTCGGCCAGCGACTCGATGAGGATCGCGTTGTAGTCGTCGAGGTCGTCCTTGAACGCCTTGACCCGCTCGGGCAGCCCGATGCCGGCGGTGACGGCGAAGCCGCCCACGTGGTCGGCCAGGCCGGAGTCGGCCGGGGCGACGTAGTCGGCGAGCGACTTGTGCGGGATGCCGTCGCGGTGCTCGCCCTGCTGGCGCAGGTGGTGGAGCGTCGTCCGGACCTCGCTGCGCGAGTCGTCGGTGTAGACGAGGGTGTCGTCGACGTTGTCGGGGTCGCCGGCAGCGGGCAGGAAGCCGTAGACACCCTTGGCCGTCAGCCACTTCTCGTCGATGATCCGGTCGAGCATCGCCTGCGCGTCGTCGTAGAGCTTGCGCGCGGTCTCGCCCGACGTCGGGTTGTTGAGGATGTCGGGGAACTTGCCCTTCATCTCCCAGGCGTTGAAGAACGGCTGCCAGTCGATGTAGTCGCGCAGCTCGCCGATGTCGTAGTCGTCGAGCACGTGGATGCCCGGCTGCTTCGGCGCCGGCGGCGTGTAGGTCGACCAGTCGACCGGGGTGGCGTCGGCGCGGGCCTTGTCGTAGGAGACCAGCTTGCGGTCGCCCTTGTTGGCGTGACGGGCGCGCAGGGCGTCGTAGTCGACCTTGACGTCGGCCATCAGCGTCGCGCGCTTGGTCTCGTGGAGCAGCGCGGCCGCGGTGGGCACCGAGCGGGAGGCGTCCTTGACCCAGACCACGGGGCCGTCGTACTTGGGATCGACCTTGACGGCCGTGTGGGCGCGAGAGGTCGTCGCGCCGCCGATGAGCAGCGGGATCGTGAGGCCCTGGCGCTGCATCTCGGTGGCGAGGGTGACCATCTCGTCGAGGCTCGGGGTGATCAGCCCGGACAGGCCGATGATGTCGGCGCCGACCTCGGCCGCCGTGTCGAGGATCTTCTGCGCGGGCACCATCACGCCGAGGTCGATGACCTCGTAGTTGTTGCACTGCAGGACGACGCCGACGATGTTCTTGCCGATGTCGTGGACGTCGCCCTTGACCGTGGCCATGACGATCGTGCCGTTGGTCTCCTTGTCGCTGGAGGCGACGCCGCCGGCGGCGACGAAGTCGGCCTTCTCCTGCTCGATGTAGGGGATGAGGTAGGCGACGGCCTTCTTCATCACGCGGGCCGACTTCACGACCTGCGGGAGGAACATCTTGCCGGCACCGAACAGGTCGCCGACGACGTTCATGCCGTCCATCAGCGGACCCTCGATGACCTCGATGGGGCGGCCGCCGCGGTCGGAGATGAGCTGGCGCAGCTCCTCGGTGTCGGACTCGACGTGGGCGTCGATGCCCTTGACCAGGGCGTGGGTGATCCGCTCGCCGACGGGCAGCTCGCGCCACTCCTCGGTCGCGGCCTCGACGGCCTCGCCCTTCTTGTTGTGCGCCTCGGCGACCTCGAGCAGGCGCTCGGCCGCGTCGGGTCGGCGGTTGAGGACGACGTCCTCGATCCGCTCGCGCAGCTCGGGCTCGACCTGGTCGTAGACGACGAGGGCGCCGGCGTTGACGATGCCCATGTCGAGGCCGGCCTCGATCGCGTGGAAGAGGAAGACGGCGTGGATGGCCTCGCGCACCGGGTTGTTGCCGCGGAACGAGAAGCTGACGTTGGAGATGCCGCCGGAGATCTTGGCGCCGGGCAGGTTGGCCTTGATCCAGCGGGTCGCCTCGATGAAGTCGAGTCCGTAGGACGCGTGCTCCTCGATGCCCGTGGCGACGGCGAAGACGTTGGGGTCGAAGATGATGTCCTCGGCCGGGAAGCCGACCTCGTCGACCAGGATCCGGTAGGCCCGCTCGCAGATGGCCTTGCGGCGCTCGAGGTTGTCGGCCTGGCCGTCCTCGTCGAAGGCCATGACGACCGCGGCGGCGCCGTACTTCTTGACGAGGGTCGCCTGCTCGCGGAACTTGTCCTCACCCTCCTTCATGGAGATGGAGTTGACGATGGCCTTGCCCTGGACGTTCTTGAGGCCGGCCTCGATCACCTCCCACTTGGAGGAGTCGACCATGATCGGGACCCGGCTGATGTCGGGCTCGCTGGCGATGAGCTTGGTGAAGCGGTCCATGGCCGCGACGCCGTCGATCATCCCCTCGTCCATGTTGACGTCGATGACCTGGGCGCCGTTCTCGACCTGCTGCAGGGCGACCGCGAGCGCGGTGTCGTAGTCGCCGTCCTTGATCAGGTTGCGGAACTTGGCCGAGCCGGTGATGTTGGTGCGCTCGCCGACGTTGACGAAGAGGCTGTCGTCGTCGATGGTGAACGGCTCGAGGCCCGAGAGGCGCATGGCCGGCTCGACGACGGTCGGCTCGCGGCGCGTCTTGTCGGCGACGGCGCCGGCGATGGCCTTGATGTGGTCGGGCGTGGTGCCGCAGCACCCGCCGGCGAGGTTGACGAACCCGGCCTCGGCGAACTCCGCCAGCATGGCGGCGGTCTCGTCGGGCGCCTCGTCGTACTCACCGAAGGCGTTGGGCAGTCCGGCGTTGGGGTAGCACGACACGAAGGTGTCGGCGATCCGGCTCATCTCGGCGATGTAGGGACGCATGTCCTTGGCGCCGAGCGCGCAGTTGAGGCCGACGGCCAGCGGGCGGGCGTGGCGCACGGAGTCCCAGAAGGCCTCGGTGACCTGCCCGCTCAGGGTGCGGCCGGAGGCATCGGTGATGGTGCCCGAGATGATGACCGGCCACCGGCGGCCGCGCTCCTCGAAGAGCGTCTCGACCGCGAAGATCGCGGCCTTGGCGTTGAGGGTGTCGAAGATCGTCTCGATGAAGATCAGGTCGGACCCGCCGTCGACCAGGCCGTTGGCCGCCTCGAGGTAGGCCGCGACCAGCTGGTCCCAGGACACGTTGCGGGCGCCGGGGTCGTTGACGTCGGGGCTGATGCTGGCGGTGCGGGTCGTGGGACCGAGCGCCCCGCCGACGTAGCGCTTGCGGCCGGTGGCCTCGGTGACCTCGTCGCAGATGGAGCGGGCGAGCTTGGCGGCCTCGAAGTTGAGCTCGTAGCCGAGCTCCTCCATGCCGTAGTCGGACAGCGAGACCCGGTTGGCGTTGAAGGTGTTGGTCTCGATGATGTCGGCGCCGGCCTCGAGGTACTCGCGGTGGATGCCGCCGATGATGTCGGGCTGGGTCAGCGTCAGGAGGTCGTTGTTGCCCTGCAGGTCGCTCGGCCAGTCGGCGAAGCGGTCGCCGCGGTAGCCGGCCTCGGAGGGGCGGTCGCGCTGGATCGCGGTGCCCATCGCGCCGTCGAGCACGACGATCCGTTCGCGCAGGAGCGTGGTGAGCTCGTCGGTGGCGTCGGGGCGCAGGTCGGGCAAGGTGACTCCTTCTCGGGTCCGTGTCCAAGCGTAGGAACGCGTGTCCACGACGCGGACAGGGTTCTCAAATCCTGACATCGCGGGTCGGCGGCGCGAAATCGCGGCACCTGTGATTGAACAGCGGTCGGCTCGCTAGGCTTCCCTGGTGATCGAGATCGAGGA
Organism: Nocardioides sp.; assembly: GCF_030655615.1. GTDB lineage: Bacteria > Actinomycetota > Actinomycetes > Propionibacteriales > Nocardioidaceae > Nocardioides. The sequence continues at coordinate 15,382 of NZ_JAURVJ010000095.1, forward strand.
GACACCTGACCTCGTGGACCCGCTGGTCATCGCGGCGTTCGAGGGCTGGAACGACGCCGCTGACGCCGCTTCCTCGGTCATCGACCACCTGATGCTCGTCTGGAACGCCCGGGTCGTGGGGTCGATCGACCCCGAGGACTTCTACGACTTCCAGGTCAACCGGCCGATGGTGTCGACCGACGAGCTGGGGCACCGCCGCCTGACGTGGCCCACGACCCAGATCGCCGTGGCGTCCCCGCCCGACCTCGACCGCGACGTCATCCTCATCCGGGGCATCGAGCCCAACATGAAGTGGCGCCAGTTCTGCGCCGAGCTGCTGGCCGCATGCGACGAGCTGGGCGGTGAGCTCGTCGTCACCCTGGGCGCGCTGCTCGCCGACACCCCTCACACCCGCCCGATCCCCGTCACCGGGACGGCCACCGAGCCCGAGCTGGTCGACCGGCTCAAGCTCGAGCAGTCGACCTACGAGGGCCCGACCGGCATCGTCGGGGTCTTCCAGGACGCCTGCGTGCGCCTCGACGTGCCCGCGGTGTCCTACTGGGCGGCGGTCCCCCACTACGTCGCCCAGCCCCCGTGCCCCAAGGCCACGCTCGCGCTGCTGGGCCAGCTCGAGAACCTCCTCGAGGTCTCGATCCCCCTCGGCGACCTCCCCGAGGACGCCCGCGCCTGGGAGCGCGGCGTCGACGAGCTGGCCGAGGAGGACGAGGACGTCGCCGACTACGTCCGGTCGCTCGAGGAGACCCGCGACACCGCCGACCTCCCCGAGGCCTCCGGCGAGGCCATCGCCCGCGAGTTCGAGCGCTACCTCAAGCGCCGCGGCGACGAGCCCGGCCCCGCCGGCTCCCCCGGCCTCTGACCCCGTAGATCCGCGAGTCGGCGCAGAGTTGCAGTCAGGAACGCGCGAGTCGGCGCAGAGTTGCAGTCGGGAACGCGCGAGTCGGCGCAGAGTTGCAGTCGGGAACGCGCGAGTCGGCGCAGAGTTGCAGTCGGGAACGCGCGAGTCGGCGCAGAGACTGAGCATCCGCGCCGACTCGGCGTCGTGGGTGGACCCTGTGGAGAACCGCGAGTCGGCGAATATAGGCGCCGACTCGGCAGTGATGTCAGTCCACCAACTGCGAGTCGGCGCAGAGTTGCAGTCAGGAACCCGCGAGTCGGCGCAGAGTCGCAGTCGGGAACGCGCGAGTCGGCGCAGGGACTGAGCATCCGCGCCGACTCGGCGTCGTGGGTGGGCCCTGTGGAGAACCGCGAGTCGGCGTATATGTGCGCCGACTCGGCTGCCGGTGGTGGATCAGTGGGTCAGGGTGACCTTGAGGGCCACGACCACGACGCTGACGGCCGCCAGGAGGATGCCGGCGTAGAGCTGGCGCGGGGCGGGGGCGCGTCCGCTGAGGCGGGCGACGACGAGGCCCATGCCGGCGAGGCGGAGCACGACGGTCACGCTGGCGAGGACGAGCGCGAGCTCGGGCTTGAGCTCCAGCAGCCAGGCGGCCGCGAGGATGGCGGCCGGCAGGACGCCCGACGACAGGATCGGCTGCGCGTCGCGCAGGTCCTCCCGACCGGCGCCCCGGGGCCTCGGTGTCGTGAGGTCCTGCCCGACCACGCCGCCGACGGCGTGGGCGAGCACGTGGGCGAGGAAGGTCGTGACCGTCGTCGCCACCACGAGGAAGGCCGCGTGGCCCTCCTCGACGGCGTGCGGCGTCTCGGCGACGACCGCGGCGAGCACCAGGATGTTGCCGTAGACGTAGGCCGAGACCCGCGCCTGCGCGCGGTGCACGTCGATGGGCCGCCCGTAGCGGCCTGCGAGCCGGTCGAGCCGCTGGCTCAAAGGTCGATGCCGAGGGCGGCGTCGACGAGGGTGTGGATGGCGACCGCGGCGTCGGGGTCGGAGTTGTCGGCGAGGCCGTCGGTGCCGAGTGTCGCGGAGACCCAGGCGTCGACCGCGGCGACCGCGCGGGGCGCGTCGAGGTCGTCGGCCAGGGCGGCGAGGACCTCCTCGACCACCGGGGCCGAGGGGGCGCCGGCACCGAGCGCGACGGCCTTGCGCCAGCGGGCGACGTCGTCGACGGCGTCGAAGAGCTCGGCGTCGACCCACTCCCAGTCGCTGCGGAAGTGGTGGCGGAGCAGCGAGAGGCGGATGGCCATCGGGTCGATGTCGCTGTTGCGCAGGGCCGAGACGAAGACGAGGTTGCCGCGCGACTTCGACATCTTCTCGCCGTCGTAGCCGACCATGCCCGCGTGGCTGTAGACCTGCGCGAACGGAGTGCCGGGCTCGACGACCTGGGCGTGACCGGCGCACATCTCGTGGTGCGGGAACACCAGGTCGCTGCCACCGCCCTGCACCTCGAACGCCCCGCCGAGGTGGTGGCGGGCGATCGCGGCGCACTCGATGTGCCAGCCCGGGCGACCGGGACCGAACGGGCTGGGCCACGACGGCTCGCCCTCGCGCTCGCCGCGCCACACCACGCAGTCGAGGGGGTCGCGCTTGCCGGGGCGGTCGGGGTCGCCGCCGCGCTCGCCGAAGAGGCGCAGCATCGTCTCGCGGTCGTAGCCGGACTCGTCGCCGAACGCCGGGTCGGCGGTGACGGAGTGGTAGAGGTCGGTCTCGACCTGGTAGATCGCGCCGGCGGCGTCGAGCGCCTCGATCATCTGCACGGCCAGCGGGATCGACTCGACTGCGCCGATGTAGTGGTCGGGCGGCAGCACGCGCAGCGCCTGCATGTCCTGGCGGAACAGCTCGGTCTCGCGCTCGGCCAGCTCGACCCAGTCGACCTTGACCTTGGTCGCCCGCTCGAGCAGCGGGTCGTCGACGTCGGTGACGTTCTGCACGTAGAGCACGTCGTGGCCCGCGCTGCGCCAGGCGCGGTGGAGCAGGTCCATGCCGACGTAGGTCGCCGCGTGGCCCAGGTGGGTGGCGTCGTAGGGCGTGATGCCGCAGACGTACATCCGTGCCGGCCCGTCACCCGTGGGCGTGACCGTCACCGGTCCGTCGCTGGCGGTGTCGTGGAGCACCACCGGGGGGCCCGTCACGGGCAGGGTGGGGACCTCCGGGCCGGACCAAGAACGCATGGGGCGAACTGTAGTGAGTCCGTCGTGCGGACCCTTCAGAAGGGCGGCCAGGGAATCTGGGGCCACTCGCCGCGAGGTACCGGCATCACGCCCCGGTCGAGGAGTCGACGGCACCGCCGCGAGAACGTGTCGATCTCGAGGTCGGTGAGGTGGTCGGCGAGGGTGTCCCCCAGCGGGCCGGCGAGGGCGGCCAGCACCTTCTCGACCCCGGTGACGTGCTCGTCATCGAGGGCGTAGCCGTGCCAGCCCCACAGCACCGTGCGGAGCTTGGTCTCGTGGTGGAAGGTCAGCCCGTGGTCGACGCCGTAGCGGTGGCCGTCGGTCATCTCGAGGACGTGGCCGCCCTTGCGGTCGGCGTTGTTGGTGATGACGTCGAAGACGGCCATCCGGCGCAGCGGGGCGGAGTCCTCGTGCACGAGGGTCACGTCGCGGTCGTGGTCGTCAAGGCCCTCGAAGACCGGGAGCATCCCGTCGGGCACGGTGCCGCTGCGGATGAGCGTCACGGCCTCCTGGTCGGGGTCGGGCTCCTTCCACTCCTGCAGCATCCCGGTGCCGTGGGGGCCCTCCCCCAGCCAGGTCCGCGGTACGACGTCCCACCCGGTCGCGACCGAGACGGCGTGGGCCGCCACCTCGCGTCCCGCCAGGGTGCCGTCGGGGAAGTCCCAGAGCGGCCGCTCGCCGCGGATCGGCTTGTAGACGACCTTGGTGCCGTCGAGCTCGCCGAGGAAGGTCGCGTTGGACGCGGGCATGATCCGCCCGCGCAGCTCCAGCTCACCCACGTGCGTCGTACCCGCGCCTCAGGGAGCCTGCGGGTCGCGGCGCCGGAACCCGTTGGCGCGCACGCAGAGGTGACCCTCGGGGTCGATGGGGTTGCCGCAGAAGGGGCACCCGGGGCGACCGGCCTCGAGCACCTGCTCGGCGCGCTGGACGAACGAGCGCGCGGCGGCCGGTGAGATGCGGACGAGGAGCACCTCGTCGGGCTCAGGCTCCTCGAGGTCCTCGTCGACCTGGTCGGGCGCGACGACCGCGGCCTCCATGAACGGGAAGACCTCGATGACGACGCGCTCGTCGCCGGGGTCCCAGGAGAGCGTCATGGTGCCCGCGCGGAACTCCTCCTCGATCGGCTGCTCGAGCGGTGCGCTGTCCTCGAGGCCGAGCGGGGCGACCGCCGGCACGACGGTCGACGTCTGCGTGGACATGACCTCGTCGAGGAGCTCGTCGATGCGCTCGGCGAGGGCGGCCACCTGCTGCTTCTCCAGCGCCACCGAAGTCACGCGGACGCCGGTGCGGGCCTGGAGGAAGAAGGTGCGGGCGCCGGGCTCGCCGACGGTGCCGGTGACGAAGCGTTCCGGCGGGTCGAAGGCGTGGATGATCGGCATGTCGTCGCCCACCCTATGACCGCACCGAAGGGCCCGCGCCACCCCCGACGGGGGCGTCGTCCGCAGCGGCCGTGCTACGGCGGCTCCGCGACTTCTTCGGCGGCGGAGGCACGAGCCACGACAGGTCGCCGGCGTGGGTGTTGGTCGCGAGCACGTAGGGGCGCGTGCCGGTGTAGCGGATGATCGACACCGACGCCGGGTCGACGTTGATGCGCTGAAACAGGTCGAGGTGCATGCCGAGCGCGTCGGCCAGGATCGACTTGATGATGTCGCCGTGGCTCACCGCGACCCACACGGCCGAGGCGCCGTGCTCGGCCTCGATCGCGGCGTCGTGGCGTCGTACGGCGGCCACGGCGCGGGCCTGCATCGTCGCCATCGTCTCGCCCCCGGGGAACGCGACGGCTGACGGCTGCGCCTGCACGACCTTCCAGAGCGGCTCCTTGGCGAGCTCGCGCAGCGGGCGGCCCTGCCACTCGCCGTAGTCGCACTCGCTGATGCCCTTCTCGGTGACGACCTTGGGCGCCGCCTCCCGCGCGGCGACGAGCGCCCTGGCCGTCTGCCGGCAGCGTTCGAGCGGGCTGCTCACGATGGCCGCCAGCGGTACGACGGCCAGCCGCTCCCCCGTGCGCTGCGCCTGGCCGGTGCCGACCTCGTCGAGCCGGACGCCGGGCAGCCGCCCGGCCAGGGTGCCCGACGCGTTGGCCGTCGTACGGCCGTGGCGGACGAGGATCACGGTTGCCATGTCCTTCAACCTAGTGGGGTCCCCCAGCGACTAGCGTGACCGGCGTGATCGTCGACAGTGCCGTCTACAAGGGCGGGCAGCGCGTGTCCGTGGACTGCCACGTGCACGACTACGGCAAGCTGCGCGCGGCCGCGGCCGAGCAGGACGGCTTCGTCTGGCTCGGCCTCTACCAGCCCAGCGAGCACGAGCTGAGCGAGGTCGCCGAGGCGTTCGGCCTCCACGACCTCGCCGTCGAGGACGCGTTCAAGGCCCACCAGCGGCCCAAGCTCGAGCTCTACGGCGACAGCCTCTTCCTGGTGCTCAAGACGCTCTGGTACGTCGACGAGGACGACGCCGTCGAGACCGGCGAGATCAACATGTTCGTCGGCCACGACTTCGTGATCACGGTCCGTCACGGCCGCGGTTCCCAGCTGCAGACGGCCCGCAAGTACCTCGAGGACACCGCCAACGTGCTCACCCACGGGCCGTCCGCCGTCGTCTACGCCGTCTGCGACACCGTGGTCGACGCCTACCTCGAGGTCGTCGAGGACCTGCAGGAGGACGTCGACGAGGTCGAGGCCTCGGTGTTCTCCAACGAGCGCACCAAGGACTCGGCCCGCATCTACACGCTCAAGCGCGAGATCGCCGAGGTACGCCGAGCCGTGCTGCCGCTCCGCGAGCCGATGCGCCGCTTCTCCTCGGGCCTCGTCCCCGGCGTCGACGCCGATGCTGCGCCGTTCTACCGCGACGTCGTCGACCACCTCACCCAGGCCGCCGAGGTCGTCGACACCCTCGACACGCTCCTGTCGGGCGCCTTCGACGCCCACCTCGCCTCGATCTCGGTCCAGCAGAACGACGACATGCGCAAGATCTCCGCCGGCGCCGCCATCGTCGTCGTGCCCACCCTCATCGCCGGCGTCTACGGCATGAACTTCGAGCACATGCCCGAGCTCGCCTGGCAGTACGGCTACGCCTTCGCGCTGCTGCTCATGTTCGGCAGCTCGGGGGTGTTGTTCTGGTTCTTCAAGCGGTCTGGGTGGTTGTAGGTCGTTCCGTATGGCGGGTGGCTGGCACGGTCCTTGCTGGTCTTGGGGCATCCGGGGTCGGGCTGTCCGCGCGCTTAGCATCCCGGGCCTCCCTGTCAAGGACGCCTTCGGCGCCGCTGCGCGGTCGCTGCGCGATCCTTGACAGCGAGCCTCTCCCGGGATGCTTGATGGCGCAGACAAGGGCGGGCTCCGCCGCGCCCTCGTCCGGCGCGGACAGCCCTCATGTGTCCCACTGGTCACACTGGTCTGACGTTTCTCCCGGTTCTTGTACGAAGCTTCGGCACAGAACCGGGAGATTCGTCATAGAACTCCACCTCGCGGGCTTGCCGGCCCGGGCCGGCGGTGCGTCAGCCACTGAAATGGTGGTTCGGATCGGCCGGAACGGTGGCTCACGCACCGCCGGGTCGGGTGGCCGCGCAGGCGACGGC
>NZ_JAURVJ010000100.1 GCF_030655615.1 Nocardioides sp.
ACGACGTCGTCCGCGGTCGGGGGCTCGAGCTCGAGCACGCCGAGAGCGGTGCGGCCGGTACCGACGGCCGCGACGGCCTCGGGGAGGGCGACGTGGTCGGCCACGTCGAAGAGGGTCGTGGCCGCGGTGACCGCCTGGTCGGCGTACCCGCCGGGCACCAGCCCGAGGTGGGCGACGACCCGCCGACCGAGCCAGGTGGGGTCGACGCCCTCGCCGACGAGGTCGACGACACCCGCCACCTCACGGCCGGGGATCGTCGGCAGCGCGGGCGGCGCCATCGGACCGCCGCTCTCGCCGCGGCGGAGCGTGGTGTCGAGCAGGTGGACGCCGGCGGCCGCGACCGCGAGGCGGACCTGGCCGGGCGCGGGCGTCAGGTCGGGCAGCTCCTCGAGGACGAGCGTGCTGGGCGGGCCGAAGGCGTGGTGCCGGATCGCGTGCATGCGGACCAGCGAACTCCCTCAAGGAGACTTGAGGTCAAGGCTTGCGGGCGCGGTTGTCGCGGACCCCGGCGTCGCGCAGGATCCGGCGGGCCTGCACCAGCTTGTAGACCCAGACCGCCACGACGGTGACGACGCCGGCGTCGTCGACGAGCCCCAGCGGGCCGAGGACGATCTCGGGCAGGACGTCGACCGGGCTCGCGAGGTAGACGAGCGCGCCGACCATCGCGGCCAGTCCTCGCGGCGGCACCCGATAGCGCCACATGACGAACACGATGACCGCGACCCCCAGCAGGAAGAGACCGCCCAGGACCACGAGCACCACCGTGACCAGGTCGCTGACGTCCACGGGCCAACTGTGCCACCCCGAGGCGAGTGGTCTCGAGACAGGCGCCAGCGCGCCTTCCTCGACCACCGTGTGGCCCGGTCAGTACTGGTGGAACCAGGGGGCGAGGTCGGCGGAGATGCCCGGGCAGGTGAGGTTCATGTCGCGGTCGGCCTCGACCCACTGGCCGAGCACCGCGTCACCGCCCTGGATGACCCAGTCGTCGCCGCAGCGCGACAGCGCCTCCTCAGCCGACGTCTGGCCCGCGGCGCGCCACTCGGGGACGCCGAGCTCGAGGTCGCCGACGACGCCCCGCCACAGGGCGGGCGTCGAGTAGACGCCGATGCGATAACCCTCGTCCTGGTAGCCGCGGGCGACGCCCGCCACCACCGCGGCGTTGGCCGACAGGTCGCTGCTCCAGGCGAACGACGGCACCGGCTCGACGTCGATCCACACCACCGGCGTCTCGAGGCCGGCCGTCTCCATCGAGCGGACGTTGAAGAGCGCCTGCTGGTAGCCGGTGTTGGCCAGCGCGCCGACCGCGGTCGAGCCGTCGTAGGGCCCGTCCTGGCCGTGCTGCGCGACGAGGTCGGCCTCGGGGTAGGAGGCGACGGCGTACGCCGAGATCATCAGCCCGCGCTGCCGCACGTAGTCGACCTGCGAGGCCAGGCACGGGTTGGGATAGAACCCGGGGCCGTTCGTCAGCCCCACCACGACGTACCTCGCGGCCTCGACCGGCAGCGGCTGGCCCGACGACCGCTTCTCGGGGATGCCCATGCCGGGCGGGCACTGCGGCCAGCTGATGTCGGCGCCGAGCACCGGGCCCTCGTCGACCTCGATGTCCTCGACGAGGTCGGCCAGCGGGTCACGGGTCACCGACGGCGGCGGGGGTGCCGCCTCGGTCGGCTCCGGGGTCGTGACCGCGCCGGGCTCGGTTGCGGCGGCGGCGGCGGCGGTCGACTCCCCCGACGACGACGGAGCCGGCGGCGCCCCGGGGTCGCCGGACGAGCAGGCCGCGACGAGCAGCAGCAGCGCTGCCGCACCCGCCGCCCGTCTCATGGCGGCAAGGGTCGCACGCCGCCGGTCAGACGGGGATCGCGACGTAGGTGGTCTCGAGGTACTCCTCGATGCCCTCGAAGCCCCCCTCGCGCCCGAACCCGCTGGCCTTCATCCCGCCGAACGGCGCGGCCGGGTTGGACACGAGGCCGGTGTTGACGCCGACCATGCCGAACTCGAGGGCCTCGGCGAGCTTGATCGTGCGGGCCAGGTCGCGCGTGTAGACGTAGGACGCGAGGCCGTACTCGGTGGCGTTCGCGGCCGCGACCGCCTCCTCGTCGGTGGTGAACGTCGTGATCGGCGCGACCGGGCCGAAGATCTCCTCGGCGTTGATCGCGGACTCGGCGGGGACGTCGACCAGGACCGTCGGGTTGTAGAAGTAACCCGGGCCGTCGGGCGAGCCGCCCCCCACGAGGAGTCGCGCGCCGTCGTGGACGGCGTCGGTGACGAGCTGCGAGACCGACTCGACGGCCTTCTCGTCGATCAGCGGCCCGACGTCGACGCCGTCGTCCTGACCACGACCGACGGTGAGCGCGCCCATCCGGGCGGCGAGCCTGGTGCCGAACTCGTCGGCGACGTCGGCGTGCACGAGGAACCGGTTGGCCGAGGTGCAGGCCTCACCCATGTTGCGCATCTTGGCGACCATCGCGCCGTCGACGGCGGCATCGAGGTCGGCGTCGGCGAACACGACGAACGGGGCGTTGCCACCGAGCTCCATGCTGACCCGCTGCAGCTGGTCGGCGCTCTGACGCACGAGCACCCGGCCGGCCGCGGTCGACCCGGTGAAGCTGACCTTGCGGAGCCGGTCGTCGGCCTGGAGCGTCTGGCTCAGGTCGCGGTCGCGGGTGGTGGGGACGATGTTGAGCACCCCCGCCGGGAGGCCCGCCTCCTCAAGGATCGCCCCGAGCGCCAGCATCGTCAGCGGCGTGCTGGCGGCCGGCTTGACCACCATCGTGCAGCCGGCGGCGATCGCCGGACCGATCTTGCGGGTGCCCATCGCGAGCGGGAAGTTCCACGGCGTCACGAACAGGCAGGGCCCCACCGGCTTCTTGATCGTCAGCAACCGCGAGCCTCCGGCCGGGTTGTTCATCCACCGGCCGTGGATGCGCACGGCCTCCTCGGCGAACCAGCGGAAGAACTCCGAGCCGTAGCCGACCTCACCCTTGGCCTCGGCGACCGGCTTGCCCATCTCGAGGCTCATCAGCAGGGCCACGTCGTCGCTGCGGTCCTGCAGCAGCTGCCACGCACGGCGCAGGATCTCGCTGCGCTCGCGCGGAGCCGTCGCCGCCCACTCGGCCTGCACGGCGACCGCCGCGTCGAGCGCCTCGACAGCCTCGTCGGGCGAGGCGTCCGCGACGGTCGCCAGCACCGACCCGTCCGCCGGGTCGACGACGTCGAAGCGGCGGCCGTCGTCGGCCTCGCGCCAGGTGCCACCGACGAAGAGGTTGCGGTGCTCGGGGGACAGCAGGGAGTCGATCCGGTCTGATCCAGTCATGACCGCAATGCTTCCACTCTCCCAAACTTTGCGTAGGTGGGGAGACACACCTTGTCCGGAGGCGTATCGTTCATGGCAGTCGTCCTTCGGAGGGAGCACCAAGAAGACGATTAGAGTCCCCTCGCCGACCCCATGCGGCGGGGGGGCTTGCTCCGTTTTTGGGTCGTCTCTGGCCCTCCCGCGTCTCGCTGGCCGATTCCGCCTGGTCTTGCTGCCGCTGGTCTGGCAGTCGGCCGCCGAGACGCTGGGTCTGGCCGACGACTCCGTGCGCCCTGTGGTCGGCTTGGGCTTCGGTGGGGGCGCCTTCTTGCTGGTCCAGTCCTCTCGCACCCCGCTGGGCTCGGTTGGGACGGCAAGGGCCCGGCAGCTTCTTCGCTGCCGGGCCCCGCCTCACCTGCGCTTGCTCAGGGGGTGTCGTACTTGACCGTGTAGCTGCCGCTGCCCGAGTAGGCGTAGACCTCGACGCGGTAGGTGCCGGAGCCGGCGGTGTAGGCGATGGTCTCCGTCGACGAGGCGCTCTCGCTCTTGGCGACGTCGGACCAGGTGGAGCCGCTGAGCTTCTGGACGTAGAGGTCGAAGTCGGCGGAGCTCGGGCCGGTGAGGCAGGCGTTGATGACGCCCCCGGTGGTGGTGAAGCCCGAGGTGGACGGCTTGTAGGTCGACGTCTTGCTGCTCAGGGTGCCGGTGGCGGTGAACTCGGTGCAGGTGCCGCCGGTCGGGGGCGGCGTCGTGCCGCCGCCGCAGGTCGGCTCACCGGACTGGGCCGGGACGCTGATGCCGGCCCAGGCGTCGCGGACGCGGTTGAACGTCGTGCAGTCGGTGGTGCCGAAGAGGTTCTTGGCGGCGGTCAGCGTGGCGACGCGCGCCTTGGCGTGGGTCCACGACGACGTCTTGAGGAGCAGTCCGTTGTAGAAGACCTTGCCGGCGTTCTGGAGGCCGATGCCGGTCAGCGTGGAGCCGTTGCAGCTCGTCGAGCCGCTGGTGCCGTTGGCCAGCAGGTAGAACCAGTGGTTGAGCGGGCCGGCCGCGGCGTGCACCTCGGTGTTGGGGATGCTCGACGAGTAGCAGTTGGGGTCGCCGACCGCGCTCGGGTTGGCCATGTTGCGGATCGGGCCCTGGCCGACCAGGTTGGCCTCCTCGCCCACGAGGTAGTCGCCCGGGTCGTCGGGGTTGTTGGCGTAGAACTCGGTGAGCGCGCCGAAGATGTCGCCGGTCGACTCGTTCATGCCGCCGGTCTCGTTGCCGCCGGTCGAGCCGCCGGGCGTCGTCTGGAAGATGCCGTGGCCGTTCTCGTGGGCGACGATGTCGATCGCGGTGAGCTGTCGGGCGTTGTCCTGGCTGTGGCCGAAGTTGGTGGTCGAGCCGTCGTAGTAGGCGTTGACGTCGGCGAGGCCGACCTTGGCCGGGTAGTTGGTGCCGTTGCCCTTGATGCCGCTGCGGCCGAGCCAGGCCGACAGCATGTCGACCTCCTTGCCGACCGAGTAGAGGACGTCGACGCAGGCGGTCTCGAGGTTGGTGCCAGAGCCGTTGCCCCAGACGTTGTCGGTGCCGGTGTAGGCCGCGCCGTTCTGCCCACCGCACTTGACGCCCGAGCGGGCCGGGTCGGTCATCGAGTACGACGAGCCCGAGCCGGAGGTGCCGATCGTGACGCCGGGGTAGTAGTAGCCGTTGCCGGTGCCCTCGCGCACGGCGTCGCTGGCGAGCAGCACCTTGCCGGTGCGGGCGTCGCTCCAGACCGTCGTGATCGACGGGGTGCCCGCCTTGGTGCCGGTGACCTTGGTGCGCCACGCGAGCGTGGGCGTGCCGACGGCATAGACCGTCAGGACGGGCTTGGAGACCGTACGGACCCGGTCGACCTGGCGGCGGGCCGTGGCCCTGGCCTGGGCCCGGGTGCGGGTCGGCGTGGTGGAGCGCAGCGAGATCGCGCGGGCCGGCTTGCCGGTCGCGCCGGTGGCGCGGCCGCTCTCGTCGACCGCCACGACGAAGTCGGCGCCATAGATGGGGAGGCCCTGCAGCGTCTTCTGGTAGGCGACGTAGTAGGTGCCCTTGGTGCCCGCGTGGGTCCCGGCGAGCTTGGTCGCACCGCCCTGGCCGCGGCCGGCGGGGCCGTGGTTGCGGACGTACGCCGCCGCGGCGTCGACCGCGCGGTCGCGGCGGTCGCCCTGCGCCGCGCGACCCTCGGGTCCGGAGCGGTCGGCGGACGCCGACGCGCGGTCGGCGGCGGCCGGGGCGGCCGTCGACGAGGGGGTACCGAGTGCGAGCGAACCGGCCAGTGCGGTCGCCAGCGCGGCCACTGCCACCCGAGGCAGCGTCGTGGATCTCATGGGGTCTCCTGAGTGTGAGAGAGGGGATGCGCCCGCCCTCGTCGCTCAGGGGTGTGACTTCCGAGATGAGGCGCGATCGGAACCGTAGGGATTGCCGGAATCTGCCGATAAGGGGGGAAACCCTTGCCCCGGTCGGGGTCTAGACCACTTTGTGTCCGGTGGCGGCGCCGGCGGGCGGTGCGTCAGCCACCGTTCCGGCCCCCGTACGCCGGGCATTCGGTGGCTCACCCACCGCCCACCCGACCCGACCCGACCCGACCCCCGGCCCGACTCGGCCCGCCTACTCCGGGGGCGCGGGCACGAGCAGCGTCGCGAGCTGGGTGCGCGAGCGGAGGTCGAGCTTGCGATAGATCCGGGTCAGCGTGGCCTCGACGGTCTTGACGCTGACGTAGGTGCGCTCGGCGATCTCGCGGTTGCTGGCCCCGGCCGCGACGGCGCGCGCGATCCGGGCCTCGGTGTCGGTGAGCCGGTCGAGGAGCGGGTCGTCGGCCTTGGCGGCGCGGTCGGGGGCGAGCTCGGCGTGGACCTGGCGGGCCCAGGCGTCGGCGTGCAGCGAGACGAAGAGCTCGTGGGCCTCCTGCAGCGCCGTGCGGGCCGCCGCGACCCGGCGCCGGCGTCGCTCGAGGTGGGCACGGGTGACGAGGACCCGGCCGGCGTCGATGCGCATGCCGAGGTCGGCGGACACCTTGGCCGCCCGGTCGAGCACGAGCTCGGCGCCCTCGAGGTCGCCGCGGGCCACGAGGAGCTCGGCCTCGGCGCGGTCGAGCTGGGCCGAGACGCCGTCGGTGCCGCCGCGCACCTCGCGACGCTCGACCTCCCAGCGGGCCTGGGCGAGCACGTCGCCGGCCTCGTCGAGGCGGCCGAGGGCGGTGAGGGCCGACACCAGGTCGGCGTGCCACCGGTTGACGGTCGGGTCGGCGAAGCCGCCCTCGCGCTCGATGTCGCGCACCCGGCCCAGCGCCTCGCGCGCGCCCTGGGCGTCGCCGGAGCGGAGCAGGGCCTGGCCGAGGACGACGAGGTGGCGCTGCAGGTAGCGCACGTCGCCACGCTGCTCGGCAGCCTCGACGCCGCGGCGGCCCAGCGTGCGGGCGCGGCCGAGGTCGCCGGTCAGGAGCTCGGCGGTCGCGGTGATGAACCAGCCCGAGTAGGCCTCGAGGTCGAACTGCTCGCCGATCCGGGCCGCGCGGGCGGCGTACTCGACGGCCTCGCGGCTGCGGCCGGTGCGCGCGGCGACCTCGACGAGGCAGCGCAGCACGTGGACGTGGTCCATGCCGGCGCCGCGCTCGACCTGGGAGAGCATCGCGAGGTTGGCCGCCCAGGCCTCGTCGAGGCGGTCGTCGTAGAAGGCGAAGCGGGAGTGCATGTACTCCGGCGACGTGTGGACGAAGCCCGTCGGGGTCGGGCCGGACAGCTCGACGGCGCGGTCGATCGAGGCCTGGTGGTCGGCGCCGGTCCAGCGCTGGGCGACGGCGAGCGTGGTCAGGCCGAGGGCGAGCTCGTCGTCGTCGCCGTGCCGCTCGAGCAGGGCGACCGCCCGCTCGCAGGCCCGGTGGGCGGCGTGGGGCCGCGACTCCATCAGCGCGATCCGCGCGCGCTGCAGCAGCACCTTGGCGACGAGCAGGTCGTCGTCGCCGGCGTCGGCCAGCGCGGCGGTCAGCACCTCGTCGAGGATCGTCACCGCGTGGCCGGCGAGCTCGGGGATCGCCAGCCGCACGCGCACCGCCTGCGCCGGCGTCGGGTGCGAGGCCAGGACGTCGCTGAGCGCCCGCTTGACCAGCTCGACGTGGTTGCCGGGCGCGGCGGTCTCGATGGCCGCGACCAGCCACTCGACGCGCTCGGCGTCGAGCTCGAACGGCGCCCGGTCGGCGGCCAGGACGTAGAGCTCGGCGGCGATCTCGCGCCCACCCAGCGCCGCGGCGTCGCGGGCCGCGAGGCCTAGCTCGTGGGCGAGCTCGGCGTCGGGACGCGGGTCGGCGAGCGCGAGGTGGCGCAGCCGCTGGGCGGCGCTGGGGGCGGCGTCGGCCAGCCGCTGGTGCAGGGCCGCG